>NZ_OX460931.1:0-95000 GCF_949788565.1 Streptococcus agalactiae
ATGACGGAAAACGAACAACTATTTTGGAATAGAGTACTAGAGCTATCTCGTTCTCAAATAGCACCAGCAGCTTATGAATTTTTTGTTCTAGAGGCTAGACTCCTCAAAATTGAACATCAAACTGCAGTTATTACTTTAGATAACATTGAAATGAAAAAGCTATTCTGGGAACAAAATTTGGGGCCTGTTATCCTAACAGCTGGTTTTGAAATTTTCAATGCTGAAATTACAGCTAACTATGTCTCAAACGATTTACATTTACAAGAAACTAGTTTTTCTAACTATCAGCAATCTAGCAATGAAGTAAATACTTTACCAATTAGAAAAATCGACTCTAATCTTAAAGAGAAATATACTTTTGCTAATTTTGTTCAAGGAGATGAAAATAGATGGGCTGTTTCAGCATCAATTGCTGTAGCTGATAGTCCTGGCACGACTTATAATCCTCTATTTATCTGGGGGGGACCTGGTCTAGGAAAGACGCATCTACTAAATGCTATTGGAAATCAAGTTTTAAGAGATAATCCAAACGCGAGGGTTTTATACATCACTGCTGAGAATTTTATTAATGAATTTGTCAGTCATATTCGTTTAGATTCGATGGAAGAATTAAAAGAAAAGTTTCGCAACTTGGACTTACTCCTGATTGATGATATTCAGTCGCTTGCTAAGAAAACCTTAGGGGGAACCCAAGAGGAGTTCTTCAATACTTTCAATGCTTTACATACAAACGATAAACAAATCGTATTGACCAGTGACCGAAATCCAAATCAATTAAATGATCTAGAAGAACGTCTAGTCACGCGCTTTAGTTGGGGACTCCCAGTAAATATCACACCACCTGATTTTGAAACACGAGTTGCTATTTTAACCAATAAAATTCAAGAATATCCTTATGATTTTCCTCAAGATACCATTGAATACTTAGCAGGAGAATTCGATTCCAACGTACGTGAATTAGAAGGAGCCTTGAAAAATATTAGTCTAGTTGCTGACTTTAAGCATGCTAAAACTATTACAGTAGATATAGCTGCAGAAGCTATCAGAGCACGTAAAAATGACGGTCCTATTGTTACTGTTATTCCTATAGAAGAAATTCAAATACAAGTTGGTAAATTCTATGGCGTAACTGTAAAAGAGATAAAAGCAACTAAAAGAACACAAGATATTGTCCTTGCAAGGCAGGTAGCCATGTACTTAGCTCGTGAGATGACAGATAACAGTCTCCCCAAAATAGGTAAAGAATTTGGGGGACGAGATCACTCAACTGTTCTCCACGCTTATAATAAAATAAAAAATATGGTTGCTCAAGATGACAACTTACGAATTGAGATAGAAACTATCAAAAATAAAATCAGGTAGGCTTTGTGGATAAGTATCAGAAAAACACGAGACTTTTCCACAGGTTGTGAACAAGTTATTTTCCTTATGAATACTAAAGTTATAATACTTATTCACAACTTTAACAGGACCTACTATTACTACTAAATTTATACTAATATATAAAGGATATACTATGATTCATTTTTCAATAAATAAAAATTTCTTCTTGCATGCTCTAACAGTAACCAAACGAGCTATTAGTCATAAAAATGCGATTCCAATCCTTTCAACTGTTAAAATAGAAGTGACTAGAGATGCTATCATTTTAACGGGGTCAAATGGACAAATTTCAATTGAAAATACTATTCCTGCTTCAAATGAAAATGCAGGTTTACTAGTAACGAATCCAGGCTCTATTTTGTTAGAAGCTGGTTTCTTTATTAATATTATTTCAAGTTTGCCAGATGTAACTTTAGAATTTACAGAGATTGAACAACATCAAATTGTTCTTACTAGTGGAAAATCAGAGATTACTTTGAAAGGTAAGGATGTCGATCAATACCCTCGTCTGCAGGAAATGACAACAGATACTCCATTAACATTAGAAACTAAACTGTTAAAATCAATTATTAATGAAACTGCTTTTGCTGCTAGCCAACAAGAAAGCCGTCCAATCTTAACAGGTGTTCATTTGGTTATCAGTCAAAATAAATACTTTAAGGCTGTTGCGACAGATTCACACCGTATGAGTCAACGCACTTTCCAATTAGAGAAATCGGCTAATAATTTTGATTTGGTTGTTCCAAGTAAATCCCTTCGAGAATTTTCGGCTGTTTTTACAGATGATATTGAAACTGTAGAGGTTTTCTTCTCAGATAGTCAAATGTTATTTAGAAGTGAAAATATCAGCTTCTATACATGTTTGCTTGAAGGAAACTACCCTGATACTGATCGCCTCCTAACTAATCAGTTTGAAACCGAAATTATCTTTAATACAAATGCTTTACGCCATGCTATGGAACGTGCTTATTTAATTTCGAATGCAACTCAGAACGGTACTGTTCGTTTAGAAATTCAAAATGAAACAGTCTCAGCTCATGTAAACTCTCCAGAAGTTGGTAAAGTTAATGAGGAATTGGATACTGTTAGCCTTAAAGGTGATAGTTTAAATATTAGTTTTAATCCAACTTACCTAATTGAATCTTTAAAAGCAGTAAAAAGCGAAACAGTTACGATTCGATTTATTTCTCCAGTACGTCCATTTACTTTGACACCTGGTGAAGATACTGAAGATTTCATACAATTAATAACTCCTGTTCGTACTAACTAAATAAGAAAACTACCCAAGAATAACTTGGGTAGTTTTCTTATTCTAAGATATGCTATAATGATGAGTAATATGACTCTATATATAATAGCTAACCCCCATGCTGGTAATAAAAATGCCTCCACTATTGTTGGTCAAATTCAGGAGCTTTATCATACTGAAGATATTTCTGTGTTCTATACAGAACAGAAAGATGATGAAAAAAAACAAGTCATTAATATACTAAGGTCTTTTAAAGAAAGTGATCATCTAATGATTATAGGAGGAGATGGTACCTTATCAAAAGTAATGACTTATCTCTCCCAACATATTCCGTGCGCTTATTATCCTGTTGGTTCGGGAAATGATTTTGCCAGAGCTTTGAAAATTCCTAACCTCAAAGAAACCCTTACCGCTATTCAGACAGAAAGATTAAAGGAAATTAATTGCTTTATTTATGATAAAGGGTTGATTTTGAATAGTTTAGATTTAGGTTTTGCAGCCTATGTCGTTTGGAAAGCATCTAACTCTAAAATAAAAAATATTTTGAATAGATATCGTCTAGGAAAAATAACTTACATTGTTATAGCTATCAAATCATTATTACATTCTTCTAAAGTACAAGTATTAGTGGAAGGAGAGACAGGACAGCAGATAAAACTAAATGACCTTTATTTTTTCGCATTAGCAAATAACACTTATTTTGGAGGTGGCATTACTATTTGGCCTAAAGCAAGTGCTTTAACTGCAGAGTTAGATATGGTTTACGCTAAAGGGCATACTTTTCTAAAACGATTAAGTATTTTATTATCTTTGGTTTTTAAAAAGCATACTACCTCTAAAAGTATAAAACACCAGACTTTCAAAGCTATGACCGTATATTTTCCTAAAGATAGTTTGATTGAAATAGATGGCGAAATAGTTGAGTTAGATCAGATTAGTTTAAAATGTCAAAAAAGGTATTTATATATGTAAGGAGAAAAGATGTATCAAGTTGGATCACTTGTTGAAATGAAAAAACCTCATGCTTGTGTAATTAAAGAAACTGGTAAAAAGGCTAATCAATGGAAGGTACTGAGAGTAGGAGCTGATATTAAAATTCAGTGTACTAACTGTCAGCATGTGATTATGATGAGTCGTTATGATTTTGAGCGAAAATTGAAAAAAGTACTGCAACCATGAAAGTCCTTTTAAACCAATAATTATAGCTATATTTGCAACCAATACTTTCCTAAATAATTGCTAGTATGCTGTTGGAAAATTAGCTATTCTAATGTTATCGAAAGAAGAAAGGTGGCCATTGACAATGACGAAAGTTGCAGAACAGTTGTTTATTTTTCGAAATATTATTCGATCTCTACTAATTATCTTAGCTATATTAACTTTCTTATAAGCTCTAGGTCTTCCCTTTGTTTCGGAGTGGATAATTTAAATGAGGGTGAAAGAGTGGCATAATGATAAGCAAATCTGAAATTTTCTTACCATCATACCGCTTTTTCTTCTATTTTTTGATATAATAGTCTTGATTGAAATTTGAATGGAGACTCACTAAATGGCTTTAACAGCAGGTATTGTAGGCTTACCAAATGTTGGTAAATCAACTTTATTTAACGCAATTACAAAAGCAGGAGCAGAAGCTGCTAATTATCCTTTTGCGACTATTGATCCCAATGTTGGTATGGTAGAGGTACCAGATGAGCGTCTGCAAAAATTGACAGAATTGATTACGCCTAAAAAAACAGTTCCGACAACCTTTGAATTTACTGATATTGCAGGTATTGTTAAAGGTGCTTCGAAGGGGGAAGGTCTAGGAAATAAATTTTTAGCTAATATTCGTGAAGTGGATGCTATTGTTCATGTGGTACGTGCTTTTGATGATGAAAATGTTATGCGTGAACAAGGTCGTGAGGATGCCTTCGTTGATCCTATAGCAGATATTGATACTATTAATCTTGAATTAATCTTAGCTGATTTAGAGTCAATCAATAAACGTTATGCGCGTGTTGAAAAAATGGCACGAACTCAAAAAGATAAAGAATCAGTAGCAGAGTTCAATGTTTTACAAAAGATTAAACCTGTTTTGGAAGATGGGAAATCAGCTCGTACCATTGAGTTTACAGAAGAGGAAGCAAAAGTTGTTAAAGGTCTCTTTTTATTAACAACTAAACCTGTTTTATATGTTGCTAATGTTGATGAGGACAAAGTAGCTGATCCTGATGATATCGACTATGTTAATCAAATTCGTGCATTTGCAGAAACAGAGAGTGCAGAAGTAGTTGTGATTTCTGCTCGAGCTGAAGAAGAAATATCTGAACTTGATGATGAAGATAAGTTAGAATTTTTAGAAGCTATTGGATTAACAGAATCTGGTGTTGATAAATTAACACGAGCTGCCTATCATCTTTTAGGCCTTGGAACTTACTTTACTGCTGGTGAAAAAGAGGTTCGCGCTTGGACGTTTAAGCGTGGTATAAAAGCTCCACAAGCTGCTGGTATTATCCATTCAGATTTTGAAAGAGGTTTTATTCGTGCAGTAACGATGTCATATGATGACCTTATTCAATATGGATCTGAAAAAGCAGTAAAAGAAGCTGGCCGGTTACGTGAAGAAGGAAAAGAGTATATTGTTCAAGATGGCGATATCATGGAATTCCGTTTCAATGTCTAGTAGTAAATAATCAATTTGTTAACTTTTAGGTTAAGGATATTGTTATTATCCTTAACCATTTTTGCGTTTTAATGGAGAAGATAATGGTAAAAATGATTGTTGGATTAGGAAATCCAGGAAGTAAATATAATGATACAAAACATAATATTGGATTTATGGCTGTTGACAGAATTGTAAAAAACCTTGACGTCAACTTTACAGAAGATAAAAATTTTAAAGCAGAGATAGGTAGTGATTTTATCAACGGTGAAAAAATTTATTTTATCAAACCAACTACTTTTATGAATAACAGTGGTATTGCGGTAAAAGCCCTGCTTACTTACTACAACATTTCTATTAAGGATATGATTATCATATATGATGATTTAGACATGGAAGTCGGTAAAATACGTTTTCGTCAAAAAGGATCTGCTGGGGGACATAATGGTATCAAGTCTATTATTGCTCATTTAGGTACTCAAGAATTTGATCGTATTAAAGTAGGTATAGGACGTCCGAATGGACGTATGACAGTTATTAATCATGTTCTAGGGAAGTTTGATAAAAATGATGAAATTATGATATTAAATACCCTTGATAAGGTTGACAATGCTGTCAATTATTATTTACAGACGAATGATTTTCAAAAAACAATGCAGAAATACAACGGTTTAAAATGAATATTATAGAATTATTTAGCCAAAATAAAGTGGTGCGGACATGGCACTCTGGATTAGTAACTAATAGTCGCCAATTAGTTATGGGGTTTTCAGGAGCAAGTAAAGCTATTGCCATAGCATCAGCCTACGAGAAGTTATCTAAAAAAATTATGGTAGTCACTGCCACTCAAAATGATTCTGATAAATTATCAAGTGATATATCAAGTTTAATTGGAGAAGATAATGTTTATCAATTTTTTGCTGATGACGTTCCTGCAGCAGAGTTTATTTTCTCTTCATTAGATAAATCAATTTCACGACTCAGTGCCCTGAGGTTTCTAAAAGATCCAGAAAAAAACGGTGTTTTGATTACTAGTATCAGTGGTTTAAGGTTACTATTACCAAATCCGGAAGTTTTCTCGAAAAGTCAATATAAGTTTGAAATCGGTCAAGAATGTTATTTAGATAAATTGAGTAAGAACCTAGTCAATTTAGGCTATCAGAAAGTTTCTCAAGTATTTAGTCCTGGTGAATTTAGCCAAAGAGGAGATATTTTAGATATTTTTGAGATGACACAAGAATATCCTTATCGCTTGGAATTCTTCGGAGATGAAATAGATGGCATCAGGCAGTTTGATATTGACACTCAAAAGTCTCTTAAACAATTAGAGTCAGTACAGATTTCGCCAGCAGATGATATTATTTTACAAGATGCAGATTTCGAGCGTGCAAAGAAAAAACTTGAGGGCTATCTAGTAACAGCTAGTGAGGTACAACGCGCCTATTTGAGCGAGGTTTTATCTACAACTGAGAATCATTTTAAGCACTCAGATATTCGTCGTTTTCTAAGTATCTTTTATGAAAAAGAATGGGGAATATTAGACTATATTCCTGAGGGAACTCCACTTTTTGTTGATGATTTTCAAAAAATTGTAGATCGAAATGCTAAGTTAGATTTAGAAATAGCTAGCCTTCTGACGGAAGATTTACAACAAGGCAAGTCTCATTCTAGTTTGAACTATTTTTCAGATCCTTATAAGCAATTAAGACAATACCAACCAGCAACCTTCTTTTCAAATTTCCACAAAGGATTAGGAAATCTGAAATTTGATAAACTTCATCATTTTACTCAATATGGAATGCAAGAATTTTTTAATCAATTTCCATTGTTGGTCGATGAAATCAATCGTTATAAGAAATCTGGAGCGACAGTACTGTTGCAAGTAGATTCTCAAAAAGGTTTAAATCTCCTTCAAGAAAACTTAAAAGAATATGGGTTAGATTTAATCATTTCAGATAAAAACGATATCGTTCCAAAGGAGTCACAACTTATTGTTGGGCATCTTTCAAATGGTTTTTATTTTGCAGATGAGAAAATTGTTCTGATTACTGAACGTGAGATTTATCATAGGCGTGTTAAAAGGAAAATTAGACGCAGTAATATTAGTAATGCAGAACGTCTAAAAGATTATAATGAACTTTCAGTTGGCGATTATGTTGTTCATAATGTTCATGGCGTAGGAAAATTTTTAGGTATTGAAACAATTGAGATACAAGGTATTCATCGTGATTATCTGACTATTCAATATCAAAATGCTGATCGTATCTCTATCCCCGTAGAACAAATTGAACTTCTAACAAAATATGTCTCTGCAGATGGCAAAGAGCCTAAAATTAATACGTTAAATGATGGTCGCTTCAAAAAAGCAAAACAGAGAGTTGCAAAGCAAGTAGAAGATATTGCTGATGATTTGTTGAAACTTTATGCAGAGCGTAGTCAATTACAAGGATTTGCATTTTCTCCTGACGATAATATGCAAAATGACTTTGATAATGATTTTGCATATGTAGAGACAGAGGATCAATTGCGGTCGATAAAAGAAATTAAACAGGATATGGAAGGTAATCGTCCGATGGATCGATTATTGGTTGGAGACGTTGGTTTTGGTAAGACAGAGGTTGCTATGCGTGCGGCTTTCAAAGCTGTCAATGACCATAAACAAGTTGCTGTTTTAGTCCCAACAACAGTTCTAGCTCAGCAGCATTTTGAAAATTTTAAAGAACGTTTTAGTAATTATCCTGTTACAGTTGATGTACTTAGTCGTTTTCGTAGCAAAAAAGAACAAACAGATACACTAAAAAGATTATCTAAGGGCCAAGTTGATATTATTATTGGAACACATCGGCTTCTCTCTCAAGATGTTGTATTTTCGGATTTAGGGTTAATAGTTATTGATGAGGAACAGCGATTTGGTGTAAAGCATAAAGAAAAGTTAAAAGAATTAAAAACAAAAGTTGATGTCTTAACTTTGACAGCGACCCCAATACCTAGAACATTACATATGTCAATGCTTGGCATTAGAGACTTATCAGTCATTGAAACACCTCCAACTAATCGTTATCCTGTGCAGACTTACGTTTTGGAGACAAATCCTGGTTTAGTTAGAGAAGCTATTATTCGTGAGATAGACAGAGGAGGACAGGTTTTTTATGTTTACAATAAAGTTGACACTATTGAACAGAAAGTTTCAGAACTTCAGGAGTTAGTACCAGAAGCTAGTATTGGTTTTGTTCATGGTCAAATGTCTGAAATTCAATTAGAAAATACATTAATAGACTTTATCAATGGAGATTACGATGTTTTAGTTGCAACGACAATAATTGAGACAGGAGTCGATATTTCAAATGTTAATACCCTCTTTGTTGAAAATGCAGATCATATGGGCTTGTCAACCCTTTATCAATTAAGAGGCCGTGTGGGTAGAAGTAATCGCATTGCTTATGCTTACCTTATGTACAGACCTGATAAAGTTTTAACAGAAATTTCTGAGAAAAGACTAGATGCAATCAAAGGGTTTACAGAATTGGGATCTGGTTTTAAAATAGCGATGCGTGATTTATCTATACGTGGTGCAGGAAATATTTTAGGAGCTTCACAAAGTGGTTTTATTGATTCGGTTGGATTCGAGATGTATTCACAGCTTCTAGAGCAAGCGATTGCCACCAAACAAGGGAAATCATTAATTCGTCAAAAAGGTAATGCTGAATTAGCCTTACAAATTGACGCCTATTTACCAGCAGAATATATATCAGATGAGCGCCAAAAAATAGAAATATATAAGCGTATTCGTGAATTAGAAACTAGGGCTGATTATGAAGCCTTACAAGATGAGTTAATAGATCGTTTTGGAGAATATCCTGATCAAGTTGCATACCTTTTAGAAATAGGACTTTTAAAAGCTTATCTGGACCTTGCCTTTACTGAATTAGTAGAAAGAAAAGGTAATGAAATAAGCATCCTATTTGAAAAAGCATCTTTGAAGTATTTTTTAACTCAAGATTATTTTGAAGCACTATCAAAAACTCAACTTAAGGCTAGAATTAGCGAAACAAATGGTAAGATGGAAGTTGTTTTTAATATCAAACATAAGAAAAATTATGAAATTATTGAAGAACTTCTAAAATTTGCCGAATGTTTTATCAAGATTAAGTCACGTAAACCAGTAGAAGAATAACTAAGTGAAATGTTGCAAGGAAATTTGGATACTCTTTTAGAAAATGTTTGGTTCAAGAAGAATAGTACGAGCAACATTATGTTTCACGTCAAACATCTCAACTTTTGAAAGACATAAATATTTTTAGAGGTTATTAAAATAGAAGTTTTTTACTTGATATTTGAGAGAATTAAGAGAGCTATTAGCTCTCTTTTTGTTACATTATATTGACAAATATTATCAGTTCAGATATTTTTCAAAAAAAATGCTAAAATAGTAGAGTTAATTTAGATAGAAGGATGTGATCATCAGTGAGATTAGACAAGTATCTAAAAGTGTCGCGTATCATTAAGCGTCGTCCCGTTGCTAAAGAAGTTGCAGACAAAGGACGTGTCAAGGTGAATGGCGTATTAGCAAAGTCATCAACTGACCTAAAGCTTAATGACCAAGTTGAAATTCGTTTTGGTAATAAATTGTTGACCGTTAAAGTATTAGAAATGAAAGATAGCACTAAGAAAGAAGATGCTATCAAGATGTATGAAATTATTAATGAAACAAGGATAGAAACAGATGAGCAAGCCTAATGTTGTTCAGTTAAATAATCAATATATTAACGATGAGAATCTAAAAAAACGTTACGAAGCTGAGGAGTTACGCCGAAAAAATCGTTTAATGGGTTGGGTTCTTATTTTTGTCATGCTTTTATTTATTTTACCCACTTATAATTTAGTTAAGAGTTACAGAACTTTACAAGAACGTCGTCAAGAAGTTGTAAAATTAACGAAAGACTATCAGACATTAACTAATAGAACTGAGAACCAGAAGTTACTAGCAAAACAACTAAAAAATCCAGATTACGTTCAAAAATATGCTCGAGCTAAGTATTATTTCTCTAAGACCGGCGAAATGATTTACCCATTACCAGACCTTTTACCAAAATAATTATGAATAATTTAATTGAAACAATAGAACATTTTCTAGCCTACTCGGATGACAAACTAGAAGAGTTAGCTGATAAGAATTATCAACTTAGGCAAACAATTGTAGAAAAAGAAAAGATTGAGAGCAGAGAAAAGTAATGAAGAAAGTTTTAACCTTCTTATTATGTAGCTTATATTTTGTATCAATCCCAGCTATAAGTACCGAGGAGCCATTAACGCTTTCTCAAAATAGACGATACGCCTTAACTCAGACAGTTGTGGATAAGGAAATGTATTTTGATGCTATTCCAGAGAGACCAACTACAAAAATTGAAATAAGCAGTTTTCAAGATGAAGCTTTAACCATAACAGGAGAGACTTTAGTTCCAAATACTTTATTGTCGATTGTTTCTCTTACAATTAATTCAAATGGAATTCCAGTATTTACTTTGTCCAATGGACAGTTCATAAAGGCTAGTCGTGAAGCTATTTTTAATGATTTAGTTTCTAAGCAGCAATCTGTCTCATTGGATTATTGGTTAAAACCTTCTTTTGTGACTTATGAAGCACCTTACACAAATGGTGTTAGTGAAGTTAAAAATAATTTAAAACCTTATTCCAGAGTGCATTTAGTAGAACAAGCAGAAACAGAACATGGTATTTATTATAAAACGGACAGTGGTTTTTGGATATCAGTAGAAGATCTATCGGTTGCTGATAATCGTATGGCTAAGGTTCAAGAAGTATTATTGGAAAAATATAATAAAGATAAATATGGTATATACATCAAACAATTAAATACACAGACAGTAGCTGGTATTAATATTGATAGGTCAATGTACTCTGCAAGTATTGCAAAATTAGCAACACTTTATGCTAGCCAAGAGCAAGTAAAATTAGGAAAACTGTCATTGGACAGCAAATTTGAATACAAAGATAATGTTAATCAATTTCCTAATAGCTATGATCCAAGTGGTAGTGGGAAATTAGAGAAAAAAGCTGATCATAAATTATATACCGTTAAGGAGTTACTTGAAGCAACTGCCAAGGAATCAGATAATGTTGCAACAAATATGCTAGGTTATTATGTCAATAATCAATACGATTCAATGTTTCAAACACAAGTAGACACAATTTCTGGTATGCACTGGGATATGAAAAAACGCCAGATTTCTCCACAAGCTGCGGGTAAAATGATGGAAGCAATTTATTATCAAAATGGAGATATTGTTAATTACCTATCAAAGACTGATTTTGATAATACAAGAATCCCTAAAAATATACCAGTTAAAGTAGCACATAAAATTGGAGATGCTTATGACTACAAACATGATGCGGCTATTGTTTATGCAGAACAACCTTTTATTATGATTATCTTTACGGATAAATCATCTTACGATGATATCACTAAGATTGCTGACGACGTTTACCAGGTTTTAAAATAATATGTATAACACTATTTTGAAAGATACCTTATCCAAAGGGTTATTTACCGCTCATCAGAAAGTTCTAATTGCTGTTTCTGGTGGCATTGATTCAATAAATTTGTTGCAATTTTTATACCAGTATCAAAAAGAGTTATCAATTAGTATTGGTATTGCACACATAAATCATGGACAGCGAAAAGAATCAGAAAAAGAAGAAGAATATATCAGACAGTGGGGACAGATACATGATGTCCCTGTCTTTATCTCTTATTTTCAAGGAATATTTTCAGAAGATAGAGCACGTAACCATCGCTACAATTTTTTTTCAAAAGTTATGCGTGAAGAAGGTTACACGGCTTTAGTAACAGCTCACCATGCTGATGATCAAGCTGAAACTGTATTTATGAGAATTTTAAGAGGAAGCAGGCTACGCTATTTATCAGGGATTAAGCAAGTGAGTGCTTTTGCAAACGGTCAATTGATTAGACCATTTCTTCCATATAAAAAGGAGTTATTACCAAATATTTTTCATTTTGAAGATGCTAGCAATGCTTCGTCTGATTATTTAAGAAATCGAATAAGAAACGTCTACTTTCCTGCTTTGGAAAGAGAAAATAATCAATTGAAAGATTCTCTCATAACTCTCTCTGAGGAAACAGAGTGTTTATTCACGGCTTTAACAGACCTAACAAGGAGCATCGAAGTAACAAACTGCTATGATTTTTTAAGGCAAACTCATTCTGTCCAAGAATTTTTATTGCAAGATTACATTAGCAAATTTCCAGATTTACAAGTGAGTAAAGAACAGTTCAGAGTAATATTAAAATTGATTAGAACTAAAGCCAATATTGACTATACTATTAAATCGGGCTATTTTCTTCATAAGGATTACGAGAGTTTTCATATTACAAAAATCCATCCTAAGACGGATAGTTTTAAGGTTGAAAAAAGATTAGAATTGCATAATATACAAATATTCTCACAATATTTATTTTCCTATGGAAAATTCATTTCTCAAGCAGACATTACTATTCCTATTTATGATACTTCTCCGATTATTTTAAGGAGAAGAAAAGAAGGGGATAGGATATTTTTAGGAAATCACACTAAAAAAATTCGCCGTCTATTTATTGATGAGAAAATAACTCTAAAAGACAGAGAAGAAGCTGTTATTGGGGAGCAAAATAAAGAGTTGATATTTGTGATTGTTGCAGGTAGAACATATTTGAGAAAACCTTCTGAACATGATATAATGAAGGGCAAACTTTATATTGAAAATTTAGAAAAAAGGTGACATCATGCTTGAAAATGATATAAAAAAAGTTTTATATTCAGAAGAAGATATTATTCTGAAAACGAAAGAATTAGGAGCTAAATTAACTGCAGATTATGCAGGTAAGAATCCATTATTAGTAGGTGTATTAAAGGGGTCAGTGCCTTTTATGGCTGAACTATTAAAGCATATTGATACACATGTTGAAATTGATTTTATGGTTGTTTCAAGCTATCACGGTGGTACAACTAGTAGTGGAGAAGTTAAAATTTTAAAAGATGTTGATACTAACATTGAAGGAAGAGATGTAATCTTTATTGAAGACATCATTGATACTGGACGTACATTAAAATACCTTCGAGATATGTTTAAGTATCGCCAAGCTAACTCTGTCAAAGTTGCAACCCTTTTTGATAAGCCAGAAGGGCGATTGGTAGATATTGATGCTGATTACGTTTGTTACGATATCCCAAATGAATTTATTGTGGGATTCGGTTTAGACTATGCTGAAAACTATCGTAACTTACCTTATGTCGGTGTGTTAAAAGAAGAAATTTACTCAAAATAGAAAAAAGGTACTCTCTTAAACTATGAAAAATAATAAAAATAATGGTTTTCTGAAAAATTCCTTTATTTACATATTATTGATTATTGCGGTTATTACAACCTTTCAATACTATTTAAAAGGAACTAGCTCTCAAAACCAGCAAATTTCTTATACAAAACTTGTTAAACAATTAAAAGCTGGAGAAATTAAGTCTATTTCATACCAGCCAAGTGGTGGTGTTGTTGAAGTTAGTGGGACATATAAGAAAGCCAAAACAATTAAATCAGCTAATAGTTTTACTTTTCTAGGTGGTAGTGTTGCTACTAAAGTTACAGGATTTAATTCTGTTATACTACCAAATGACTCTTCAATAAAATCTCTTGTTAGCGCTGCTGAAGAAAATAACACTAATATTCAGGTCAAACATGAAAGTTCAAGTGGGACATGGATTTCTTATATTGCCAGTTTTTTACCTTTAGTTATCATGATTGGTTTCTTTATGATGATGATGAACCAAGGCGGTGGCGGTGGCGCTCGTGGTGCCATGAGCTTTGGTAAAAATAAAGCAAGATCATCTAGTAAAGATGAGGTTAAAGTTCGATTTTCAGATGTTGCTGGAGCAGAGGAAGAAAAGCAAGAATTAATAGAAGTCGTTGACTTCCTTAAAGATCCTAAACGATATAAATCTCTAGGTGCCCGAATTCCAGCAGGGGTTCTATTAGAAGGACCTCCAGGGACAGGTAAAACCCTATTAGCAAAAGCTGTTGCCGGTGAAGCAGGGGTTCCATTCTTTAGTATTTCCGGTTCAGATTTTGTTGAAATGTTTGTCGGTGTTGGAGCTAGTCGAGTACGCTCTTTGTTTGAAGACGCTAAAAAAGCTGAACGTGCTATTATTTTCATTGATGAAATTGATGCTGTTGGACGTCGACGTGGAGCTGGTATGGGTGGCGGAAACGATGAACGTGAACAAACGCTCAACCAACTTTTAATTGAAATGGATGGTTTTGAAGGAAACGAAAGTATTATCGTTATCGCTGCTACCAACCGTAGTGATGTGTTAGATCCCGCATTACTGCGTCCAGGACGTTTTGATAGAAAAGTTCTAGTTGGACAACCTGATGTAAAAGGTCGTGAAGCAATTCTGAGAGTACATGCTAAAAATAAACCATTAGCAGATAATGTTGACTTAAAAGTAGTAGCTCAACAAACCCCAGGATTTGTTGGTGCTGATTTGGAGAATGTTCTCAATGAAGCTGCTTTAGTTGCTGCGCGACGAAATAAAAAAGTTATTGATGCTTCAGATATTGATGAAGCAGAAGACCGTGTAATTGCCGGTCCTTCTAAAAAAGATCGTACTATTTCTGAAAGAGAAAGAGCTATGGTTGCTTACCATGAAGCTGGGCACACAATTGTCGGTTTGATTCTTTCAAATGCGCGAGTAGTTCATAAAGTTACTATCGTACCACGTGGTCGTGCAGGTGGATATATGATTGCTTTACCTAAAGAAGATCAAATGCTTCTTTCAAAAGATGATATGAAAGAGCAATTAGCAGGTCTTATGGGAGGACGTGTAGCGGAAGAAATTATTTTCAACGCTCAGACAACAGGTGCCTCTAATGACTTCGAACAAGCCACTGCCATGGCCCGCGCTATGGTGACTGAATATGGTATGAGTGAGAAACTTGGCCCAGTCCAATACGAAGGTAACCACGCAATGATGGCTGGTCAAATGTCACCTGAAAAATCATATTCTGCTCAAACTGCACAACTTATTGATGATGAAGTTCGTCACCTTCTTAATGAAGCACGTAATAAGGCAGCTGATATTATCAACGAAAACCGCGATACTCATAAATTAATTGCAGAAGCCCTCTTAAAATATGAGACTCTTGATGCTGCTCAGATTAAGTCAATTTTCGAGACAGGTAAAATGCCTGAGACAGAAAATGATGAAGATAAAGCAAGAGCGTTATCATACGATGAAATAAAAGAAAAAATGCAAGAAGAAGATAAAAAATAAGTCATCATATATTTTTAAAGAACTTTATAAATTTCAAACACCCTTCAAATTTAGATAAAATTTGAGGGGTGTTTTTATGAAGATGAAGTTTAAATTTGTGAATCAAGAAGATGAAATATGAACATGACAACGGTAAAAATGCTATCCATTAATCAACTATAGAAGGTTAGTTACTATAAATAATATTAACTTTTAAAAAATAAAAGAAAAAATACAAAAATAGTATTGACAGGAAGTAGAAATATTTAGTATAATGAATAAGTTGTCTCAAGAGAGCAGTTTCTATTAGCGCGTAGTTAACAACTTAAAAAAAGTAGTTGACAAAGCAGAATAAGTTTGCTAGAATATAGAAGTTGTCTCAAGAGAGGCAAAGACCTTTGAAAACTGAACAAGACGAACGAATGTGCAGGGTGGATTTACATTGTAAATCCGTCAATGACAAAAAAACAATAAATCTGTCAGCGAGACAGAAAAGAGCAAAGCTCAAACTTTTAATGAGAGTTTGATCCTGGCTCAGGACGAACGCTGGCGGCGTGCCTAATACATGCAAGTAGAACGCTGAGGTTTGGTGTTTACACTAGACTGATGAGTTGCGAACGGGTGAGTAACGCGTAGGTAACCTGCCTCATAGCGGGGGATAACTATTGGAAACGATAGCTAATACCGCATAAGAGTAATTAACACATGTTAGTTATTTAAAAGGAGCAATTGCTTCACTGTGAGATGGACCTGCGTTGTATTAGCTAGTTGGTGAGGTAAAGGCTCACCAAGGCGACGATACATAGCCGACCTGAGAGGGTGATCGGCCACACTGGGACTGAGACACGGCCCAGACTCCTACGGGAGGCAGCAGTAGGGAATCTTCGGCAATGGACGGAAGTCTGACCGAGCAACGCCGCGTGAGTGAAGAAGGTTTTCGGATCGTAAAGCTCTGTTGTTAGAGAAGAACGTTGGTAGGAGTGGAAAATCTACCAAGTGACGGTAACTAACCAGAAAGGGACGGCTAACTACGTGCCAGCAGCCGCGGTAATACGTAGGTCCCGAGCGTTGTCCGGATTTATTGGGCGTAAAGCGAGCGCAGGCGGTTCTTTAAGTCTGAAGTTAAAGGCAGTGGCTTAACCATTGTACGCTTTGGAAACTGGAGGACTTGAGTGCAGAAGGGGAGAGTGGAATTCCATGTGTAGCGGTGAAATGCGTAGATATATGGAGGAACACCGGTGGCGAAAGCGGCTCTCTGGTCTGTAACTGACGCTGAGGCTCGAAAGCGTGGGGAGCAAACAGGATTAGATACCCTGGTAGTCCACGCCGTAAACGATGAGTGCTAGGTGTTAGGCCCTTTCCGGGGCTTAGTGCCGCAGCTAACGCATTAAGCACTCCGCCTGGGGAGTACGACCGCAAGGTTGAAACTCAAAGGAATTGACGGGGGCCCGCACAAGCGGTGGAGCATGTGGTTTAATTCGAAGCAACGCGAAGAACCTTACCAGGTCTTGACATCCTTCTGACCGGCCTAGAGATAGGCTTTCTCTTCGGAGCAGAAGTGACAGGTGGTGCATGGTTGTCGTCAGCTCGTGTCGTGAGATGTTGGGTTAAGTCCCGCAACGAGCGCAACCCCTATTGTTAGTTGCCATCATTAAGTTGGGCACTCTAGCGAGACTGCCGGTAATAAACCGGAGGAAGGTGGGGATGACGTCAAATCATCATGCCCCTTATGACCTGGGCTACACACGTGCTACAATGGTTGGTACAACGAGTCGCAAGCCGGTGACGGCAAGCTAATCTCTTAAAGCCAATCTCAGTTCGGATTGTAGGCTGCAACTCGCCTACATGAAGTCGGAATCGCTAGTAATCGCGGATCAGCACGCCGCGGTGAATACGTTCCCGGGCCTTGTACACACCGCCCGTCACACCACGAGAGTTTGTAACACCCGAAGTCGGTGAGGTAACCTTTTAGGAGCCAGCCGCCTAAGGTGGGATAGATGATTGGGGTGAAGTCGTAACAAGGTAGCCGTATCGGAAGGTGCGGCTGGATCACCTCCTTTCTAAGGATAAGGAAACCTGCCATTTGTGTCTTGTTTAGTTTTGAGAGGTCTTGTGGGGCCTTAGCTCAGCTGGGAGAGCGCCTGCTTTGCACGCAGGAGGTCAGCGGTTCGATCCCGCTAGGCTCCATTGAATCGAAAGATTCAAATTGTTCATTGAAAATTGAATATCTATATCAAATTCCACGATCTAGAAATAGATTGTAGAAAGTAACAAGAAAATAAACCGAAAACGCTGTGAATATTTAATGAGTTTTCTAGTTTTAAAGAAACTAGGTTAATAAGGTTAAGTTAATAAGGGCGCACGGTGGATGCCTTGGCACTAGAAGCCGAAGAAGGACGTGACTAACGACGAAATGCTTTGGGGAGCTGTAAGTAAGCGCTGATCCAGAGATGTCCGAATGGGGGAACCCACTAGTTAATGACTAGTATCCATATCTGTTAAGGATATGAGAAGGAAGACGCAGTGAACTGAAACATCTAAGTAGCTGCAGGAAGAGAAAGCAAAAGCGATTGCCTTAGTAGCGGCGAGCGAAACGGCAGGAGGGCAAACCGAAGTGTTTACACTTCGGGGTTGTAGGACTGCGATATAGGATTAATCATTATAGAAGAATTACCTGGGAAGGTAAGCCAAAGAGAGTAACAGCCTCGTATTTAAAATGATAGATTAACCTTAGCAGTATCCTGAGTACGGCGAGACACGCGAAATCTCGTCGGAATCTGGGAGGACCATCTCCCAACCCTAAATACTCTCTAGTGACCGATAGTGAACCAGTACCGTGAGGGAAAGGTGAAAAGCACCCCGGGAGGGGAGTGAAATAGAACCTGAAACCGTGTGCCTACAACAAGTTCGAGCCCGTTAATGGGTGAGAGCGTGCCTTTTGTAGAATGAACCGGCGAGTTACGATATGATGCGAGGTTAAGTTGAAGAGACGGAGCCGTAGGGAAACCGAGTCTTAATAGGGCGTCATAGTATCATGTTGTAGACCCGAAACCATGTGACCTACCCATGAGCAGGTTGAAGGTGAGGTAAAACTCACTGGAGGACCGAACCAGGGCACGTTGAAAAGTGCTTGGATGACTTGTGGGTAGCGGAGAAATTCCAAACGAACTTGGAGATAGCTGGTTCTCTCCGAAATAGCTTTAGGGCTAGCGTCGATGTTAAGTCTCTTGGAGGTAGAGCACTGTTTGGGTGAGGGGTCCATCCCGGATTACCAATCTCAGATAAACTCCGAATGCCAACGAGATATAATCGGCAGTCAGACTGCGAGTGCTAAGATCCGTAGTCGAAAGGGAAACAGCCCAGACCACCAGCTAAGGTCCCAAAATATATGTTAAGTGGAAAAGGATGTGGGGTTGCACAGACAACTAGGATGTTAGCTTAGAAGCAGCTATTCATTCAAAGAGTGCGTAATAGCTCACTAGTCGAGTGACCCTGCGCCGAAAATGTACCGGGGCTAAAACATATTACCGAAGCTGTGGATGACACAAAAGTGTCATGGTAGGAGAGCGTTCTATGTGTGAAGAAGGTGTACCGTGAGGAGCGCTGGAACGCATAGAAGTGAGAATGCCGGTATGAGTAGCGCAAGACAGGTGAGAATCCTGTCCACCGTAAGACTAAGGTTTCCAGGGGAAGGCTCGTCCGCCCTGGGTTAGTCGGGACCTAAGGAGAGACCGAAAGGTGTATCCGATGGACAACAGGTTGATATTCCTGTACTAGAGTATATAGTGATGGAGGGACGCAGTAGGCTAACTAAACCAGACGATTGGAAGTGTCTGGTCAAACAGTGAGGTGTGATATGAGTCAAATGCTTATATCTTTAACATTGAGCTGTGACGAGGAGCGAAGTTTAGTAGCGAAGTTAGTGATGTCACACTGCCAAGAAAAGCTTCTAGCGATACATATACTCTACCCGTACCGCAAACCGACACAGGTAGTCGAGGCGAGTAGCCTCAGGTGAGCGAGAGAACTCTCGTTAAGGAACTCGGCAAAATGGCCCCGTAACTTCGGGAGAAGGGGCGCTGATTTTAGATCAGCCGCAGTGAATAGGCCCAAGCAACTGTTTATCAAAAACACAGCTCTCTGCTAAATCGTAAGATGATGTATAGGGGGTGACGCCTGCCCGGTGCTGGAAGGTTAAGAGGAGTGCTTAGCGTAAGCGAAGGTATGAATTGAAGCCCCAGTAAACGGCGGCCGTAACTATAACGGTCCTAAGGTAGCGAAATTCCTTGTCGGGTAAGTTCCGACCCGCACGAAAGGCGTAATGATTTGGGCACTGTCTCAACGAGAGACTCGGTGAAATTTTAGTACCTGTGAAGATGCAGGTTACCCGCGACAGGACGGAAAGACCCCATGGAGCTTTACTGCAGTTTGATATTGAGTATCTGTACCACATGTACAGGATAGGTAGGAGCCTATGATAACGGGACGCCAGTTTCGTTTGAGGCGTTGTTGGGATACTACCCTTGTGTTATGGCTACTCTAACCCAGATAGGCAATCCCTATCGGAGACAGTGTCTGACGGGCAGTTTGACTGGGGCGGTCGCCTCCTAAAAGGTAACGGAGGCGCCCAAAGGTTCCCTCAGACTGGTTGGAAATCAGTCGTAGAGTGTAAAGGTATAAGGGAGCTTGACTGCGAGAGCTACAACTCGAGCAGGGACGAAAGTCGGGCTTAGTGATCCGGTGGTTCCGTATGGAAGGGCCATCGCTCAACGGATAAAAGCTACCCTGGGGATAACAGGCTTATCTCCCCCAAGAGTTCACATCGACGGGGAGGTTTGGCACCTCGATGTCGGCTCGTCGCATCCTGGGGCTGTAGTCGGTCCCAAGGGTTGGGCTGTTCGCCCATTAAAGCGGCACGCGAGCTGGGTTCAGAACGTCGTGAGACAGTTCGGTCCCTATCCGTCGCGGGCGTAGGAAATTTGAGAGGATCTGCTCCTAGTACGAGAGGACCAGAGTGGACTTACCGCTGGTGTACCAGTTGTCTTGCCAAAGGCATCGCTGGGTAGCTATGTAGGGAAGGGATAAGCGCTGAAAGCATCTAAGTGCGAAGCCCACCTCAAGATGAGATTTCCCATGATTTTATATCAGTAAGAGCCCTGAGAGATGATCAGGTAGATAGGTTAGGAGTGTAATTGTGGTGACACATTTAGCGGACTAATACTAATAGCTCGAGGACTTATCCAAAAAGAGATATTGACAACGTTACGGTTTCTTGTTAGACTATAGATATTCAATTTTGAGTGAATAAGACTCAATAGTTAAGTGATAATTGCCTAGGAGATACACCTGTTCTCATGCCGAACACAGAAGTTAAGCCCTAGAACGCCGGAAGTAGTTGGGGGTTGCCCCCTGTGAGATAAGGTAGTCGCTTAGCAAAGGGAGTTTAGCTCAGCTGGGAGAGCATCTGCCTTACAAGCAGAGGGTCAGCGGTTCGATCCCGTTAACTCCCATAGGTCCCGTAGTGTAGCGGTTATCACGTCGCCCTGTCACGGCGAAGATCGCGGGTTCGATTCCCGTCGGGACCGTAGACTCGTTAGCTCAGTTGGTAGAGCAATTGACTTTTAATCAATGGGTCACTGGTTCGAGCCCAGTACGGGTCATTTAGAAATGCGGGTGTGGCGGAATTGGCAGACGCACCAGATTTAGGATCTGGCGCTTAACGGCGTGGGGGTTCAAGTCCCTTCACCCGCATTAGTAGATTGCCGGCTTAGCTCAGTTGGTAGAGCATCTGATTTGTAATCAGAGGGTCGCGTGTTCAAGTCATGTAGCCGGCATTACAATTTTATAGGATAAATAGTGTCTTTAGTGCGAACGTAGTTCAGTGGTAGAACATCACCTTGCCAAGGTGAGGGTCGCGGGTTCGAACCCCGTCGTTCGCTTGTTAGAGGCCGGGGTGGCGGAACTGGCAGACGCACAGGACTTAAAATCCTGCGATGGTAAACATCGTACCGGTTCGATTCCGGTCCTCGGCATATAATATTTAGCACCCTTAGCTCAACTGGATAGAGTACCTGACTACGAATCAGGCGGTTAGAGGTTCGACTCCTCTAGGGTGCATATTTTTCGGGAAGTAGCTCAGCTTGGTAGAGTACTTGGTTTGGGACCAAGGTGTCGCAGGTTCGAATCCTGTCTTCCCGATGGATATATTTTTATGATATATCATTAGACCTTTGAAAACTGAACAAGACGAACGAATGTGCAGGGTGGATTTACATTGTAAATCCGTCAATGACAAAAAAACAATAAATCTGTCAGCGAGACAGAAAAGAGCAAAGCTCAAACTTTTAATGAGAGTTTGATCCTGGCTCAGGACGAACGCTGGCGGCGTGCCTAATACATGCAAGTAGAACGCTGAGGTTTGGTGTTTACACTAGACTGATGAGTTGCGAACGGGTGAGTAACGCGTAGGTAACCTGCCTCATAGCGGGGGATAACTATTGGAAACGATAGCTAATACCGCATAAGAGTAATTAACACATGTTAGTTATTTAAAAGGAGCAATTGCTTCACTGTGAGATGGACCTGCGTTGTATTAGCTAGTTGGTGAGGTAAAGGCTCACCAAGGCGACGATACATAGCCGACCTGAGAGGGTGATCGGCCACACTGGGACTGAGACACGGCCCAGACTCCTACGGGAGGCAGCAGTAGGGAATCTTCGGCAATGGACGGAAGTCTGACCGAGCAACGCCGCGTGAGTGAAGAAGGTTTTCGGATCGTAAAGCTCTGTTGTTAGAGAAGAACGTTGGTAGGAGTGGAAAATCTACCAAGTGACGGTAACTAACCAGAAAGGGACGGCTAACTACGTGCCAGCAGCCGCGGTAATACGTAGGTCCCGAGCGTTGTCCGGATTTATTGGGCGTAAAGCGAGCGCAGGCGGTTCTTTAAGTCTGAAGTTAAAGGCAGTGGCTTAACCATTGTACGCTTTGGAAACTGGAGGACTTGAGTGCAGAAGGGGAGAGTGGAATTCCATGTGTAGCGGTGAAATGCGTAGATATATGGAGGAACACCGGTGGCGAAAGCGGCTCTCTGGTCTGTAACTGACGCTGAGGCTCGAAAGCGTGGGGAGCAAACAGGATTAGATACCCTGGTAGTCCACGCCGTAAACGATGAGTGCTAGGTGTTAGGCCCTTTCCGGGGCTTAGTGCCGCAGCTAACGCATTAAGCACTCCGCCTGGGGAGTACGACCGCAAGGTTGAAACTCAAAGGAATTGACGGGGGCCCGCACAAGCGGTGGAGCATGTGGTTTAATTCGAAGCAACGCGAAGAACCTTACCAGGTCTTGACATCCTTCTGACCGGCCTAGAGATAGGCTTTCTCTTCGGAGCAGAAGTGACAGGTGGTGCATGGTTGTCGTCAGCTCGTGTCGTGAGATGTTGGGTTAAGTCCCGCAACGAGCGCAACCCCTATTGTTAGTTGCCATCATTAAGTTGGGCACTCTAGCGAGACTGCCGGTAATAAACCGGAGGAAGGTGGGGATGACGTCAAATCATCATGCCCCTTATGACCTGGGCTACACACGTGCTACAATGGTTGGTACAACGAGTCGCAAGCCGGTGACGGCAAGCTAATCTCTTAAAGCCAATCTCAGTTCGGATTGTAGGCTGCAACTCGCCTACATGAAGTCGGAATCGCTAGTAATCGCGGATCAGCACGCCGCGGTGAATACGTTCCCGGGCCTTGTACACACCGCCCGTCACACCACGAGAGTTTGTAACACCCGAAGTCGGTGAGGTAACCTTTTAGGAGCCAGCCGCCTAAGGTGGGATAGATGATTGGGGTGAAGTCGTAACAAGGTAGCCGTATCGGAAGGTGCGGCTGGATCACCTCCTTTCTAAGGATAAGGAAACCTGCCATTTGTGTCTTGTTTAGTTTTGAGAGGTCTTGTGGGGCCTTAGCTCAGCTGGGAGAGCGCCTGCTTTGCACGCAGGAGGTCAGCGGTTCGATCCCGCTAGGCTCCATTGAATCGAAAGATTCAAATTGTTCATTGAAAATTGAATATCTATATCAAATTCCACGATCTAGAAATAGATTGTAGAAAGTAACAAGAAAATAAACCGAAAACGCTGTGAATATTTAATGAGTTTTCTAGTTTTAAAGAAACTAGGTTAATAAGGTTAAGTTAATAAGGGCGCACGGTGGATGCCTTGGCACTAGAAGCCGAAGAAGGACGTGACTAACGACGAAATGCTTTGGGGAGCTGTAAGTAAGCGCTGATCCAGAGATGTCCGAATGGGGGAACCCACTAGTTAATGACTAGTATCCATATCTGTTAAGGATATGAGAAGGAAGACGCAGTGAACTGAAACATCTAAGTAGCTGCAGGAAGAGAAAGCAAAAGCGATTGCCTTAGTAGCGGCGAGCGAAACGGCAGGAGGGCAAACCGAAGTGTTTACACTTCGGGGTTGTAGGACTGCGATATAGGATTAATCATTATAGAAGAATTACCTGGGAAGGTAAGCCAAAGAGAGTAACAGCCTCGTATTTAAAATGATAGATTAACCTTAGCAGTATCCTGAGTACGGCGAGACACGCGAAATCTCGTCGGAATCTGGGAGGACCATCTCCCAACCCTAAATACTCTCTAGTGACCGATAGTGAACCAGTACCGTGAGGGAAAGGTGAAAAGCACCCCGGGAGGGGAGTGAAATAGAACCTGAAACCGTGTGCCTACAACAAGTTCGAGCCCGTTAATGGGTGAGAGCGTGCCTTTTGTAGAATGAACCGGCGAGTTACGATATGATGCGAGGTTAAGTTGAAGAGACGGAGCCGTAGGGAAACCGAGTCTTAATAGGGCGTCATAGTATCATGTTGTAGACCCGAAACCATGTGACCTACCCATGAGCAGGTTGAAGGTGAGGTAAAACTCACTGGAGGACCGAACCAGGGCACGTTGAAAAGTGCTTGGATGACTTGTGGGTAGCGGAGAAATTCCAAACGAACTTGGAGATAGCTGGTTCTCTCCGAAATAGCTTTAGGGCTAGCGTCGATGTTAAGTCTCTTGGAGGTAGAGCACTGTTTGGGTGAGGGGTCCATCCCGGATTACCAATCTCAGATAAACTCCGAATGCCAACGAGATATAATCGGCAGTCAGACTGCGAGTGCTAAGATCCGTAGTCGAAAGGGAAACAGCCCAGACCACCAGCTAAGGTCCCAAAATATATGTTAAGTGGAAAAGGATGTGGGGTTGCACAGACAACTAGGATGTTAGCTTAGAAGCAGCTATTCATTCAAAGAGTGCGTAATAGCTCACTAGTCGAGTGACCCTGCGCCGAAAATGTACCGGGGCTAAAACATATTACCGAAGCTGTGGATGACACAAAAGTGTCATGGTAGGAGAGCGTTCTATGTGTGAAGAAGGTGTACCGTGAGGAGCGCTGGAACGCATAGAAGTGAGAATGCCGGTATGAGTAGCGCAAGACAGGTGAGAATCCTGTCCACCGTAAGACTAAGGTTTCCAGGGGAAGGCTCGTCCGCCCTGGGTTAGTCGGGACCTAAGGAGAGACCGAAAGGTGTATCCGATGGACAACAGGTTGATATTCCTGTACTAGAGTATATAGTGATGGAGGGACGCAGTAGGCTAACTAAACCAGACGATTGGAAGTGTCTGGTCAAACAGTGAGGTGTGATATGAGTCAAATGCTTATATCTTTAACATTGAGCTGTGACGAGGAGCGAAGTTTAGTAGCGAAGTTAGTGATGTCACACTGCCAAGAAAAGCTTCTAGCGATACATATACTCTACCCGTACCGCAAACCGACACAGGTAGTCGAGGCGAGTAGCCTCAGGTGAGCGAGAGAACTCTCGTTAAGGAACTCGGCAAAATGGCCCCGTAACTTCGGGAGAAGGGGCGCTGATTTTAGATCAGCCGCAGTGAATAGGCCCAAGCAACTGTTTATCAAAAACACAGCTCTCTGCTAAATCGTAAGATGATGTATAGGGGGTGACGCCTGCCCGGTGCTGGAAGGTTAAGAGGAGTGCTTAGCGTAAGCGAAGGTATGAATTGAAGCCCCAGTAAACGGCGGCCGTAACTATAACGGTCCTAAGGTAGCGAAATTCCTTGTCGGGTAAGTTCCGACCCGCACGAAAGGCGTAATGATTTGGGCACTGTCTCAACGAGAGACTCGGTGAAATTTTAGTACCTGTGAAGATGCAGGTTACCCGCGACAGGACGGAAAGACCCCATGGAGCTTTACTGCAGTTTGATATTGAGTATCTGTACCACATGTACAGGATAGGTAGGAGCCTATGATAACGGGACGCCAGTTTCGTTTGAGGCGTTGTTGGGATACTACCCTTGTGTTATGGCTACTCTAACCCAGATAGGCAATCCCTATCGGAGACAGTGTCTGACGGGCAGTTTGACTGGGGCGGTCGCCTCCTAAAAGGTAACGGAGGCGCCCAAAGGTTCCCTCAGACTGGTTGGAAATCAGTCGTAGAGTGTAAAGGTATAAGGGAGCTTGACTGCGAGAGCTACAACTCGAGCAGGGACGAAAGTCGGGCTTAGTGATCCGGTGGTTCCGTATGGAAGGGCCATCGCTCAACGGATAAAAGCTACCCTGGGGATAACAGGCTTATCTCCCCCAAGAGTTCACATCGACGGGGAGGTTTGGCACCTCGATGTCGGCTCGTCGCATCCTGGGGCTGTAGTCGGTCCCAAGGGTTGGGCTGTTCGCCCATTAAAGCGGCACGCGAGCTGGGTTCAGAACGTCGTGAGACAGTTCGGTCCCTATCCGTCGCGGGCGTAGGAAATTTGAGAGGATCTGCTCCTAGTACGAGAGGACCAGAGTGGACTTACCGCTGGTGTACCAGTTGTCTTGCCAAAGGCATCGCTGGGTAGCTATGTAGGGAAGGGATAAGCGCTGAAAGCATCTAAGTGCGAAGCCCACCTCAAGATGAGATTTCCCATGATTTTATATCAGTAAGAGCCCTGAGAGATGATCAGGTAGATAGGTTAGGAGTGTAATTGTGGTGACACATTTAGCGGACTAATACTAATAGCTCGAGGACTTATCCAAAAAGAGATATTGACAACGTTACGGTTTCTTGTTAGACTATAGATATTCAATTTTGAGTGAATAAGACTCAATAGTTAAGTGATAATTGCCTAGGAGATACACCTGTTCTCATGCCGAACACAGAAGTTAAGCCCTAGAACGCCGGAAGTAGTTGGGGGTTGCCCCCTGTGAGATAAGGTAGTCGCTTAGCAAAGGGAGTTTAGCTCAGCTGGGAGAGCATCTGCCTTACAAGCAGAGGGTCAGCGGTTCGATCCCGTTAACTCCCATAGGTCCCGTAGTGTAGCGGTTATCACGTCGCCCTGTCACGGCGAAGATCGCGGGTTCGATTCCCGTCGGGACCGTAGACTCGTTAGCTCAGTTGGTAGAGCAATTGACTTTTAATCAATGGGTCACTGGTTCGAGCCCAGTACGGGTCATTTAGAAATGCGGGTGTGGCGGAATTGGCAGACGCACCAGATTTAGGATCTGGCGCTTAACGGCGTGGGGGTTCAAGTCCCTTCACCCGCATTAGTAGATTGCCGGCTTAGCTCAGTTGGTAGAGCATCTGATTTGTAATCAGAGGGTCGCGTGTTCAAGTCATGTAGCCGGCATTACAATTTTATAGGATAAATAGTGTCTTTAGTGCGAACGTAGTTCAGTGGTAGAACATCACCTTGCCAAGGTGAGGGTCGCGGGTTCGAACCCCGTCGTTCGCTTGTTAGAGGCCGGGGTGGCGGAACTGGCAGACGCACAGGACTTAAAATCCTGCGATGGTAAACATCGTACCGGTTCGATTCCGGTCCTCGGCATATAATATTTAGCACCCTTAGCTCAACTGGATAGAGTACCTGACTACGAATCAGGCGGTTAGAGGTTCGACTCCTCTAGGGTGCATATTTTTCGGGAAGTAGCTCAGCTTGGTAGAGTACTTGGTTTGGGACCAAGGTGTCGCAGGTTCGAATCCTGTCTTCCCGATGGATATATTTTTATGGCGGTGTAGCTCAGCTGGCTAGAGCGTCCGGTTCATACCCGGGAGGTCGGGGGTTCGATCCCCTCCGCCGCTATTTATTTTATTGAGACTTTGGACCTTTAGCTCAACTGGTTAGAGCACTCGGCTCATAACCGAGCGGTCGTAGGTTCGAGTCCTACAAGGTCCATATTTTTTGTTATATGGAGGATTACCCAAGTCCGGCTGAAGGGAACGGTCTTGAAAACCGTCAGGCGTGTAAAAGCGTGCGTGGGTTCGAATCCCACATCCTCCTTTAAAGATATCGCGGGATGGAGCAGCTAGGTAGCTCGTCGGGCTCATAACCCGAAGGTCGTAGGTTCAAATCCTGCTCCCGCAATAGGCTCGGTAGCTCAGTTGGTAGAGCAATGGATTGAAGCTCCATGTGTCGGCGGTTCGATTCCGTCTCGCGCCATTTATTATATAAGTTTTTAGCGGGTGTAGTTTAGTGGTAAAACTACAGCCTTCCAAGCTGTTGTCGCGAGTTCGATTCTCGTCACCCGCTTACTTTACATAAAAGTAAAACCAAGCATTTGCTTGGGCGCGTAGCTCAGGTGGTTAGAGCGCACGCCTGATAAGCGTGAGGTCGGTGGTTCGAGTCCACTCGTGCCCATTAATATTAATTTGGAGAATTACTCAAGAGGCTGAAGAGGACGGTTTGCTAAATCGTTAGGTCGGGTAACTGGCGCAAGGGTTCGAATCCCTTATTCTCCGTAAATATTATAATTTTAAGAGTAATTATACTCTTTTTTTATTTCTCTTTTAGTTTCACTATGGAGTAATTATATTGATAGAGTGAATAGAAGAAGGTTATCGTTTTCTAGATTTGATTATGGTTCATTTAGAAATAGTTGATTTCAAATATAAATGTAACAATGACGTAATATAATTTCGTGAATTTTTTGGTAAAATATTTAATGTCTTATCGTAAAGGAGTAGTTTAGTAAAAATGAAAAAAAGAATATTATCAGCAGTCCTTGTGAGTGGAGTAACTCTTGGAACTGCTGCCGTAACAGTAAACGCTGATGACTTTGACTCGAAAATTGCTGCTACTGATTCAGTAATCAATACTTTATCAGGGCAACAAGCAGCAGCACAAAACCAGGTGACTGCTATTAAAGGACAAGTTGGTGCTTTAGAGTCTCAACAATCAGAATTAGAAGCGCAAAATGCTCAACTTGAGGCTGTATCTCAGCAGTTAGGTCAAGAGATTCAAACTCTTTCTAATAAAATTGTTGCACGTAACGAATCTTTGAAAAAGCAAGTTCGTAGTGCTCAAAAGGGTAACTTGACTAACTATATTAATACTATTTTAAATTCGAAATCAGTATCTGATGCTGTTAATCGTGTTGTTGCTATTCGTGAGGTTGTTTCAGCTAATGAAAAGATGTTAGCACAACAAGAAGCTGACAAAGCGGCCTTAGAAGCTAAACAAATTGAAAATCAAAATGCTATAAATACTGTAGCAGCTAACAAGCAAGCTATCGAAAATAATAAAGCAGCCTTAGCAACACAAAGAGCACAATTAGAAGCAGCTCAATTAGAGTTATCTGCTCAATTGACTACAGTCCAAAATAAAAAAGCATCTTTAATTCAGGCAAAAGCACAAGCTGAGGAAGCTGCGCGTAAGGCAGCTGAAGCACAAGCAGCAGCTGAAGCGAAAGCACAAGCTGAAGCAAAAGCACAAGCTGAGTCTGTAGCAAAAGCACAGGCAGCAGCACAAGTTGAGTCTGCCACAGCTCCTACTGAAACAGTTCAAACACAACCGAGAACTGAAATAAAGCCTTCTAATCTTACGGCTACTTCTTCGGCAACTACTGTTGCTAAAACTACAGCTACTAATGAGCCAAAAGTTGCTCAACCTTCTGTAGTAACTAAAGCAGTTGAAGCACCTAAAGCAGTTGTTTCTTCAACACCTAGAGCAGTATCAAAACCTGTTGTCAGAAGTTATGATTCAAGTAACACATACCCAATGGGACAATGTACTTGGGGAGCTAAGTCAATGGCTTCTTGGGTTGGTAACTATTGGGGAAATGCTAATCAGTGGGGTGCTAGTGCACGTGCAGCTGGTTATTCTGTAGGAACTACCCCTCGTGTTGGTGCAGTAGCTGTTTGGCCATATGATGGTGGTGGTTACGGGCACGTTGCAGTAGTAACGTCGGTCGCTAACAATTCATCTATCCAAGTTATGGAATCAAACTATGCTGGAAATATGAGCATTGGCAATTACCGTGGTTCATTTAACCCTAGTGCCTCTGGCTCTGTTTACTATATTTACCCAAATTAATGAATACTAAGGAGATCTTTCGTGGTCTCCTTTTTGTTTATTAATTAGGTATGGTTTATTTTGGATTGAAAAATTGTGTAAAAAGCGTTAAAATGGTATAGGACTAAAGTTTTGGAGGAAATCATGTCTTATTCTAATTTAAAATTGTTTGCACTGTCATCAAACAAAGAACTAGCGAAAAAAGTGTCTCAGACGATTGGGATTCCGCTAGGTCAATCGACAGTTCGCCAATTTTCTGATGGTGAGATTCAAGTTAATATTGAAGAGTCTATTCGTGGCCATCATGTTTTTATTTTACAATCAACAAGCTCACCAGTTAATGATAATTTGATGGAAATTTTAATTATGGTTGACGCTTTAAAGCGTGCTAGTGCGGAGTCTGTTAGTGTGGTAATGCCTTACTATGGGTATGCTCGTCAAGATCGCAAGGCACGTTCTCGTGAACCTATTACTTCGAAACTCGTTGCGAACATGCTAGAAGTTGCTGGTGTTGATCGTCTTTTAACAGTTGATTTACATGCAGCTCAAATTCAGGGATTCTTTGATATTCCCGTTGATCACCTTATGGGGGCTCCCCTTATTGCAGATTACTTTGATCGTCAGGGATTAGTTGGTGATGATGTTGTTGTCGTTAGTCCTGATCATGGTGGTGTAACACGTGCACGTAAGCTGGCACAGTGTTTAAAGACACCGATTGCTATCATTGATAAGCGCCGTAGTGTTACTAAAATGAATACATCTGAAGTAATGAATATTATTGGTAATATCAAAGGTAAAAAATGTATTTTAATTGATGATATGATTGATACTGCAGGTACTATTTGCCATGCTGCAGACGCTTTAGCTGAAGCAGGGGCAACAGCGGTTTATGCTTCGTGTACTCACCCTGTTTTATCAGGGCCGGCTTTGGATAATATTCAAAATTCAGCTATTGAAAAATTAATTGTGTTAGATACGATTTACCTCCCTGAAGAACGTTTGATTGATAAGATTGAACAAATTTCAATTGCGGAATTGATTGGTGAAGCTATTATTCGTATTCACGAGAAACGTCCTTTATCACCATTATTTGAAATGAATAAACTAAAATGACAAAAAACCTGTTATTAACAGGTTTTTTATCATTTAATGACGGAAAACTGGACACAAATTATTTTTCTTGTATAATTAAATATATTATTTCTTATCAGGAGGTTATGATGACATTAGAGAAACGATTTAATAAGTACTTAGATAGAATAGAGGTCTCCTTAATTCGTCAGTTTGATCAATCTATTTCAGATATACCTGGAATGGTAAAATTAACTCTTGGAGAACCAGATTTTACCACTCCTGATCATGTTAAAGAAGCAGCTAAATCAGCTATTGATGCGAATCAATCGTATTACACTGGTATGAGCGGTTTATTAGCTCTAAGGCAAGCTGCTGCAGATTTTGCAAAGGATAAATATAATCTTACTTATAATCCTGATAGTGAGATCTTGGTTACGATAGGTGCCACAGAAGCTCTGTCTGCATCTCTTATAGCTATTTTAGAAGCTGGTGATGTTGTTCTATTACCTGCCCCCGCTTATCCAGGCTATGAGCCAATAGTTAACCTTGTAGGAGCTGATATCGTAGAAATTGATACTAGAGAAAATGACTTTAGACTAACCCCTGAAATGTTAGAAACGGCTATTATCCAACAAGGTGAAAAATTAAAGGCTGTTTTACTTAATTATCCTACTAATCCTACAGGTATTACCTATTCAAGGCAAGAAATTGCTGCATTAGCTGAAGTCCTTAAAAAATATGATATTTTTGTTATTAGTGATGAAGTTTACTCTGAGTTAACTTACACTGGTCAGCAGCATGTTTCAATTGCAGAATATTTACCTAACCAAACTATCTTAATTAATGGCTTATCAAAATCACATGCTATGACTGGTTGGAGAGTTGGATTGGTGTATGCTCCTGAAGCATTTACTGCCCAAATCATTAAAAGTCATCAATACATGGTGACAGCTGCTAGTACTATTTCGCAATTTGCTGGGGTAGAAGCCTTATCTGTGGGTAAAAATGATACGTTACCTATGCGTCAAGGATATATTAAACGTAGAGATTATATCATTGATAAAATGTCTAAACTTGGTTTCAAAATAATTAAACCGAGTGGCGCTTTTTATATCTTTGCTAAAATACCTGATAGTTATCCACAGGATTCTTTCAAGTTTTGTCAGGATTTTGCTTATCAACAAGCTGTAGCTATTATTCCAGGGGTGGCTTTTGGTAAATATGGTGAAGGATATATACGTCTTTCTTATGCTGCTAGTATGGAAGTTATTGAAACAGCAATGGCTAGATTGAAAGTTTTTATGGAATCATATGAGGGTTAGTCAAACATACGGTCTCGTTTTGTATAATCGTAATTATCGTGAAGATGATAAATTAGTTAAAATCTTTACGGAGACTGAGGGGAAAAGGATGTTTTTTGTAAAGCATGCTTCAAAGTCAAAATTCAATGCTGTGCTCCAACCTTTGACTATTGCTCATTTTATTTTAAAAATTAATGATAATGGTCTTTCTTATATTGATGATTATAAAGAAGTTTTAGCATTTCAAGAAATTAATTCAGACTTGTTTAAGTTGTCATATGCGAGTTATATTACTTCTTTGGCTGATGTGGCTATTAGTGATAATGTAGCGGATGCTCAATTATTTATTTTCCTAAAGAAAACGTTAGAATTGATTGAGGACGGTTTAGATTATGAGATTCTAACGAATATTTTTGAAGTACAACTACTAGAGAGGTTCGGTGTTGCTTTAAATTTTCATGATTGTGTTTTTTGTCATAGGGCAGGATTACCTTTTGATTTTTCACACAAATATTCTGGATTATTATGTCCAAACCATTATTATAAAGACGAGAGAAGAAACCACCTAGATCCTAATATGCTGTACTTAATCAATCGTTTTCAGTCAATTCAATTTGATGATTTACAAACAATTTCTGTGAAACCTGAGATGAAACTTAAAATTCGTCAATTTTTGGACATGATTTACGATGAATATGTAGGGATTCATCTTAAAAGTAAAAAATTTATTGATGATTTGTCTAGTTGGGGAAGTATTATGAAATCAGATTAAGTTGTAAAGAGGAACATGACATTAGTGTCATGTTCTTTTTTTTAATATTAGGATAAACTAATATGGAATTAATTTTTAGGATATTTGAGATGAAAAAAACATTATACATTACCAATAAACTCTTTTTTGCTAACTGGTTTGTGCCAGTTATTGGTGCAGTTCTAATTCAAGTTATCGGCATCATTGTAAGTAGACGCCTTGTAGTAAAATTGCTACCTGATGATTATAAATTCAATTTATACATTGCGCTTTTACTATTTGTTCCTATTTTGGCAAGTATTTTACTATTTTTAATCTATTTCCAAAAAAGGGATTTTACTTCCTTGGGATTTACTAAAGATAATAATGTTTTAACAACGATCTCAGGATTTATTACTGGTAGTTTACTGATGTTTTTTATTTATATTTGCCACTGGTTATCAGGTTTTGTGGAAATTTCTTCCAGCAATTCCTTTTCTTTTGGACCTTTTTTCTTTTTATTTCTTGCATACTTTATCCAAAGCTTGACAGAGGAAATTTTATTTAGAGGATATGTTATGACAACAGTTACCAAATTTAAAGGTAGTTTTGCAGGTGTTTTATGCAATTCTATGTTATTTTCTTTTATCCACTTTAGAAACTATGGTATCACAGCAATAGCACTTTTTAATTTATTTTTACTTGGTATTATTTTTTCTATTCTTTTTAATATGACCAAAAATATTCTTTTTGTTACAGGAGTTCATACTACATGGAATTTTACTATGGGATGTGTATTAGGTAATAAGGTTAGTGGGGGGTATTCTCCTGTTTCTCTTTTTAGAATTACTGAAAATTCTAGCTTTGCTCTTTGGAATGGTGGGGATTTTGGTTTTGAAGGGGGAGTACTATGTTCTTTGATATTAGTAGGTTGTTTAGCATACTTTTCTTTGGAAAGAGTGAGAGTATCTGTTAGATATTAGCTATTATTGCCTTCTTGTGAAAAAAATAAAGAAACGTGCTATAATATAGCCACTAAGTTTTTATGAGGAGTTCATTCATGAAGAAAATTGCTGTAGATGCTATGGGTGGAGATTACGCTCCCAAAGCTATTGTAGAGGGTGTTAATCAAGCTATTTCAGATTTTAGTGATATTGAAGTACAACTCTATGGCGATCAGAAAAAAATTGAGAAATATTTAACAGTAACGGAGCGAGTTAGTATTATTCATACTGAAGAAAAAATTAATTCTGATGATGAGCCTGCTAAAGCTGTTCGTCGTAAAAAACAGTCTTCGATGGTCTTAGGAGCTAAGGCAGTCAAAGATGGTGTTGCACAGGCCTTTATTTCTGCAGGGAATACAGGAGCTTTATTAGCTGCTGGTTTGTTTGTAGTAGGACGTATAAAAGGTGTTGATCGACCAGGCTTAATGTCAACTATGCCTACGTTAGATGGTATGGGTTTTGATATGCTTGATTTAGGAGCTAATGCAGAAAACACAGCTTCTCATCTTCATCAATATGCTATTTTAGGGTCGTTTTATGCAAAAAATGTCCGTGGTATTGAAGTTCCTCGTGTAGGTCTCTTAAATAACGGAACGGAAGAAACAAAAGGCGATTCTCTTCATAAAGAAGCCTATGAACTGTTAGCAGCAGAGCCTTCTATTAATTTTATTGGAAATATTGAAGCACGTGATTTGATGTCAAGTGTAGCAGATGTTGTTGTCACTGATGGTTTTACTGGAAATGCTGTTCTAAAGACAATGGAAGGTACAGCTATGAGTATTATGGGAAGCCTAAAATCTTCAATTAAATCAGGTGGCGTGAAAGCTAAATTAGGAGCACTTCTATTAAAAGATAGCCTATATCAGCTAAAAGATAGTATGGACTATTCAAGCGCGGGTGGTGCGGTTCTTTTTGGTTTAAAAGCTCCAATAGTAAAATGCCATGGATCAAGTGATTCTAAAGCTGTTTATTCTACTTTGAAGCAAGTTCGTACAATGTTGGAAACTCAAGTAGTTGATCAATTAGTTGATGCCTTTACAGATGAATAGGAGTGAACTCATGTCAAGAGATGAAGTTTTTGAAAAGATGCTGGAATTATTAAGGCAGCAACTTGGTGACCCACAGTTAGATATCACACCAGAGTCATCGTTACATGATGATTTAGCAATTGACTCTATCGCTTTAACAGAGTTTATTATCAATTTGGAAGATGTGTTTCATCTAGAGATTCCAGATGAGGCTGTCGAACACATGTCAAGCGTCCAACAACTATTAGATTATATCATTGAACATAAGTAATAATAAAAAGGAAGAAAATACGAACGTTTCTTCTTTTTTTTGATTTTAAATAAAGTTTTTGTTGTATTAGATAATGTTGTGTGTTAGAATAACTCTTAAAATAAGAGAAAGGCGAATAATCAAGTGAATAACCAGCTTATTTATACAGGAAAAGCGAAAGATATTTATAGTACAAAAGATGAAAATGTGATTAGAACGGTCTATAAAGACCAAGCTACTATGTTGAATGGAGCTCGTAAGGAGACTATTGATGGCAAGGGAGCACTAAATAATCAGATTTCATCTCTTATTTTTGAGAAATTAAATATGGCTGGTGTGGTGACACATTATATTGAGCAAATTTCAAAAAACGAACAATTGAATAAAAAAGTTGATATTATTCCACTTGAGGTGGTGTTACGGAATGTGACAGCAGGCTCATTTTCAAAACGTTTTGGAGTGGAAGAAGGACTCGTTCTTGAAACTCCAATCGTGGAATTTTACTACAAAAATGATGATCTGAATGATCCTTTTATCAATGATGAGCATGTGAAGTTTTTGGGTATTGTTAATGATGAGGAGATTGCTTATCTGAAAGGAGAGACTCGCCGTATTAATGAACTCTTGAAAGATTGGTTTGCTCAGATTGGGCTTAACTTGATTGACTTCAAGTTGGAGTTCGGATTTGACAAGGATGGCAAAATCATCTTGGCTGATGAGTTCTCACCTGACAACTGCCGTCTCTGGGATGCTGATGGTAATCATATGGACAAGGATGTTTTTCGTAGAGATCTTGGTAGCTTGACCGATGTCTATCAAGTTGTACTTGAGAAGTTGATAGCATTGTAATTAGAAGAGGAAGGAATTGAATCCGTTCGGGAAACTCAGAAAAAAGGTTGGGCTTACTGAAATCTCAATTTCAGACATCCTCCTATTTTCCAGTCGCTCCCTTGTCGGACTTGGTATCTTATATGAATAAACGTATTTTTGTTGAGAAAAAGGCTGACTTTGGCATTAAATCGGCTAGTCTTGTGAAAGAGTTGACGCATAATCTACAACTGACTTCTTTGAAGGATTTGCGTATTGTGCAGGTCTATGATGTCTTCAATTTGGCTGAGGATTTGCTGGCGCGTGCTGAGAAGCATATTTTCTCTGAGCAGGTGACAGACTGTCTTTTGACGGAAACTGAAATCACTGCGGAGCTTGATAAGGTTGCCTTCTTTGCCATTGAGGCGCTTCCTGGTCAATTTGACCAACGTGCTGCTAGTTCGCAAGAAGCTTTGCTATTGCTTGGAAGTGACAGTCAGGTTAAGGTCAATACAGCCCAGCTTTACTTGGTCAATAAGGATATTGCAGAAGCAGAGCTTGAAGCCGTTAAGAACTATCTTTTGAATCCTGTTGATTCACGTTTCAAGGATATTACCTTGCCACTTGAAGTGCAGGCTTTATCTGTGTCTGATAAGATGATCCCTAATCTTGATTTCTTCGAAACTTATAAAGCTGAGGATTTTGCGGCCTATAAGGCAGAGCAGGGCTTGGCTATGGAGGTCGATGATCTTCTCTTCATCCAAGATTATTTCAAATCAATCGGGCGTGTGCCAACTGAGACTGAGTTGAAAGTTTTGGATACTTACTGGTCAGATCACTGCCGTCACACAACCTTTGAAACTGAGTTGAAAAACATCGACTTTTCAGCTTCTAAATTCCAAAAACAATTGCAGGCGACTTATGACAAATATATCGCCATGCGTGATGAACTTGGTCGTTCTGAAAAGCCGCAGACACTTATGGATATGGCGACTATCTTTGGTCGTTATGAACGTGCCAATGGACGACTGGATGATATGGAAGTCTCAGATGAAATCAATGCCTGCTCAGTTGAAATTGAAGTAGATGTTGATGGTGTAGAAGAGCCTTGGCTCCTCATGTTTAAGAATGAGACTCACAATCACCCAACAGAAATTGAGCCATTTGGTGGCGCAGCAACTTGTATCGGTGGTGCCATTCGTGACCCGTTGTCAGGACGTTCATACGTTTATCAGGCTATGCGTATTTCAGGCGCAGGCGATATTACGACTCCGATTGCGGAAACACGTGCTGGTAAATTGCCGCAACAGGTTATTTCTAAAACTGCGGCGCACGGCTATTCTTCATATGGTAACCAGATTGGGCTTGCGACAACTTATGTGCGTGAGTACTTTCACCCTGGCTTTGTAGCCAAACGCATGGAGCTTGGAGCTGTGGTTGGTGCTGCACCTAAGGAAAATGTGGTTCGTGAAAAACCAGAAGCAGGCGATGTGGTCATCTTGCTCGGTGGTAAAACAGGTCGTGACGGTGTCGGCGGTGCGACAGGTTCATCTAAGGTTCAAACGGTTGAATCTGTGGAAACAGCTGGCGCAGAGGTACAAAAAGGGAATGCCATCGAAGAACGTAAGATTCAACGCCTTTTCCGTGATGGTAATGTCACTCGCCTAATCAAGAAATCAAATGACTTCGGTGCAGGTGGTGTCTGTGTTGCCATCGGTGAATTAGCTGATGGTCTTGAAATCGATTTGGACAAGGTGCCACTTAAATACCAAGGTCTTAATGGTACTGAAATTGCAATCTCAGAATCACAAGAGCGTATGTCAGTCGTTGTTCGTCCTAGTGATGTGGATGCCTTCATCGCAGCCTGCAACAAGGAAAATATCGATGCCGTTGTGGTTGCGACTGTTACTGCAAAACCAAACCTTGTCATGACTTGGAATGATGAAACAATTGTTGATTTGGAACGCCGTTTCCTTGATACCAACGGTGTCCGTGTCGTTGTTGATGCTAAAGTCGTTGACAAGGACTTGACAGTTCCAGAAGCGCGCACAACATCAGCAGAGACACTTGAAGCAGATACGCTTAAGGTCTTGTCTGACCTCAATCACGCTAGTCAAAAAGGTCTTCAAACTATCTTTGACTCATCTGTTGGTCGTTCAACCGTTAACCACCCAATCGGTGGTCGTTACCAAATCACACCAACAGAAAGTTCTATTCAAAAATTGCCAGTTCAACATGGTGTGACAAGAACAGCCTCTGTTATGGCTCAAGGTTACAATCCTTATATTGCAGAGTGGTCACCTTATCACGGTGCTGCCTATGCTGTTATTGAAGCGACAGCTCGCTTGGTAGCAACGGGTGCTGCCTGGTCTCGTGCACGTTTCTCTTACCAAGAGTATTTCGAGCGTATGGATAAACAGGCAGAGCGTTTTGGTCAGCCAGTATCAGCTCTTCTTGGTTCTATTGAGGCTCAGATTCAATTTGGTTTGCCATCAATCGGCGGTAAGGACTCTATGTCTGGTACTTTCGAAGAATTGACAGTACCGCCAACCTTGGTAGCTTTTGGTGTGACAACAGCGGACAGCCGCAAGGTTCTCTCTCCTGAGTTTAAAGCGGCTGGTGAGAATATCTACTACATTCCAGGTCAAGCTATTTCAGAAGATATTGATTTTGACCTTATCAAGGCTAACTTTAGCCAGTTTGAGGCTATTCAAGCTCAACATAAGATTACCGCTGCTTCAGCCGTTAAATACGGTGGTGCCCTAGAGAGTCTTGCTCTCATGACTTTTGGTAACCGTATAGGTGCTTCTGTTGAAATTGCAGAGCTTGACAGCAGCTTGACAGCTCAACTCGGAGGCTTTGTCTTTACATCAGCTGAGGAAATCGCTGGCGCTGTGAAAATCGGTCAAACTCTGGCAGACTTTACAGTCACTGTCAATGGAAATGACCTTGCTGGCGCTAGCCTTCTAGCAGCCTTCGAAGGTAAATTGGAAGAGGTTTATCCAACAGAATTCGAACAGACAGACGCTCTTGAAGAAGTTCCTGCTGTGGTATCAGATACTGTTATCAAGGCTAAGGAAACAATTGAAAAACCAGTGGTTTACATTCCAGTCTTCCCTGGTACCAACTCAGAATATGATTCAGCTAAGGCCTTTGAGCAGGTTGGAGCTAGCGTCAACTTGGTACCATTTGTAACCTTGAATGAGGCTGCTATTACTGACTCAGTTGACACTATGGTTGCTAATATTGCTAAGGCAAATATCATCTTCTTTGCTGGAGGGTTCTCGGCAGCGGATGAACCAGATGGGTCTGCTAAGTTTATCGTCAATATCTTGCTTAACGAGAAGGTCCGCGCAGCTATTGACAGCTTCATCGAAAATGGTGGTCTTATCATTGGTATCTGTAATGGTTTCCAAGCCCTTGTTAAATCAGGTCTTCTTCCATACGGAAACTTCGAGGAAGCTGGTGAGACAAGTCCAACCCTCTTCTATAACGATGCCAACCAGCACGTTGCCAAGATGGTTGAGACTCGTATCGCAAATACCAACTCACCTTGGTTGGCAGGAGTTGAGGTCGGCGATATTCATGCCATTCCAGTTTCACACGGTGAAGGTAAATTTGTTGTCAGCGTTTCTGAATTTGCAGAGCTAAGAGACAATGGTCAAATCTGGAGCCAATATGTGGACTTTGACGGACAACCATCGATGGATTCTAAATACAATCCAAACGGCTCTGTCAATGCCATCGAAGGGATTACCAGTAAGAATGGTCAAATCATCGGTAAGATGGGGCACTCAGAACGCTGGGAAGACGGCCTCTTCCAAAATATCCCTGGTAACAAAGACCAAAAACTCTTTGAAAGTGCTGTAAAATACTTTACAGGGAAGTGAGAGTGGGACAAGTTGTATGATTGAAAGGAATAAAAACTGTTGAAAAAATTAGATATTAAATATGCTAAGGTAGGGAATAATCTTGAATGTTCTATTGATTCCTTAAATAAGGAGGAAATGATTGAGATTGTAAATTTTGTTAAGCAGTTACCTAAAATCAAAGTAGAAGAATTGTTTGAGGAAAAAGAACATAATCCAAATTTAGGAGTTGTTAAATATATTGATTCTGTACTAGTTGATGAAATAGAAAGACAGAGTGTTACTTTTAAATGGTATGTAGGCACACGTAATTTAACGATACAAGGTAAGTCACAGCGATTATTTGATAAAGGTATACAGTTTCTGCATGAGAATTACACATTGATAGAGTAAGTAATTTTAAGCTATCAATTTGCCTGAAGAAAAACTCTGGTTACAGCGATAAATATCGAGTTAGCCAAAAGAACGATAATGATAAGTTACTTATCCCGTTCTTAGTGACCGATAAAGAAGTTTTTGCAAAAATAATTTAGGAAAAAATAATGATATACGAAGTAAAATCTCTCAACGAAGAATGTGGAGTATTTGGTATCTGGGGGCATCCTCAGGCAGCTCAAGTCACTTACTTTGGGCTTCATAGCCTTCAACATCGCGGTCAAGAAGGTGCTGGTATTGTTTCGAATGATAATGGGAAACTCTATGGTTATCGAAATGTTGGGCTCCTTTCTGAAGTTTTTAAGAATCAATTTGAATTAGATAATTTAACTGGGAATGCGGCTATTGGACATGTTCGGTATGCTACTGCAGGTTCTGCAGATATTCGCAATATTCAGCCTTTTCTTTATAAATTTCATGACGGGCAATTTGCTTTATGCCATAATGGTAATTTGACAAATGCTATTTCTTTAAGGAAAGAATTAGAAAAGCAAGGTGCAATTTTCAATGCCTCCTCAGATACTGAAATTTTGATGCACTTGATTCGTCGAAGCCATAACCCAAGTTTTATGGGGAAGGTAAAAGAAGCTTTAAGCACTGTAAAGGGAGGCTTCGCCTATCTACTGATGACAGAAGATAAATTAATTGCTGCTCTTGACCCTAATGCCTTTCGTCCTTTGTCAATTGGACAAATGCAAAATGGTGCTTGGGTTATTTCCAGTGAGACCTGTGCTTTTGAGGTGGTAGGCGCAAAATGGGTTAGAGATGTTGAACCTGGCGAAGTTATCCTTATAGACGATAGTGGTATTCAATGTGATCGTTATACTGATGAAACGCAACTGGCAATTTGTTCGATGGAATATGTCTATTTTGCAAGGCCGGATTCAACTATACATGGTGTTAATGTTCATACGGCTCGAAAAAATATGGGAAAGCGTCTTGCACAAGAATTTAAACAGGATGCTGATATTGTAATTGGTGTCCCAAATTCGTCCTTATCGGCTGCTATGGGCTTTGCTGAAGAATCCGGACTACCAAATGAGATGGGTCTTGTAAAAAATCAGTATACGCAGCGAACCTTTATTCAACCGACACAAGAATTAAGGGAACAAGGTGTTCGAATGAAACTATCAGCGGTATCTGGTGTTGTCAAAGGAAAGCGCGTTGTTATGATTGATGATTCAATTGTAAGAGGAACGACTTCTAGAAGGATTGTCGGATTATTAAGAGAAGCAGGAGCTAGTGAAGTACATGTTGCTATAGCTAGTCCAGAATTAAAGTACCCTTGTTTTTATGGTATTGATATTCAAACAAGACGAGAATTAATTTCAGCAAATCACGCTGTTGACGAAGTGTGTGATATTATTGGCGCAGATAGTCTGACCTATCTCTCACTAGATGGGTTGATTGAATCAATTGGACTCGAAACAAAAGCACCAAATGGTGGTTTATGCGTAGCTTACTTTGATGGACATTATCCAACACCGCTTTATGATTATGAAGAAGAATACCTCAGAAGTTTAGAAGAAAAAACAAGTTTTTATATTCAAAAAGTGAAATAAGCTCTGCTAATTATATAAGGAGAAAACATGTCTGAAAAAAATGCTTATGCAAAATCTGGTGTTGATGTTGAAGCTGGTTATGAAGTGGTTGAAAGAATAAAAAAACACGTTGCTCGTACAGAACGTGCGGGAGTCATGGGAGCTCTAGGTGGCTTTGGTGGGATGTTTGACTTGAGTAAAACAGGAGTTAGAGAGCCTGTTTTGGTCTCAGGGACAGACGGTGTTGGCACAAAATCCATGCTTGCGATTAAATATCAACAGCATGACACCATTGGCCAAGACTGTGTTGCCATGTGTGTCAACGATATTATTGCAGCAGGTGCTGAACCCCTTTACTTCCTTGACTATGTAGCGACTGGTAAAAACGAACCTGCCAAATTGGAACAGGTTGTCGCTGGCGTTGCAGAAGGTTGTGTTCAAGCAGGAGCAGCACTCATTGGAGGTGAGACCGCTGAAATGCCTGGGATGTATGGCGAAGATGATTATGACCTTGCTGGCTTTGCTGTTGGTGTGGCTGAAAAATCTCAAATCATCGACGGTTCAAAAGTAAAAGAAGGAGATATTCTTCTTGGACTGGCTTCAAGTGGTATCCACTCAAATGGTTATTCATTGGTGCGTCGTGTCTTTGCTGACTACACTGGTGATGAGGTGCTTCCAGAGCTTGAAGGCAAACAACTCAAGGATGTTCTTCTTGAGCCAACTCGTATCTATGTTAAAGCAGCTCTGCCATTGATCAAGGAAGAACTGATCAACGGTATCGCCCACATCACAGGTGGTGGTTTTATCGAGAATGTTCCTCGTATGTTTGCGGATGATTTGGCTGCGGAAATCGATGAGGATAAGGTGCCAGTACTTCCGATTTTCAAGGCGCTTGAAAAATACGGTGACATCAAGCACGAAGAAATGTTTGAAATCTTCAATATGGGTGTCGGTCTTATGCTAGCTGTTAGTCCTGAAAATGTTAACCGCGTCAAAGAGCTCTTGGACGAACCAGTTTATGAAATTGGTCGTATCATCAAGAAGGCTGATGCTAGTGTGGTGATTAAATAAGTCACTAAATTTTATAGGAAAGGAGTGTTTAGTTAGTTTGCCTAACTGAACACGGGATTAAATTTCTAGGAAAAAAGATAAAACGACTTAGACGCAAGCGTCGTTGTTCGTTTTCCTATTTTTCTACGAAATTTTTCGGCAAGCCGAATCATCCCTTTGTATCGAATATGAAAATCGCTGTTTTTGCTTCTGCTAATGGTTCCAACTTTCAGGTCATAGCAGAGCAGTTTCCAGTTAGTTTTGTCTTTTCAGATCATCGTGATGCCTATGTTTTAGAGCGTGCTCAGAACTTAGCCATTCCAAGCTTCGCTTTTGAACTCAAAGAGTTTGAGAATAAGGCGGCTTACGAGCAAGCCGTCGTTGATTTGTTGGACAAACACGAGATTGACTTGGTCTGTCTGGCGGGCTACATGAAGATTGTCGGAGAAACCTTGCTCTCAGCCTATGAAGGGCGTATCATCAATATTCACCCAACCTATCTGCCTGAATTTCCAGGTGCTCACGGTATCAAGGATGCTTGGGAGGCAGGTGTTGACCAGTCTGGTGTGACCATCCATTGGGTGGACTCTGGTGTGGATACCGGTCAGGTCATCCAACAAGTGCGCGTGCCACGCCTAGCAGATGATAGTCTAGAAAGCTTTGAAACCCGCATCCACGAAACCGAATACCAACTCTACCCAGCTGTCTTAGATAGCTTGGGCATAAAGAGAAAATAGTAAAATTTGTTATAATAAGCTAATGAAACTAGTGAAAAATTTAGAGATAGTAGAGTCTATTTTTGGTGATTGGGACGAGACCATAATCTGGTCGTGTGTCCAAGGTATTATGGGAGAAGTTTTTGTAGATAGTTTAGACCAACCAAAATCTTCTTTGGCAAAATTGGGAAGGAAATCATCTTTTGGTTTTCTAGCAGGTCAGCCTACTTTATTTCTACTAGAATTTTGCTCTGGGGAGGATATTATCCTTGTTCCTCAGCATAAAGGATGGTCCGATTTGATTGAATCAACTTATGGTCAGAATGCTCATTCTTTTAAGCGTTATGCGACGAAAAAAGATACTTTGTTTGAGCGAAGTAGGTTAGAGAAGTTTGTTACTCAGTTGCCAAATGGTTTTGAATTATGTGCTATTGATGAGAAAGTTTACAACTCTTGCTTAGAAAAGGAATGGTCACAGGATTTAGTAGCAAATTACGCTACTTATCAGTACTATAAAAAACAAGGTATAGGTTATGTTATATATTATCAGGGGAATATCATTGCAGGAGCTTCATCTTATTCAACCTATAAAAATGGGATCGAGATAGAAGTAGATACGCATCCAGATTTTCGTCGGCGTGGTTTAGCAACAATAGTTGCAGCTCAGTTGATACTAACTTGTTTAGATAAGGGAATTTATCCTAGCTGGGATGCTCATACAAGGACTTCATTGAATTTAGCTGAAAAACTCGGTTATGAATTTTCTCATGAATACATAGCCTATGAAATAGATTGAAGTAAGAAAAGGAGAACTCATGACTAAACGTGCTTTAATCTCAGTTTCTGATAAGTCAGGAATTGTTGACTTTGCAAAAGAATTAAAAAACTTGGGTTGGGATATTATCTCAACTGGTGGGACTAAGGTTTCCCTTGATGATGCTGGTGTTGAGACCATTGCCATCGACGATGTGACTGGATTCCCAGAAATGATGGACGGTCGTGTTAAGACCCTCCACCCAAACATTCACGGTGGGCTTCTGGCTCGTCGTGATGCTGACAGCCACCTTCAGGCTGCTAAGGACAACAATATTGAGTTGATTGACCTCGTGGTTGTCAACCTCTATCCCTTCAAGGAGACCATCCTTCGCCCAGACGTGACCTACGATTTGGCGGTGGAAAATATCGACATCGGCGGTCCATCAATGCTTCGCTCAGCTGCTAAAAACCACGCTAGCGTAACCGTTGTGGTTGACCCAGCGGACTATGCGACTGTTTTGGGAGAATTGGCTGACGCTGGTCAGACGACATTTGAAACTCGTCAACGCTTGGCAGCTAAGGTCTTCCGTCATACGGCAGCCTACGACGCTTTGATTGCTGAGTACTTCACAGCTCAAGTGGGAGAGGCTAAGCCTGAAAAATTGACCATCACTTACGACCTTAAACAGGCTATGCGTTACGGAGAAAATCCACAACAAGACGCTGATTTCTACCAAAAAGCCTTGCCAACAGACTACTCAATCGCTTCAGCTAAACAGCTCAATGGAAAAGAATTGTCCTTCAATAATATCCGTGATGCTGATGCAGCAATCCGTATTATCCGCGATTTCAAAGACAGTCCAACGGTTGTTGCCCTCAAACACATGAACCCATGTGGTATCGGACAGGCTGATGATATTGAGACAGCTTGGGATTACGCTTATGAAGCTGACCCAGTTTCAATCTTTGGTGGAATTGTTGTCCTTAACCGTGAAGTTGACGCAGCGACAGCTGGGAAGATGCACCCTATCTTCTTGGAAATCATCATCGCACCATCATACTCAGAAGAAGCGCTAGCTATTCTCACAAATAAAAAGAAAAACTTGCGTATCCTTGAGTTGCCGTTTGATGCCCAAGCTGCCAGCGAAGTGGAAGCTGAGTACACTGGCGTAGTTGGTGGACTTTTGGTGCAAAACCAAGACGTTGTGGCTGAAAATCCATCTGACTGGCAAGTGGTGACAGACCGCCAGCCAACAGAAGAAGAGGCGACTGCCCTTGAGTTTGCCTGGAAGGCTATCAAGTATGTTAAATCTAACGGGATTATTATTACTAACGATCACATGACGCTTGGACTCGGTGCAGGTCAAACCAACCGTGTCGGCTCAGTTAAGATTGCTATCGAGCAGGCTAAGGACCACCTTGACGGTGCCGTTCTAGCATCAGATGCCTTCTTCCCATTTGCGGACAACATTGAAGAAATCGCTGCCGCAGGGATCAAAGCAATCATCCAACCAGGTGGTTCAGTTCGTGACCAAGAATCTATTGACGCCGCAAACAAACATGGCTTGACCATGATCTTCACAGGCGTGAGACATTTTAGACATTAAAAAATAGTAGTTTAGGTTTTCTTAAGTTAACTCAGGTATACTACGTATATCCTAAAAACTTTTCTTTTTATTAAACCTCCTAAGTACTCATCAAGGTGAGTACTTTTTTTGATATTTTGATTTAAATTTTCGAATAAGTTAATTGCAAGTGTTTGAGCACTTCATTATATTAATTCTATTTGGAGGTTTTTCTTGAATAAATGGTTAGTTAAGGCAAGTTCCTTAGTTGTTTTAGGTGGTATGGTTTTATCTGCGGGTTCCCGAGTTTTAGCGGATACTTATGTCCGTCCAATTGATAATGGTAGAATTACAACAGGTTTCAATGGTTATCCTGGACATTGTGGGGTGGATTATGCTGTTCCGACTGGAACGATTATTAGGGCAGTGGCAGATGGTACTGTGAAATTTGCAGGAGCTGGAGCCAACTTTTCTTGGATGACAGACTTAGCAGGAAATTGTGTCATGATTCAACATGCGGATGGAATGCATAGTGGTTACGCTCATATGTCACGTGTGGTGGCTAGGACTGGGGAAAAAGTCAAACAAGGAGATATCATCGGTTACGTAGGAGCAACTGGTATGGCGACGGGACCTCACCTTCATTTTGAATTTTTACCAGCTAACCCTAATTTTCAAAATGGTTTCCATGGACGTATCAATCCAACGTCACTAATTGCTAATGTTGCGACCTTTAGTGGAAAAACGCAAGCATCAGCTCCAAGCATTAAGCCATTACAATCAGCTCCTGTACAGAATCAATCTAGTAAATTAAAAGTGTATCGAGTAGATGAATTACAAAAGGTTAATGGTGTTTGGTTAGTCAAAAATAACACCCTAACGCCGACTGGGTTTGATTGGAACGATAATGGTATACCAGCATCAGAAATTGATGAGGTTGATGCTAATGGTAATTTGACAGCTGACCAGGTTCTTCAAAAAGGTGGTTACTTTATCTTTAATCCTAAAACTATTAAGACTGTAGAAAAACCCATCCAAGGAACAGCTGGTTTAACTTGGGCTAAAACACGCTTTGCTAATGGTAGTTCAGTTTGGCTTCGCGTTGACAACAGTCAAGAACTGCTTTACAAATAGTTTGAGGTATTGATTCATTGTTTTAAATGACAGTTTTGTTACTAACTAAGTACAATTTCTTTAAACCGTCTGAAAATAATTTTATAGTCCAGTAAAGTGTGATATTATAGTCTCGGACTAATAAAAAGGAAATAGGAATTGAAGCAATGAAAATGAATAAAAAGGTACTATTGACATCGACAATGGCAGCTTCGCTATTATCAGTCGCAAGTGTTCAAGCACAAGAAACAGATACGACGTGGACAGCACGTACTGTTTCAGAGGTAAAGGCTGATTTGGTAAAGCAAGACAATAAATCATCATATACTGTGAAATATGGTGATACACTAAGCGTTATTTCAGAAGCAATGTCAATTGATATGAATGTCTTAGCAAAAATTAATAACATTGCAGATATCAATCTTATTTATCCTGAGACAACACTGACAGTAACTTACGATCAGAAGAGTCATACTGCCACTTCAATGAAAATAGAAACACCAGCAACAAATGCTGCTGGTCAAACAACAGCTACTGTGGATTTGAAAACCAATCAAGTTTCTGTTGCAGACCAAAAAGTTTCTCTCAATACAATTTCGGAAGGTATGACACCAGAAGCAGCAACAACGATTGTTTCGCCAATGAAGACATATTCTTCTGCGCCAGCTTTGAAATCAAAAGAAGTATTAGCACAAGAGCAAGCTGTTAGTCAAGCAGCAGCCAATGAACAGGTATCACCAGCTCCTGTGAAGTCGATTACTTCAGAAGTTCCAGCAGCTAAAGAGGAAGTTAAACCAACTCAGACGTCAGTCAGTCAGTCAACAACAGTATCACCAGCTTCTGTTGCTGCTGAAACACCAGCTCCAGTAGCTAAAGTATCACCGGTAAGAACTGTAGCAGCCCCTAGAGTGGCAAGTGCTAAAGTAGTCACTCCTAAAGTAGAAACTGGTGCATCACCAGAGCATGTATCAGCTCCAGCAGTTCCTGTGACTACGACTTCAACAGCTACAGACAGTAAGTTACAAGCGACTGAAGTTAAGAGCGTTCCGGTAGCACAAAAAGCTCCAACAGCAACACCGGTAGCACAACCAGTTTCAACAACAAATGCAGTAGCTGCACATCCTGAAAATGCAGGGCTACAACCTCATGTTGCGGCTTATAAAGAAAAAGTAGCGTCAACTTATGGAGTTAATGAATTCAGTACATACCGTGCGGGTGATCCAGGTGATCATGGTAAAGGTTTAGCAGTTGACTTTATTGTAGGTACCAATCGAGCACTTGGTAATGAAGTTGCACAGTACTCTACACAAAATATGGCGGCAAATAACATTTCATATGTTATCTGGCAACAAAAGTTTTACTCAAATACAAATAGTATTTATGGACCTGCTAATACTTGGAATGCAATGCCAGATCGTGGTGGCGTTACTGCCAACCACTATGACCACGTTCACGTATCATTTAACAAATAATATAAAAAAGGAAGCTATTTGGCTTCTTTTTTATATGCCTTGAATAGACTTTCAAGGTTCTTATCTAATTTTTATTAAATTGAGGAGATTAAGCTATAAGTCTGAAACTACTTTCACGTTAACCGTGACTAAATCAAAACGTTAAAACTAAAATCTAAGTCCGTAAAGATTATTGAAAACGCTTTAAAAATAGATATAATAAGGTTTGTAGATATCTAAAATTAAAAAAGATAAGGAAGTGAGAATATGCCACATCTAAGTAAAGAAGCTTTTAAAAAGCAAATAAAAAATGGCATTATTGTGTCATGTCAAGCTTTGCCTGGGGAGCCTCTTTATACTGAAAGTGGAGGTGTTATGCCTCTTTTAGCTTTGGCAGCTCAAGAAGCAGGAGCGGTTGGTATAAGAGCCAATAGTGTCCGCGACATTAAGGAAATTCAAGAGGTTACTAATTTACCTATCATCGGCATTATTAAACGTGAATATCCTCCACAAGAACCATTTATCACTGCTACGATGACAGAGGTGGATCAATTAGCTAGTTTAGATATTGCAGTAATAGCCTTAGATTGTACACTTAGAGAGCGTCATGATGGTTTGAGTGTAGCTGAGTTTATTCAAAAGATAAAAAGGAAATATCCTGAACAGTTGCTAATGGCTGATATAAGTACTTTTGAAGAAGGCAAAAATGCTTTTGAAGCAGGAGTTGATTTTGTGGGTACAACTCTATCGGGATACACAGATTACAGCCGCCAAGAAGAAGGACCGGATATAGAACTCCTTAATAAGCTTTGTCAAGCCGGTATAGATGTGATTGCGGAAGGTAAAATTCATACTCCTAAGCAGGCTAATGAAATTAATCATATAGGTGTTGCAGGAATTGTAGTTGGTGGTGCTATCACTAGACCAAAAGAAATAGCGGAGCGTTTCATCTCAGGACTTAGTTAAAAGTGTTACTCAAAAATCAAAATCAAAATAAAAAAGGGGAATAGTTATGAGTATCAAAAAAAGTGTGATTGGTTTTTGCCTCGGAGCTGCAGCATTATCAATGTTTGCTTGTGTAGACAGTAGTCAATCTGTTATGGCTGCCGAGAAGGATAAAGTCGAAATTACGTGGTGGGCTTTTCCAACTTTTACTCAAGAAAAGGCTAAGGATGGAGTAGGTACTTATGAGAAAAAAGTCATCAAGGCTTTTGAAAAGAAAAATCCTAATATAAAAGTAAAACTAGAGACAATTGATTTCACATCTGGACCTGAAAAAATCACTACAGCAATTGAAGCAGGGACAGCACCTGATGTGCTTTTTGATGCACCAGGGCGAATTATTCAATATGGTAAAAATGGTAAATTAGCAGATTTGAACGATTTATTTACAGACCAATTTATTAAGGATGTCAATAATAAGAACATCATTCAAGCTTCTAAGTCTGGCGATAAAGCCTACATGTATCCAATAAGTTCTGCCCCATTTTATATGGCGTTCAATAAAAAAATGCTTAAAGATGCAGGAGTTTTGAAACTTGTAAAAGAAGGTTGGACTACTAGTGATTTTGAAAAAGTACTAAAAGCACTAAAAAATAAAGGCTATACACCAGGTTCATTCTTTGCAAACGGGCAAGGAGGAGATCAAGGACCACGTGCATTTTTTGCTAATCTTTATAGTGCTCCAATAACAGATAAAGAAGTAACAAAATATACCACTGACACTAAAAATTCTGTAAAATCAATGAAAAAAATAGTTGAATGGATTAAGAAAGGCTACTTGATGAATGGGTCTCAGTATGATGGCTCAGCTGACATTCAAAACTTTGCCAATGGACAAACTGCTTTCACTATCCTATGGGCTCCAGCTCAACCAAAAACTCAAGCAAAATTATTAGAGTCAAGTAAAGTGGATTACCTTGAAGTGCCATTCCCATCAGAAGATGGAAAACCAGATTTAGAATACCTTGTTAATGGTTTTGCGGTCTTTAATAATAAAGATGAAAACAAAGTAAAAGCCTCTAAGAAATTTATCACTTTTATTGCTGACGATAAAAAATGGGGACCAAAAGATGTTATACGTACAGGTGCTTTCCCAGTTAGAACATCATTTGGGGATCTTTATAAAGGTGATAAACGTATGATGAAGATTTCAAAATGGACTCAATATTATTCACCATATTACAACACTATCGATGGATTTTCTGAAATGAGAACCTTATGGTTCCCAATGGTTCAATCTGTATCCAATGGTGATGAAAAACCAGCAGATGCTTTGAAAGACTTTACTCAAAAAGCAAATGATACCATTAAAAAAGCAGCTAAATAATTAAGGAGACTCCTTTTCTATGGTCAATCACATATTGGGATAGAAGGGGAGTTTTTAGTCAAGTTAAGATGTAAAGGAGAGTACCGTATGCGTACTAATAAGTTAAAGATGAGGGAAACGATGATAGCTTATGCTTTTCTAGCGCCTATTCTCTTATTTTTCTTAATTTTTGTTTTTGCACCGATGGTTATGGGCTTTGTCACTAGTTTTTTTAATTATTCTATGACACAGTTCACTTTTATTGGGCTAGCTAATTACAATCGTATGTTTCATGATTCTATTTTCGTGAAATCCTTGATAAATACAGTAATCATTGTGATTGGCTCTGTGCCAGTAGTGGTTTTCTTCTCACTTTTTGTTGCTGCAAATACTTATGAAAAAAATGTTTTTTCACGCTCTTTCTACCGTTGTGTCTTCTTCTTGCCAGTAGTAACTGGTAGTGTTGCAGTCACAGTTGTTTGGAAATGGATTTATGACCCTATGTCCGGAATTTTAAATTACATTTTGAAATCAGGTCATGTCATTGAACAGAATATTAGCTGGCTTGGTGATAAGCACTGGGCATTACTTGCTATTATTATTATTTTGCTAACGACCTCAGTTGGTCAACCTATTATTCTATATATTGCGGCGATGGGAAATATTGACAATTCTCTTTGCGAAGCTGCGCGTGTTGATGGAGCCAATGAAATGCAAGTTTTTTGGCAAATTAAATGGCCGAGTCTCTTACCAACTACACTCTATATTGCAGTTATAACAACAATTAATTCATTTCAATGTTTTGCCTTAATCCAGCTCCTAACATCTGGTGGACCAAATTATTCAACAAGCACTTTGATGTATTATCTTTATGAAAAAGCCTTTAAACTGTCAGAATATGGCTATGCTAATACTATGGGAGTATTCCTAGCAGTAATGATTGCTTTAATAAGTTTTGCTCAATTTAAGATCTTAGGAAATGATGTGGAATATTAGGAGGAAAACATGAAAAAGAAAACATTCAGTGCTTATAACTTTTTAACGGCTCTTATCCTTTGTCTTTTGACAGTGCTTTTTATCTTTCCATTTTATTGGATTATGACAGGAGCTTTTAAATCTCAACCTGATACTATTATCATCCCCCCACAATGGTGGCCCAAAGCACCGACCTTAGAAAATTTTAAAGCTTTAACTGTACAAAACCCAGCTTTGAGATGGCTTTGGAATAGTGTCTTTATCTCAATTATGACAATGTTCCTAGTTTGCTGTACATCGTCAATGGCAGGCTATGTTTTAGCTAAGAAACGATTTTACGGTCAAAAAATATTGTTCTCCCTTTTTATTGCTGCTATGGCTTTACCTAAACAAGTTGTTTTAGTGCCATTAGTTAGAATTATCAATTTTATGGGGATACATGATACCTTATGGGCGGTTATTTTACCTCTTGTTGGTTGGCCTTTTGGGGTCTTCTTGATGAAACAGTTTTCTGAAAATATTCCAACAGAATTACTGGAATCAGCTAAAATTGATGGTTGTGGAGAGATTCGAACATTTATTAATGTAGCATTTCCAATTGTCAAACCTGGATTTGCTGCCCTAGCTATTTTCACATTTATCAATACTTGGAATGACTATTTTATGCAATTAGTTATGCTAACTTCTAGAAATAATCTGACCATTTCTCTTGGGGTAGCTACTATGCAGGCTGAAATGGCAACAAACTATGGCTTAATTATGGCAGGTGCAGCCTTAGCTGCTGTTCCTATTGTGACAGTATTCTTAGTTTTCCAAAAATCCTTTACTCAGGGGATTACAATGGGAGCTGTTAAAGGATAGGTAGGATTTATTATGATTTACGATCATTTATTGAATTTAACGCATTATAAAGATATTAATCCTAATTTAGATTTAGCGATTGATTATCTACTAAGTCATGATTTAAGGAATTTAGATGTAGGCACCTATCATATTAGCCCAGAAGTGATACTCATGGTCCAATCAAATCAACTTAGTGAGTCATTTGATCATATTTTTGAATACCATAAAAAATACCTTGATATACATTATGTCATTGAAGGACATGAAGTTATCAAATTGGGAAAAGGTGATAAGGTAGAGGTAGAGGAATACTTAGGCGATATAGGATTTGTCAAGTGCTCAGAAGAGACTTCTTTTGATTTGAGAGATAATTATATAGCCTTCTTTTTCCCAGAAGAAGCTCATCAGCCAAATGGTATGGGAAGTCTAGGTAATTATGTCAAAAAAGGGGTATTGAAAGTGTTAATGGCGTAAGAAATACAGGGAGTATATTGTGAAAAAAGCAAATCAATTAATAGCAGCGATTTTTGATGTTAACAACCCCTTTATGCAAGGTTGCAATGTTGTTTTTGATCTAGCATTACTAAACCTTCTTTTTATGATAACTTGCCTACCATTGGTAACTATTGGTGCTGCTAAAATTAGTTTGTATCGAACGTTGTGGCAAAAATTAGAAGGTAATCAGACAAATCTTTTAATATTGTATATAAAACACCTAAAAAAAGAGTGGTTCCAAGGTATGCTTTTAGGTTTGGTTGAACTAAGTATTTTGGTTGTGATCATATTTGATTTAACAATTCTTCATTATCAAATAGGTTTCATTGTGTCTTTCTTGAAGATAACTTGTTACGCCTTTTTATTATTGATTGTGATGACGAGCATATACCTATTTCCTATGGCTGCCCGCTACGAAATGTCTCTTTTAGATACCGTGAAAAAGAGCTTTATAATGGCATGTTTAAACTTGAAATGGACTGGTGTATTGATGTTTTTATTAATCATGACTTGGTTTATTATGGTGCAGTCTAGTCTCTTATTTATGCTTACAGTGTCAGCTATATTTATTTTTGCTTATACCGCCTTTGCTTACTTTAAAATTATTATTTTACAAAAACAATTTGCCTATTTCAGCAAACAACAAGGAGATTATCAATGAAAGATTTACAAAAATATCAAGGAATTATTCCTGCATTTTATGCTTGCTATGATGATAAGGGTGATATTTGTCCCGAACGAGTAAAAGCCCTGACCAATTATTTTATTGATAAAGGTGTTCAAGGACTTTATGTTAATGGTTCATCAGGAGAATGTATTTACCAAAGTGTAGCAGATCGTAAACTTGTACTGGAAAATGTTATGTCCGTTGCTAAGGATAAACTAACAGTAATAGCGCATGTGGCATGTAATAATACTAAGAATAGCGTAGAGTTGGCTATGCATGCTGAAGCTATGGGTGTTGATGCTATTGCAGCAATTCCACCAATTTATTTTCGATTACCAGAGTATGCCATAGCAGATTATTGGAATACTATTAGTCAAGCAGCACCAAAAACTGATTTTATTATTTACAATATTCCTCAATTAGCAGGGGTTGCTTTGACATCGGATTTATATCGAAAAATGTTACAAAATCCGCAAGTAATTGGTGTTAAAAATTCTTCCATGCCAGTTCAAGACATTCAGAATTTTGTGGCTATTGGAGGAGAAAATCATATTGTTTTTAATGGTCCAGATGAACAATTTTTGGGTGGTCGTCTCATGGGAGCAGCTGCAGGTATTGGTGGTACCTATGGCGTAATGCCAGAATTATACTTGACTTTAAATCAGTTAATTGTTGATAAAGATTTAGAAAAAGCGTGTGAACTTCAATTTACAATTAACGATATTATCACAAAGCTTTGTTCAGGTCATGGTAATATGTATGCTGTGATCAAAGCTGTATTGGAAATCAATGAGCAACTAACTATAGGTTCCGTTCGGTTACCTTTAGCATCTGTAACAGAAGAAGATAAACCTATTATTAAAGAGGCAGCAGAAATGATTAGACATGCTAAAAAACAGTTTTGTTAAAGTGAGGTAGATAATTATGACCAGAACAGTAGCAATTGATATTGGCGGTACAATGATTAAGCATGGCATTGTGGATAATTTAGGTTGTATTGTTGAGGCAAGTGAGCTTGCCACAGAAGCCTACAAAGGTGGTCCAGACATTTTACAAAAAGTTTGTCAAATTATCGATACCTATCTAGCAGAAGGGAGCATTGATGGAATTGCTATCTCATCTGCTGGCATGGTAGATCCAGATGAAGGATGTATATTTTACTCTGGTCCTCAAATTCCAAACTATGCTGGGACACAATTTAAGAAAGTTTTAGAAGACACTTATCAAGTACGCACAGAAATTGAAAATGATGTTAATTGTGCAGGATTAGCTGAAGCTGTCTCAGGTAGTGCCAAAGATAGTTCAATAGCGCTTTGTCTTACTATTGGAACAGGTATTGGTGGTTGTCTGATTATTGATAAAACAGTTTTTCATGGCTTTAGTAATTCTGCTTGTGAAGTTGGCTATATGCACCTTTCAGATGGTGATTTTCAAGATTTAGCCTCTACAACTGCACTGATTGCTGATGTTGCCAAAGCGCATGGAGATGAAATTAACCGATGGGATGGACGTCGTATTTTTCAGGAGGCTAAAGAAGGCAATGAGAAATGTATTGCAAGTATAGACCGTATGATAAACTACCTTGGTCAAGGAATCGCTAATATGGTTTATGTGGTAAATCCTGAAAAAGTTGTTTTAGGTGGTGGAATCATGGCTCAAAAAGATTATTTACAAGATAAACTTAGTGAATCTTTGAAACGAAATCTTGTGACAAGCCTTGCTGAAAAAACAGCAATAGTCTTTGCACAACACGAAAACCAAGCTGGTATGCTAGGAGCTTACTACCATTTTAAAAACAGGGGGTGACGGGTATATGACTGAAACAATGTCGCTAGATGACATGAGAGAATACCTAGGTCAAGACCAAATTCCCGAGGATTTTGATGACTTCTGGAAAAAACAAACAATGAAATATCAAGGGAATATTGAGTATCGTCTAGACAAAAAAGATTTCAATATTACTTTTGCACAAGCTTATGATCTTCATTTTAAAGGCAGCAATGACTCTATTGTCTATGCCAAATGTTTATTCCCTAAAACAAATAAACCCTATCCTGTAGTTTTTTATTTTCATGGCTACCAAAACCAAAGTCCTGACTGGAGTGACCAACTTAATTATGTAGCAGCAGGTTACGGCGTTGTTTCAATGGATGTTCGAGGTCAAGCTGGACAGTCTCAAGACAAGGGGCATTTTGATGGCATTACAGTTAAGGGCCAAATTGCGCGAGGAATGATCTCAGGACCAAATCATCTTTTTTATAAAGACATTTATCTTGATGTTTTCCAATTGATTGATATCATTGCTACATTAGAGAGTGTTGATAGTAATCAACTTTATAGTTATGGCTGGTCTCAAGGTGGAGCACTTGCTTTAATAGCTGCAGCTCTTAATCCCAAAATCGTCAAGACCGTTGCTGTTTACCCATTTTTGTCAGACTTTAGACGAGTATTAGATTTAGGGAATGTCAGTGAGCCTTATGACGAACTCTTCCGCTATTTTAAATATAGTGATCCTTTTCATAAAACAGAAAATAATGTGTTAAAAACTTTGGCTTATATTGATGTTAAAAATTTTGCACATAGGATTTCTTGCCCCGTTGTTTTACTAACAGCCTTGAAAGATGATATTTGTCCTCCATCAACTCAATTTGCCATTTTTAATCGTCTGACATCAACTAAAAAGCATCTTTTATTACCAGACTATGGACATGATCCAATGACAGTACAAGTAAAAGACTATATTTTTGATCAACTGACAGGAAGTCAATTTACAAAGCAAAAAATCGAGTAGATTATTTCTACTCGATTTTCATTTAGCGTTGAATAATGGTTTCTCTAAAAATTCGCTCTTTTTCTATTTTATTAATATCTAAAAATTGTGCATAGATAATATCTACCATGATTAACATTGGGATCTGAGGCGAAATTCTATTGCCGTAGTCTAAATGCCTAGCAGAGGCCACCTGAATAATCTTGTCAAAAGCATAGTCAATTGTGTGAGGTTGTTTTGTAAATAGAACGGTTTTAGCTCCGTGACAACTTGCGATTTTTAAGGCACCAATAACAGAGTTGGTGTTCCCAGAAAGTGAGAAGGCAATGACGAGGCATCTATCATTAACAATACTATTAGTCCATGAGAAACTATCTGTATCATCCAGAGCCTCACAAATCACTCCCAGCCTCATAAGGCGTATTTTAAATTCTTTAGCTACTAGCGATGAGCTCCCTTTGCCATAAAAATAAACACGATCAGCTTGCTCAATCATATGTGATACTTCTAGAAGCTGTTCTTCATCAATAATATCAGCGGATTTAGAAACCATCTCTTGATAATTCATAAATACTTTCTTAGTGTTGTCATTTTGAAGACCGTATAATTGTTGACTGATGGTCTCATGGCTTTTTAAATATTCAAAAACAAATTCACGATAGCCTTTAAACCCACATTTTTTAGCAAAACGCGTTAAGGCTGCTTGTGAAATGTGTAGTTGCTTAGTGACAATGGTAGAAGCAAGAGCGTCTTTTGAAATGGGCTGCCCCATAAAATAACAAGCAATTTCACGTTCTAAATCAGTCATTAAATCAAGAGCAGACTCAATTTGGTCATAAATAGTCATAATACACGGTCCTCTCCTCTTTAAGAAAGCGCTTAATATATTCAGTATAACATAAAGTTAGTGAGGGACCAAACTAAGTTCTAAGAAACAGCAATGATAAGTTTTAAATAGCAATATGAAGGATTAATAACATAATATATGTGAAGTATATATTATGTTATTAATTTTTCAAAAAAGATGTAATAAAAAAACTTAAAAGCGAACAAATGTGTTATAATTTTATAAATAATACGTTTTTGTTGCAAATTTCTTTTTATATTATTTAATAGGAGTTATTCTGATATGAAATTGCTTGTTGTTGGTTCTGGTGGTCGTGAGCATGCGATTGCTAAGAAGTTGTTAGCGTCTAAGGATGTAGATCAGGTTTTTGTGGCACCTGGTAATGATGGTATGACCTTGGATGGTCTAGACTTGGTAAATATCGAAATTTCCGAACATTCTAGACTGATTGACTTTGTTAAGGAGAATGAGATTGCTTGGACCTTTATTGGTCCTGATGATGCGCTAGCAGCTGGTATCGTTGATGATTTCAACAGTGCTGGGTTCAGAGCTTTTGGTCCAACCAAGGCAGCAGCGGAGCTAGAGTGGTCAAAAGACTTTGCCAAGGAAATCATGGTCAAATACAATGTTCCAACAGCAGCCTATGGCACATTTTCAGATTTTGAAAAAGCTAAAGCCTACATCGAAGAGCAGGGCGCACCAATCGTGGTCAAGGCTGATGGCTTGGCGCTAGGTAAGGGTGTGGTCGTGGCTGAAACCGTTGAGCAGGCGGTAGAGGCGGCGCAAGAGATGCTTCTAGACAACAAGTTTGGCGACTCAGGAGCGCGCGTGGTTATCGAGGAGTTCTTGGATGGTGAAGAGTTCTCCCTCTTTGCCTTCGCTAATGGCGATAAGTTCTACATTATGCCGACAGCTCAGGATCACAAGCGTGCTTTTGACGGAGACAAGGGACCAAACACTGGCGGTATGGGTGCCTATGCGCCTGTTCCTCATCTGCCTCAGAGCGTGGTGGATACAGCGGTTGAGACCATCATTAAGCCTGTCCTTGAGGGCATGATTGCTGAAGGGCGTCCTTATCTAGGTGTCCTCTATGCGGGGCTTATCCTGACAGCTGATGGCCCTAAGGTTATCGAGTTCAACTCACGTTTCGGTGACCCTGAAACTCAGATTATCCTCCCTCGCCTGACTTCTGATTTCGCTCAGAATATTGACGACATCATGATGGGCATCGAGCCTTACATCACTTGGCAGAAGGACGGCGTGACTCTTGGCGTTGTCGTTGCCTCAGAAGGCTATCCGCTCGATCACGAGAAAGGAGTGCCACTGCCTGAGAAGACCGACGGCGACATCATCACCTACTACGCAGGAGCTAAGTTTGCGGAAAATAGCGAGCTACTTCTCTCAAACGGTGGACGTGTCTATATGCTCGTCACCACAGAAGACAGCGTCAAAGCAGGGCAGGACAAAATCTATACCCAACTTGCCCAACAAGACACCACAGGCCTCTTCTACCGAAATGACATCGGAAGCAAAGCTATTAAGTAATAAGACTTGTTAGTAAATTATTTTCTTTTTTGTTCCCCCCCTCCTTATGTGGTCGGCACGCCAGCAAACCTTCGGTTTCATGGCTAAATTTAAAGCCTAGGGTCTTTAAATTTGCCTTGTCATAACAGCTATGCTGTTATGACTCTTACCACTGCGGAGGCTGAAAGTGTGGCTGTCGCTTTCAAACTAAAGGCGACAGCTCCTATGGCGACAAAGTCGCCTTGTTCGAGTGATTTCTACCGTGATGGGAGGTCTTATAGAATTTAGCTTGCTTTCGTCCCACACTACTGCTCAATAAAAGCACACAAAGAAAACACAAACAAGTTTAATAAAAAGCGTTAGCAATCAGCGACCTTAGGTCGCTGTGAAACCAAACCTACCGCCGCTGTGGTATTTTAGGGAAGTTTGTAGACCTTTTGGGCTACAAACTTTGTCAAAGAGATTTCTAAGATGGAGTACTAGTCTTTTCCTCGGCTTTCTAGAAAGAGAAAGACGAGTGGAAAAACGTAGCAACACACGAAAGAAAGCTCATGACGACCTCACAGCATAAGGTAGGTTTGAAAAAGGAGAAATTATGCAACCAATTATTTCTATTATCATGGGCTCCAAATCCGACTGGGTAACCATGCAAAAAACGGCTGAAGTTCTGGATAACTTTGGCATTACTTACGAGAAGAAAGTCGTCTCTGCCCACCGTACGCCAGACCTCATGTTCAAGCATGCTGAGGAGGCGCGTGGTCGGGGCATTAAAATCATTATCGCTGGTGCAGGTGGGGCAGCTCACTTGCCTGGTATGGTAGCAGCTAAAACAACCCTGCCTGTTATCGGTGTGCCTGTCAAATCACGTGCCCTTTCAGGTTTGGATTCGCTCTATTCCATTGTGCAGATGCCTGGTGGTGTGCCTGTGGCAACCATGGCTATCGGAGAAGCTGGAGCGACTAACGCTGCCCTGACAGCCCTCCGTATCCTCTCTATTGAGGACCAAAATCTGGCTGATGCGCTAGCTCATTTCCATGAGGAACAAGGAAAAATCGCAGAGGAGTCAAGCAATGAACTCATTTAAGACCATTGGGATTATCGGTGGTGGTCAGCTGGGGCAGATGATGGCGATTGCGGCTATCTACATGGGCCACAAGGTCATCACGCTGGATCCTGCTAGCGACTGCCCTGCCTCCCGCGTTAGCGAGGTGATTGTAGCGCCTTACGATGATGTTGAGGCTTTGGGACAATTAGCTGCGCGTTGCGATGTTTTGACTTATGAGTTTGAGAATGTCGATGCTGATGGTCTGGATGCCGTTGTGTCAGTTGGTCAGCTACCGCAAGGGACTGATCTGCTCCGCATTTCTCAAAACCGTATCTTTGAAAAAGACTTTCTGGCAAATAAGGCTGGTGTGACTGTCGCTCCCTATAAGGTGGTGACGTCTAGCCTTGACCTAGAGGGGCTTGACTTGACCAAGACCTATGTCCTCAAGACAGCGACAGGTGGTTATGACGGTCATGGGCAAAAGGTTATCCGCTCAGCAGAAGACCTGCCAGAGGCGCAGCAATTAGCCAACTCAGCTGAGTGTGTCTTGGAAGAGTTTGTCAACTTTGACCTTGAAATCTCAGTCATCGTGTCTGGAAATGGACAGGATGTGACGGTCTTTCCCGTTCAGGAAAATATCCACCGTAACAATATCCTGTCAAAAACCATCGTACCAGCTCGCATCTCAGACCAACTAGCTGACAAGGCTAAGGGAATGGCGGTACAGATTGCCAAGAAACTCCAACTATCAGGGACCCTCTGTGTGGAAATGTTTGCGACCGCAGATGACATCATCGTCAATGAAATCGCCCCACGCCCCCACAACTCAGGGCACTACTCTATCGAAGCCTGCAACTTTTCACAGTTTGACACCCATATCTTGGGTGTACTGGGCGCACCACTTCCTCAGATTCAGCTCCACGCCCCAGCCGTCATGCTTAACGTCCTAGGACAACACGTCCAGCAGGCAATTGACTATGTTGCCGAAAACCCTAGCGCCCACCTCCACATGTATGGTAAACTAGAAGCGAAACATAACCGCAAAATGGGACATGTGACGGTGTTGAAGGAAGATGCGGATAAAGTGGAGGAGTTTTAGGGGGAATAAATGGGTCTATTTGGATTCGGAAAGCCTAAAGATGAGGCTTTGGAAGCTAAAATCAGTAGTTTAGAAAGTAAGTTAAAAGATAAACAATCTATTTTGGATGATTTAACAAGGCAGATAAAGGTTGCTAAAGATATTTTAAAACTTGATGATGAACTTAAGAAACGCCAATCAGAACTTAAAGCTTTACAAAAAGAGGTAATAGTTCTTAATGATGATTTAGATCTTCAAGAGTACGGATTTTTTGAGAGAAAATATAAGTTCTCAGATAGTACTAAGTATAAAGAAGAATTGGAAACTCTGAGAAAGAGGCAGAAACAGTTAGTAAAAGATAAAAAAGCGGGTGTTATTGTAAGACCTATGTTGCTGGATAACAGTAAATCAAAAGGACGAGCAATGCAAAATCAACTTATTAAAGCGATGATAAGAGGTTTTAATGGAGAAGTTGATGCTCACCTGGTAAAGGTAACGGCTACTAATCTAAGTAAAAAAGTAGATGCAGTTGTTAAATCATTTAATCAGCTTAATAAGATGTATTCAAGAAATTTGGTATGTCTATCTAATGACTATCTTGAGCTAAAAATTTCAGAGTTACAATTAGCAGTAGAATATGAACTTCAGAAATTAGAAGAAAAAGAACTTCTTCGTGAACAACGTGCGAAGGAAAGAGAAGATAAGAAACTTCAAGCAGAATTAGCTGCTAAGAGAAAACAAATTGAAAAAGATAGAAAACACTTTAAACAGATGTTAGATAACGTTGAAGAATTACTTAAAACAGCTAATGAGGAAGAAAAGGAAAAATTAAATCTTCAATTAGCAGAATACCAAGATAAATTATCAGAACTAGATGAGTTAGAAGAAGATATTGATTATCGAGAAGGGCATGCAACTGCTGGATATGTTTATATCATTTCAAATATTGGTGCATTTGGAGAAGATGTTTACAAGATTGGTGTTACAAGGCGTCTAGATCCTATGGAACGTATTCGCGAATTAGGGAGTGCATCTGTTCCATTTCAATTTGATGTACATGCCTTAATTTTTAGTGAGGAAGCTTTTTCATTAGAAAAAGAGTTACATAACAGATTTGAAAAAAATAAAATTAATAAAGTTAATGGGCGAAAAGAGTATTTTAAAGTCCCATTTTCTGACATCAAAGCAGTGTTAGAGGAGCATAAAGAACTTGCTATCGAGTTGACTGAAAAAGCAGAAGCATTTGAATATAGACAAAGTCTGATGACAAAATAATTATATAGAAAAGACTGTATTTGTATATAACAGAATATAGTTGTAGCTTTGTTGAAAAGATAATTGTGACTTATTTGTAGGCATCTTTCATTCCAAAAATTAATTTCAAAAAATAAAAGGAGAAATAAGAATTGATTCAAGATATTCTAAAAAGTGTAAGTAGAGAAGATTCTAATACATTAGAGACAGATACATTAGCAATCAAAGATAATGCAATAATAGTAAAAAATAGCAGTATTCAGATAACGTCTATCTCAATGGTAAGTAGAAGTAATTTTTCATCTCCAATAACGTTGCTAGATTATGTGATTTTATTTGTATTATTTATTATAGGACTGATTCCTCCTTTTATAGGACTTATATTTTTGGTAGGCTATGCTTACCTAGTTTATAAAAAGCATAAGCAACATTTAAATTCAAAATATTATATTATTTTTAACTTGGGCTCTAGCAGGGACTATTTTCTTTATTTTAAAGATTCGAATTTTAGAGATAAAGTTTTCGATGTAATTACAAAATCGTTCAATAACAAAAATCAAAATATAAAAATTGATATAAAAAACCAAAATATAAAGGGCGATAATTATGAATCTGGATCTAGTCGAAATGATGTCTCAGGTAGTGGTAATATAGTTGGAACAAATATTGATAACGGTAGTCAAGTTAGTTTATCTGGGGATATATCAAATGGTTCTACTATCATAAAAGATTCTAATATTAATAATGCCGATATACATAAAAGTGTGGAAATTCCATGGACTGATATGGTTGAGCAGTTAAATTTAATTATTAACACTCAGCTATCTACTGCGGATAAAGCGATATATTCAGAATTGTTGGAAATTAGTGAGGCAGAGGATGAAAGAAAATTGAAAAATTTTGTCAATAAAATGTCTAGTTTCTTCAAAAATGATTATGTTCAGAATACCATAACTGGGGTGTTAGGCAATGTCATTTCTAGTATTTTAATGAAATAAGTTAAAGGAGACAAACAATGATCGAACGTTATTCACGCCCTGAGATGGCGGCAATTTGGACAGAGGAAAATAAATACCGTGCTTGGTTGGAGGTCGAGATTTTGGCTGACGAGGCATGGGCTGAGTTGGGTGAGATTCCTAAGGAGGATGTGGCTAAGATTCGCGAGAAGGCGGATTTTGATATTGACCGCATTCTTGAGATTGAGCAGGACACGCGTCACGATGTGGTGGCTTTCACGCGTGCGGTTTCTGAGACGCTTGGTGAGGAGCGTAAGTGGGTGCACTACGGTTTGACGTCGACTGACGTGGTGGACACTGCCTACGGTTACCTCTACAAGCAAGCTAACGGCATTATTCGTCGCGATCTTGAGAATTTCACAAATATCGTGGCTGATAAGGCTCGAGAACATAAAATGACCATCATGATGGGTCGTACCCACGGTGTTCATGCCGAGCCAACGACTTTCGGTCTTAAGTTGGCGACTTGGTACTCTGAAATGAAGCGTAATCAGGAGCGTTTTGAACATGCTGCCGCAGGAGTGGAAGCTGGTAAGATTTCAGGTGCTGTTGGTAACTTTGCCAACATCCCACCTTTTGTGGAAGAATATGTCTGTGACAAATTAGGCATCCGTCCGCAAGAAATTTCAACACAGGTTCTTCCACGTGATCTCCACGCAGAATATTTTGCAGTGCTTGCAAGTATTGCAACATCTATCGAACGTATGGCGACAGAGATTCGTGGTCTGCAAAAATCAGAACAACGTGAAGTTGAAGAGTTCTTTGCCAAAGGTCAGAAAGGTAGCTCTGCTATGCCTCACAAACGCAACCCAATCGGTTCAGAGAACATGACTGGGCTAGCGCGCGTGATTCGTGGTCACATGGTGACAGCTTATGAGAACGTGGCACTTTGGCACGAGCGTGACATTTCGCACTCATCAGCTGAGCGTATCATCACACCTGACACAACGATCTTGATTGACTACATGCTCAACCGTTTTGGCAATATCGTTAAGAACTTGACTGTCTTCCCGGAAAATATGATGCGCAATATGGAATCAACTTTTGGTTTGATTTATAGTCAACGTGTTATGCTCAAATTGATTGAAAAAGGAATGACACGAGAAGAAGCTTATGACTTAGTTCAACCTAAGACAGCTTATTCCTGGGACAATCAAGTGGATTTCAAACCACTTTTAGAAGAAGACACCAAAGTTACCTCTTGTCTTACACAGGAAGAAATTGATGAACTATTTAATCCGATTTATTACACAAAACGTGTTGATGATATTTTTGAAAGACTAGGATTAGAAAAATAAGAAAATTCCATTACTGGTTAACGTTTTTTTAACCAGTAATGGAATTTTTATTGATTTAAAAGGAATTAATATTAAAAAAACATACTTAAAATGAGTTTATTATGATAATATATAATAAGAAGAAAAATTTAGGAGTTAGTTTTTAAAGGAAAATGTTAAAACATTTTGGTAGTAAAGTAAGAAATTTGAGAGTAACTAGAAATATTACTCGCGAAGATTTTTGTGGTGATGAAACTGAGTTATCTGTAAGACAATTAGCTAGGATTGAAAGTGGACAGTCAATTCCAAACTTGACTAAAGCTCACTACATAGCTAAACAATTGAATGTAAAATTGGATATTTTAACAGGAGGAGAGAGCTTAGAATTACCTAAACGGTATAAAGAGTTGAAGTATTTGATTTTAAGAATTCCAACTTATGCAGATGCTGAACGATTAAAATTAAGAGAATGTCAGTTTGATCATATTTTCGAAGAATTCTATGATAATCTTCCAGAAGACGAGTGCTTAGCAATTGACAGTTTACAAGCTAAATTTGAAGTCTATCAAACAGGAGACATTAATTTTGGTGTGGAGGTTTTATGCGAATGCTTTGATAAAGTAAAATATAAAGAAAAATATACTCTTAATGATTTGATTATCATAGATTTGTTTTTAACTTGTGCAGTTGTATCTAAATTTAACAATAGAGCATTTACTAAAGAAGTATTTCAAACTATATGTAAAACTTTGATAAGTCAGAACCACAAACTTACAGCAGAAGATTTGTTTTGGTTTAATCATGTACTCCTGAATTGTGTATTTGTTGGACTTTGTTTAAATAGTGAAGAGTGTCTTGCAGAAATGTTAGAAGTTAGCCGACAAACGATGGTGTCAACACATGATTTTCATAAAATGCCTTTATATTTTATGTACCAATGGAAATACTTCATTACAATTGACAATGATATAAAGTCTGCAGAAAATGCTTACCAACAATCAATTATGTTTTCAAAAATGATTGATGACAAGCATCTAATTAAAAAATTAGAATTGGAGTGGCAAGAAGATATAACAGGACATTGATGTCCTGTGACTCTGAGGTCTAAAAATTTATAATAAACGTACAAAATATTATTTAGGAGTTTATTATAGTGATTAAAAAATGTTTTTTAATAGTATTACTTGTTCTATTATCAAATTTAGGTTCATTTGATTTGTTTTTAGGAATGGGTTGGTGGAATATGGGCTAAGTAAGCTGTTCTGTGATTTTTTGAGGTTGGATTAACTATAAGATCAGTTTATTCTTCCTTTAAATAAGGGAGATACTAATACACCAACTTAGTTCTTAACTTTTCCTATACAAATGTTATAATAATATCATGACAAGATTTTTAGATAGTGATGCAATGGGTGACGAAGAATTGGTAGAACGTACACTTCGTCCGCAGTATTTAAGAGAGTACATTGGACAAGATAAGGTTAAAGATCAGCTAAAAATATTTATTGAAGCTGCTAAATTGCGTGATGAGTCATTGGATCATGTGTTATTATTTGGCCCTCCTGGTTTAGGGAAAACAACCATGGCATTTGTAATTGCTAATGAGTTGGGTGTCAATCTCAAACAAACATCAGGTCCCGCAATTGAAAAATCAGGGGATTTAGTAGCCATTTTAAATGATTTAGAACCAGGTGATGTTCTTTTTATTGATGAAATTCATCGTATGCCGATGGCGGTTGAAGAGGTACTTTATAGTGCAATGGAAGACTTTTATATTGACATTATGATCGGTGCAGGAGAAACTAGTAGAAGTGTTCATTTAGATTTGCCGCCCTTTACCTTAATTGGTGCAACGACACGTGCAGGTATGTTATCTAATCCCTTACGTGCTCGCTTTGGTATTACAGGGCATATGGAGTATTATGAAGAAAACGATTTGACAGAAATTATTGAGCGTACAGCAGATATTTTTGAAATGAAAATTACTTATGAAGCTGCTTCTGAATTAGCGCGTCGCAGCCGTGGAACGCCACGTATCGCTAACCGTTTATTGAAACGTGTTCGAGATTATGCTCAAATCATGGGAGATGGTTTGATAGATGACAATATTACAGATAAAGCATTAACGATGTTAGATGTTGATCACGAGGGGCTTGATTACGTCGATCAAAAAATCTTAAGAACCATGATTGAAATGTATAATGGAGGTCCTGTTGGTTTAGGAACTCTATCCGTTAATATTGCTGAAGAACGAGATACTGTTGAAGACATGTACGAACCTTATTTAATTCAAAAAGGTTTTATTATGCGTACCCGTACCGGTCGTGTAGCTACGGATAAGGCATACGAACATTTAGGTTATCAGCGATTTGATAAATAAAACATAAGTCATTTTAAGGCTAGGGTATCTAGTCTTAATTTTTTAATTTTCATGCAATGTTAAGTATTAGATATGTTGTAGTTATTCTTTGAGCAGTTAAACGTATTATAAGTACCTTTTTTCTGTTATAATAGACCAAAAGGAGTTTGCTATGAAGAAAGTCTGTTTTGTTTGTCTTGGAAATATCTGCCGTAGCCCTATGGCTGAGTTTGTTATGGCGAATTTAGATAAGGAGGATAGCCTCTCGGTTGAGAGTCGTGCGACTTCAACATGGGAGCATGGAAATCCTATACATAGGGGAACGCAAGCGATTTTGCAGCGTTATCAAATTCCTTACACTAACGATAAAGGGTCACAACCTATTTCTAAAGACGATTTAGCATATTTTGATTATATCATCGGTATGGATGAGCAAAATGTCAAGGATTTAAAAGCTCTATCACAAGGAACCTATGATGATAAGATTAGCCTTTTTTGTGATGGTGGTGTTCCTGATCCATGGTATACTGGTGATTTTGAGGAAACCTATCGTCTAGTCAATGATGGCTGTAAACAGTGGTTAACGCTAATAAATAATAGTAGAGATTAAGTAGAAATGAAGAATTTTAAAATAACACGAACTCATCTAGAAATATTATCTTTGATAATTATTGTTGTTTTTGGTTTATCAGTATTTACCTTAACGACTTCTAGTCAAGGAGTCCTTAGCTATGATGGCGGCAAGATAAAATATGTGGGCTCTATTGTTAATCACCATATGACTGGTAAAGGTAAATTAACCTATGAGAATGGGGATTACTATAAGGGCGATTTTGTAAATGGGGTCTTTGAAGGGAAAGGAACATTTGTTTCAGTTCATGGCTGGTCTTATACAGGTGACTTTAAAAAAGGTCAACCTGATGGACAAGGTCGCCTCAATGCTAAAAATAAGAAAGTCTATAAGGGGACATTTAAACAGGGGATTTATCAAAAATGAGAATAAAATGGTTTTCTTTGGTACGTATAACAGGACTACTACTTGTTTTACTTTACCATTTCTTTAAGAATAGTTTTCCAGGAGGATTTGTTGGCGTTGACATCTTCTTTACATTTTCTGGTTTTCTGATTACGGCCTTGTTGATTGATGAATTTTCTAAAACGAAAAAAATTGATTTTGTTAGTTTTTGTCGTAGACGTTTTTACCGTATTTTCCCACCATTAGTATTGATGGTTTTGGTGACAATACCTTTTGTATTTCTGGTTAAAAGCGATTTTAGAGCAAGTATTGGCTCTCAAATTATGACTGCTTTAGGTTTTACCAGCAACTTTTACGAAATCTTGACTGGTGGTAACTACGAAAGTCAATTTATCCCTCACTTATTTGTGCATACCTGGAGTCTTTCTATTGAGGTCCATTTTTATGTTTTATGGGGCTTAACGGTATGGCTCTTATCGAAAAGATCAAAAGATCAAAAGCAATTGAGGGGGACTTTGTTCCTTATTTCCATGGGAGTTTTTGGAGTCAGCTTCCTTACCATGTTTGTTAGAGCCTTTTTCGTTGATAATTTTTCAACGATATATTTCTCTACATTATCACATATATTTCCGTTCTTTTTAGGAGCGATGGTGGCTACAATATCTGGTATTCGAGAGATTACCGGACGATTCAAGAAAAATATCAAAAATCTGACTTTGAAGCATAATTTAATCATGATGGGTAGTGCTTTTGCTGCTCTAATGATTTTAACTTTTGCACTTGATTTTGATAATCGGCTAACATATCTTTTTGGTTTTGTATTGTCTAGCATTTTTGCTAGTGTAATGATTTACAATGCACGTATTTTACACGAGCATACACCAGATATTTCAGAACCTTTCGTGATTACTTATCTTGCTGATATCAGTTACGGTATGTACCTTTTTCATTGGCCATTTTATATTATTTTTAGTCGTTTATCCCCAAACTGGATAGCTGTTATTTTGACAGTAGTATTATCAGCAGTCTTCTCAACATTATCGTTTTATGTCATTGAACCTTTTATTTTAGGTAGAAAACCTAAATTCCTTGATTATGAATTTGACTTGTTGCCTTACAAAAAGTGGTTATTTAGTATCGGAGGGGTACTAACTCTTATTACTGTAGTGACAATGTTGACAGCTCCAAGTATAGGTAGTTTTGAGACAGAATTATTGCAGAATTCGTTACAACAAGCTAGAACAAATACTAACCGAACACATACACTAGCCGCAGGGGATGCAGGTGCTCTTAGTGATGTGACAGTAATCGGAGATTCAGTTGCCTTAAGGTCAAGTGCTGCTTTTAATAAATTGTTACCAGAAGTACAATTAGATGCTGCGGTGAGTCGTAATTTTAGTAAATCATTTGATATTTTTGAAAACCGTATTCAAAATAAAGCCTTGTCCAAAATTGTTGTTTTGGCAGTTGGTGTGAATTCATTAGATAACTACAAGACAGACTTGAGCCAATTTATTAAATCTTTGCCTAAGGGACACCGTTTGATTATAGTAACACCTTATAATGCTAAAAATATGAGTCAAGTTACGACAGTGCGTGATTATGAACTCTCGCTAATGAAAAAATATAATTACATAACGGTTGCTGACTGGTATAAGGTTGCGACAGAACATCCAGAAATCTGGGGAAATACAGATGGTGTGCATTATAGTGATAGCGATACTACAGGGGCTGATTTATATGTTAGTAACGTCAAAAAAGCTATTCAAAAATCAGCTCAACGAGCTGCAAAATAAACAAGTCCGAGTCATGTACTCGGCTTTTTTTGTGAAAACGAATAATAGATACCTCCGTTTATGGTGATACAAATGAAATCGATTGGCTTTAATCTGAAAATTAGTAATGAAAAAACAAATATAATTAAAGCGCTTTCAAGAAATGTTTCCGAAAGATTGAAAAAAAGTTCACAAAAAAGTTGTGAAACTATTTACAAAGTTTTTAAATATGCTATAATAATCTCGTAAACAAATTTGTGAAACATTTAACAAATCAAAAGGAGTCTCAAATGACTGAAAAAACTAAAGCAGTAGAAACTACAGATGTTGCTCTTGCAATTGATACATTGGTTCAAAACGGTTTAAAAGCACTTGATGAGATGCGTCAACTTAATCAAGAACAAGTTGATTATATTGTAGCTAAAGCTTCTGTTGCAGCCTTGGATGCCCATGGAGAACTTGCTCTTCATGCAGTAGAAGAAACTGGTCGTGGTGTCTTTGAAGATAAAGCGACAAAAAATTTATTTGCATGTGAACACGTCGTTAACAACATGCGTCATACAAAGACAGTGGGAGTTATTGAAGAAGACGATGTCACAGGCTTGACATTAATTGCTGAACCAGTAGGAGTTGTCTGTGGTATCACGCCAACAACCAACCCAACTTCAACTGCTATTTTCAAGTCATTAATCTCTCTTAAAACACGTAATCCAATTATTTTTGCCTTCCACCCATCAGCACAAGAATCATCAGCACATGCAGCACGTATTGTTCGTGATGCTGCTATTGCTGCTGGAGCTCCTGAAAATTGTGTCCAATGGATTGAACAACCATCAATTGATGCAACTAATGCTTTGATGAACCATGATGGTATTGCCACTATCCTTGCGACAGGTGGTAATGCGATGGTTAAAGCTGCCTACTCATGTGGGAAACCTGCCCTTGGTGTAGGTGCTGGGAATGTTCCAGCTTATGTTGAAAAATCAGCTAATATCCGTCAAGCTGCTCACGATATTGTTATGTCTAAATCATTTGATAACGGTATGGTATGTGCATCAGAACAGGCTGTTATTATTGATAAAGAAATTTATAAAGAATTTGTTGAAGAATTTAAATCTTATCATACCTATTTCGTTAATAAGAAAGAAAAAGCTCTTCTTGAAGAATTCTGTTTTGGTGCAAAAGCAAATAGCAAAAACTGTGCTGGTGCAAAATTAAATCCAAATATTGTTGGAAAATCAGCAGTTTGGATTGCTGAACAAGCTGGATTTACTGTTCCAGAAGGAACAAATATTCTTGCCGCAGAATGTACTGAAGTTAGTGAAAAAGAACCTTTGACACGTGAAAAACTATCACCTGTTATTGCAGTATTGAAAGCTGAATCTACAGAAGATGGTGTTGAAAAAGCTCGTCAAATGGTTGAGTTTAATGGTCTAGGGCACTCAGCTGCTATTCATACAAAAGATGCAGACTTAGCTCGTGAATTTGGAACTAGAATTCGTGCTATCCGTGTTATTTGGAATTCTCCTTCTACTTTTGGTGGTATTGGGGATGTTTACAATGCTTTCTTGCCATCATTGACTCTTGGTTGTGGTTCGTATGGACGTAACTCAGTTGGTGATAACGTTAGTGCTATAAATCTCTTGAATATCAAAAAAGTAGGAAGACGTAGAAATAATATGCAATGGTTTAAAGTCCCTTCAAAAACATACTTCGAACGTGATTCTATTCAATATTTGCAAAAATGTCGCGATGTTGAACGTGTCATGATTGTTACAGATCACGCTATGGTTGAGCTTGGTTTCTTGGATCGTATCATTGAACAACTTGATCTTCGTCGCAATAAAGTTGTTTATCAGATTTTTGCTGAAGTAGAACCAGATCCAGACATTACAACAGTAATGAAAGGAACAGATTTGATGCGTACCTTCAAACCAGACACTATTATTGCATTAGGTGGTGGTTCTCCTATGGATGCTGCGAAAGTTATGTGGCTCTTCTATGAACAACCAGAAGTTGATTTCCATGACCTCGTTCAAAAATTCATGGATATCCGTAAACGTGCGTTCAAATTCCCAGAACTTGGTAAGAAAACAAAATTTGTTGCTATTCCAACAACTTCTGGAACAGGTTCTGAAGTGACACCATTTGCCGTTATCTCTGACAAAGCAAATAATCGTAAATATCCAATCGCTGATTATTCATTAACACCAACTGTAGCTATCGTTGATCCGGCCCTTGTTATGACTGTTCCTGGTTTTATTGCGGCTGATACGGGTATGGATGTATTGACACATGCAACAGAGGCTTATGTTTCACAGATGGCAAATGATTATACAGACGGACTTGCTCTTCAAGCAATTAAAATTGTGTTTGACTACTTAGAACGCTCAGTAAAAGATGCTGATTTTGAAGCACGTGAAAAGATGCACAATGCGTCAACTATGGCAGGTATGGCTTTCGCCAATGCATTCTTAGGTATTTCTCACTCAATGGCGCATAAAATTGGCGCACAATTCCATACCGTACACGGACGTACAAATGCAATTCTTTTGCCGTATGTTATCCGCTATAATGGAACTCGTCCAGCTAAAACAGCAACATGGCCTAAGTACAATTACTATCGTGCTGATGAAAAGTATCAAGATATTGCTAAATTACTCGGCTTACCAGCAGCAACACCAGAAGAAGCTGTCGAATCATATGCAAAAGCTGTGTATGACCTTGGAACACGTTTAGGTATTAAGATGAATTTCCGCGACCAAGGTATTGATGAAAAAGAATGGAAAGAAAAATCTCGTGAACTAGCTTTCTTAGCATATGAAGATCAATGTTCACCAGCAAATCCACGCCTTCCGATGGTAGATCACATGCAAGAAATCATCGAAGATGCTTATTATGGTTATGAGGAACGTCCAGGACGTCGTAAGTAACAGCAGTCGAAGAATCTCACTCTATTGAGTGGGATTTTTAGTTTCAAAAAGATTAACCGGTTAAGAATATTTTCAAAAAATTTTCTGAAAATCACTTGACATAGTTTGTGAAGAATAATACAATATAAAATGTAAACGATTACAAAATAAGATATATTTATTTCTAGGAGGTTTTATCATGAAAGCAGTTGTTGTTAATCAAGCTAGTACAGGTGTTGAAGTTGTTGAGCATGATCTTCCAAAAGTTGGTCATGGTGAAGCACTTGTAAAAGTAGAATACTGTGGTGTATGCCATACTGATTTACACGTTGCACATGGAGATTTCGGCCAGGTACCAGGACGCATTTTGGGTCACGAAGGCATTGGTATAGTAGAAGAAATTGGAGAAGGTGTAACGTCTTTGAGGGTTGGTGATCGTGTCTCTATTGCATGGTTCTTTGAAGGGTGCGGTCATTGCGAATACTGTACTACAGGACGTGAGACGCTTTGTCGTAGTGTTAAAAATGCTGGATACAGTGTTGATGGTGGTATGAGTGAATACGCTATTGTTACCGCGGACTATGCGGTTAAGGTTCCTGAGGGATTAGATCCAGCTCAAGCATCATCAATCACTTGTGCTGGAGTAACAACATACAAGGCTATCAAAGAAGCTGGAGCTGCTACTGGTCAGTGGATTGCAGTGTATGGTGCAGGTGGTCTTGGAAACTTAGCAGTCCAATATGCAAAAAAAGTATTCAATGCTCATGTTGTAGCTGTTGATATTAACGCAGATAAACTTCAATTAGCTAAAGAGGTTGGAGCAGATTTGACAGTTAATGGCAAAGAAATAAAAGATGTTGCGGCCTATATTCAAGAAAAGACAGGCGGTTGTCATGGAGTGGTTGTGACTGCTGTTTCTAAAGTTGCGTTTAATCAGGCGATTGACAGCGTTCGTGCTGGAGGTACAGTGGTAGCTGTTGGTCTTCCATCAGAATATATGGAATTGAGTATTGTAAAAACAGTACTTGATGGGATTCGTGTGGTTGGTTCCTTAGTTGGAACTCGTAAAGACTTAGAAGAAGCCTTCGCATTTGGAGCAGAAGGCTTGGTAGTACCGGTGGTTGAAAAAGTGCCTGTGGATACAGCTCCTCAAGTATTCGATGAAATGGAAAGAGGATTGATTCAAGGACGTAAAGTTCTCGACTTTACAAAGTGATAATGATATTACGCCCCCCCTTTATTTTAATAAAGGGGGGGTAATTATATAACGAACAATGGACATGTTATTAAATTGTGTTACAATAACTAAAAGATATTTATATAAAGAGGGATTCTTATGGCAATAGTATATCAATCAACACGTGATGCTAGTAATAAAGTGACAGCTAGTCAAGCGATTCTAAAGGGATTAGCTGACGATGGAGGACTCTTTACCCCCATCACATTTCCAAAAGTTGATTTAGATTTCACTAAACTTAAGGATGCTTCCTACCAAGAAGTGGCTAAACTCGTTTTGTCAGCTTTTTTTGATGATTTTACTGAACAAGAATTGGATTACTGTATTAGTCAAGCTTATGATACTAAATTTGATACAACTGAAATAGCCCCGTTAGTAAAGGTTGGAGAACGGTATCACCTTGAATTATTTCACGGTCCTACAATTGCATTTAAAGATATGGCTTTATCCATTCTTCCTTATTTGCTAACAACAGCAGCCAAAAAACAAGGGGTTGATAATAAAATCGTTATTTTAACAGCAACATCAGGTGACACTGGCAAGGCAGCGATGGCAGGTTTTGCAGATGTTCCAGGAACTGAGATTATTGTCTTTTATCCTAAAAATGGTGTTAGTTATATCCAAGAATTGCAGATGATAACACAAGCCGGGCAAAATACCCATGTTGTTGCGATTGAAGGAAATTTTGATGATGCACAGACTTCGGTTAAAGAAATGTTCAATAATTCCATTCTTCGATCAAAATTATCACAGCAGCATATGCAGTTATCATCAGCCAATTCAATGAACATCGGTCGCCTTGTTCCTCAAATTGTTTACTATATATATGCATATGCTCAATTAGTTAAGTCAAAGGAAATCTTAATTGGTCAACCAATTAATTTTAGTGTACCTACAGGGAATTTTGGTAATATTTTAGCAGCATATTATGCTAGTCAAATTGGATTACCTGTTACCAAACTCATTTGTGCCTCAAATGATAATAACGTTCTAACAGATTTTTTTAAGACACAAACCTACGATAAAAATCGAGAATTTAAAGTGACATCAAGTCCCTCTATGGATATTTTGGTCTCCTCTAATCTAGAACGATTAATCTTTCACCTTTTAGGCGATGATGCAGAAACGACTAAAAAATTAATGGAAGATTTAGTGACTACTGGGGAGTATGCCTTAGAGGCTAGGCAAGCAAATATTTTAGAGAGCTTTGTAGCGGGATTTGCGACAGAACAATTTGTTGAATTAGACATCAAACGTTTATTTGACCAGTATCAGTATATAGAGGATCCGCATACAGCTGTAGCATCAGCTGTTTATCAAGCTTATCAGACAGAAACTAAAGATCAAACTCCAACAGTAATTGTGTCAACAGCAAGTCCTTATAAGTTCCCGTGTGTTGTTACAAAGGCTATTACAAATAAAGAAGAGATACAGGATTTCGCTGCTATTTCAATCTTAAACGATTTGTCAGGTGTTTCTTTGCCTAGGGCGGTTACAGATCTACAAAAGGCCGAAGTAATCCATAGAACGGTAGTACCTACCTCAAATATGCGAGAAACGGTTGAAGAGTGTCTAGGTTTGAAACAATAATAAAAATACGATTGTTTTAAAATATTTAGAGTGAGAAAGAAACATTTTAGAAATTTTCCCATCACTCTCTTTTTAATGATTCTGGGTAATAGAAAGGAGATGCTGTGCGTTATAGTAAAGAGATTATTCAGTTAGCTATACCAGCTATGATTGAAAATATCTTACAAATGCTCATGGGAGTAGTTGATAATTATCTAGTGGCTCAGTTAGGTGTTGTAGCAGTATCAGGTGTTTCAGTTGCTAATAATATAATTACTATTTATCAAGCTATTTTTATAGCTTTAGGGGCGAGTATAGCAAGTCTATTGGCCAAGTCGTTAGCAGGTAGTGAGAAGGATGATGCAATTTCAGTATGTTCTCAAGCCATTTTTCTAACATTACTGATAGGGGCAATATTAGGAATTATCTCGATTGTTTTTGGACAAACTTTCTTTAAACTTTTAGGGACAACAAAAAGTGTCGCACAAGTTGGTGGTTTATATTTAGCAATTGTGGGTGGAGGTGTTGTTACTTTAGGAATGTTAACCACCCTAGGCTCATTTTTACGTGTGCAAGGGCAACCTCGTTTACCAATGTATGTCAGTATTTTTGTCAATTTCCTCAATGCAGTCTTATCAGGTTTTGCTATTTTTGAGTGGCGCTATGGTTTGGTCGGAGTGGCAGTATCAACTCTTATCGCAAGATTAATTGGTATTTGTATCCTTACGAAGTATCTTCCTATTAAAAAAATAATAAAAAGAATGACTTGGAAAATCAGTGCACAAATTTTGAATCTTGCCTTACCATCAGCAGGAGAACGTCTGATGATGCGAGCTGGAGATGTTGTTATAGTTGCTATTGTTGTTCAGTTAGGTACAAATGTTGTAGCGGGAAATGCTATTGGAGAAACCTTGACACAATTTAATTATATGCCAGGACTTGGCATCGCAACTGCTACAATTATCCTAACTGCAAAATATGTAGGACAAAAAAATAGAGAATCTATAGAAGAAACTATTCAAAGTTCGTATTATATTGGCTTAGTTCTAATGACCCTTATATCAAGTTTTATGCTTCTTGCAGGCAAACCATTGACACAGTTATTTACAAATAATCCTTCTGCCATTAAAGGAAGTTTGATTGTTATTTTGCTATCTTTCGTAGGAGTACCTGCTACTATTGGGACCTTGATTTATACAGCAGCTTGGCAAGGATTAGGAAATGCTAAACTCCCATTTTACACAACGACTATAGGCATGTGGTTAATCAGAGTAGTTCTTGGTTATTTATTAGGAATAGTTTTTGAATTAGGTTTGCTTGGGGTTTGGATGGCTACGATAGCAGATAATATCTTTAGGTGGCTGTTTTTGAAAGTTCGCTATCATCGATATATTCAAAAAATGTAACCAGAAATGGTTGCATTTTTTTGAAAAAAAATAAAATAATGCTTGCGTGTGCTGTTTTTTTTTGATATCATATACTGGTGCTGTGTATGAACAGCTTTAGCTATGATGCAAGAGGTTGCGACACGCTAGGTTGCATTGCCACGCAACTCGTGTTGGTTTTCTTGAGGAGCTAGCCTATTATCGTAAATAGACGAGAGGAGAAAAGATGGCAAACAAAAAAATCCGTATCCGTTTGAAAGCGTACGAACACCGTACACTTGATACAGCGGCAGAAAAAATCGTTGAAACTGCAACACGTACAGGTGCTACAGTTGCTGGACCAGTTCCGCTTCCAACTGAACGCAGTCTTTACACAATTATTCGTGCGACTCACAAATATAAAGATTCTCGCGAACAGTTTGAAATGCGTACACACAAACGTTTGGTAGACATCATCAACCCAACACAAAAAACTGTTGATGCTTTGATGAAACTTGATCTTCCAAGTGGTGTCAACGTAGAAATCAAACTTTAATTTGATTTCTGAGCACAAAAAACGCTCGTAAAAAACTTTTTTGAGCACAAAAAACGCTCATAAAAAACTTTTTGAAATAAAATAAGAAAAGGAAATATTTTCTCATGACAAAAGGAATCTTAGGGAAAAAAGTGGGAATGACTCAAATCTTCACTGAATCAGGCGAATTCATCCCTGTTACTGTCATTGAAGCAACTCCAAACGTTGTGCTTCAAGTTAAAACTGTTGAAACAGACGGTTACGAAGCAGTTCAGGTTGGTTTTGATGACAAACGTGAAGTATTGAGTAACAAACCTGCCAAAGGCCATGTTGCAAAAGCAAACACAGCTCCTAAGCGCTTCATTCGTGAATTCAAAAACATTGAAGGCTTAGAAGTTGGTGCAGAATTATCTGTAGAACAATTTGAAGCTGGTGATGTTGTTGACGTCACAGGGACATCAAAAGGTAAAGGTTTCCAAGGTGTTATCAAACGCCATGGTCAATCACGTGGTCCTATGGCTCACGGTTCTCGTTACCATCGTCGTCCAGGTTCTATGGGACCTGTTGCGCCTAACCGCGTTTTCAAAAACAAACGCTTGGCAGGACGTATGGGTGGTAACCGTGTAACAGTTCAAAACCTTGAAATTGTACAAGTTATCCCAGAGAAAAACGTTGTCCTCATCAAAGGTAACGTACCAGGTGCTAAGAAATCTCTTATCACTATCAAATCAGCAGTTAAAGCTGCTAAATAATAAGAAAGGAGAAAACAGTTAAAATGGCAAACGTTAAACTATTTGACCAAACTGGTAAAGAAGTTAGCTCAGTTGAACTTAACGAAGCTATCTTCGGTATCGAACCAAACGAATCAGTTGTTTTTGATGTTGTAATCAGCCAACGCGCTAGCCTTCGCCAAGGTACTCACGCGGTTAAAAACCGTTCAGCAGTATCTGGTGGTGGACGTAAACCATGGCGTCAAAAAGGAACTGGACGCGCTCGTCAAGGTTCTATCCGCTCACCACAATGGCGTGGTGGTGGTGTTGTCTTTGGACCAACTCCACGTTCATACGGCTACAAACTTCCACAAAAAGTTCGTCGCCTTGCGTTGAAATCAGTTTATTCAGCAAAAGTTGCTGAAGATAAATTTGTAGCTGTAGAAAACCTTTCGTTTGCAGCTCCAAAAACTGCTGAATTTGCGTCAGTTCTTTCAGCACTTAGCATTGATTCAAAAGTACTTGTAATCCTTGAAGAAGGTAACGAATTTGCTGCACTTTCAGCGCGTAACCTTCCAAACGTTACAGTTGCTACTGCAACTACTGCAAGTGTTCTTGATATCGTTAACGCAGACAAACTTCTTGTTACTAAAGAAGCAATCTCTACAATCGAGGGGGTTCTTGCATAATGAATTTGTATGACGTAATCAAAAAACCTGTTATCACTGAGAAATCAATGGTTGCTCTTGAAGCAGGGAAATATACATTTGAAGTTGACACACGTGCACACAAACTTTTGATCAAACAAGCTGTTGAAGCTGCATTTGACGGAGTAAAAGTTGCAAGTGTAAACACTGTGACAGTTAAACCCAAAGCAAAACGTGTTGGTCGTTACACAGGTTTTACTTCAAAAACTAAAAAAGCTATTATCACTCTTACAGCTGATTCAAAAGCAATCGAGTTGTTTGCTGCTGAAGCTGAATAATCTAAGGAGGAAATAACGTGGGTATTAAAGTTTATAAACCAACGACAAATGGCCGTCGTAATATGACTTCTTTGGATTTTGCAGAAATCACTACAAACACTCCTGAGAAATCATTGCTTGTTTCACTAAAGAATAAAGCAGGACGTAACAACAACGGACGTATTACTGTTCGTCACCAAGGTGGTGGACACAAACGTCATTACCGTTTGATTGACTTCAAACGTAATAAAGATGGTGTTGAAGCAGTTGTTAAAACAATTGAATACGATCCAAATCGTACTGCAAATATTGCTCTTGTACACTATACTGATGGTGTTAAAGCTTACATCCTTGCGCCTAAAGGCCTTGAAGTAGGTCAACGCATTATTTCTGGTCCAGAAGCAGACATCAAAGTTGGTAACGCACTTCCGCTTGCTAACATTCCAGTCGGTACAGTTATCCATAATATTGAATTGCAACCAGGTAAAGGTGCTGAATTGATTCGTGCCGCTGGTGCTTCTGCTCAAGTACTTGGTCAAGAAGGTAAATATGTTCTTGTTCGCCTTCAATCAGGTGAAGTACGTATGATCCTTGGTACTTGCCGTGCAACAATTGGTACTGTTGGTAATGAACAACAATCACTTGTTAACATTGGTAAAGCAGGACGTAATCGTTGGAAAGGTGTTCGCCCTACAGTTCGTGGTTCTGTAATGAACCCTAACGATCACCCACACGGTGGTGGTGAAGGTAAAGCACCAGTTGGTCGTAAAGCACCATCTACTCCATGGGGTAAACCTGCACTTGGACTTAAAACTCGTAATAAGAAAGCTAAATCAGACAAACTTATTGTTCGTCGTCGTAACCAAAAATAATAGGTTAATAGCATAATCTTATACAAATCCGCCAGCTCGGTAGTACACTATAGTGTACAGGCCGTTGTGGTACATTATTTAAAGGAGAAAACTACAAAATGGGACGTAGTCTTAAAAAAGGACCTTTCGTCGACGAGCATTTAATGAAAAAAGTTGAAGCTCAAGCAAATGACGAAAAGAAAAAAGTAATCAAAACTTGGTCACGTCGTTCAACGATTTTCCCAAGTTTCATCGGATACACAATCGCAGTTTATGATGGACGTAAACATGTTCCTGTTTATATCCAAGAGGACATGGTAGGTCACAAACTTGGTGAATTTGCACCAACACGTACTTACAAAGGTCACGCAGCTGACGACAAGAAAACACGTCGTTAATAGGAGGAGGACACAATGGCAGAAATTACTTCAGCTAAAGCAATGGCTCGTACAGTGCGTGTTTCACCTCGTAAAACACGTTTAGTACTTGATCTTATCCGTGGTAAGAATGTTGCTGACGCAATCGCAATCTTAAAATTCACTCCAAACAAAGCAGCTCGTGTTATTGAGAAAACTCTTAACTCAGCAATTGCAAATGCAGAAAACAACTTTGGTTTGGAAAAAGCAAACTTGGTAGTATCTGAAACATTCGCTAACGAAGGACCAACAATGAAACGTTTCCGTCCACGTGCGAAAGGTTCAGCTTCACCAATCAACAAACGTACAACTCACGTAACTGTAGTTGTATCAGAAAAATAAGGAGGTAAAATCGTGGGTCAAAAAGTACATCCAATTGGTATGCGTGTCGGAATCATCCGTGACTGGGATGCGAAATGGTATGCTGAAAAAGAATACGCGGATTACCTTCATGAAGATCTTGCAATCCGTAAATTCATTAATAAAGAATTAGCTGACGCATCAGTTTCAACTATTGAAATTGAACGTGCAGTAAACAAAGTTATTGTTTCACTTCACACTGCTAAACCAGGTATGGTTATCGGTAAAGGTGGAGCAAACGTTGACGCTCTTCGTGGTCAACTTAACAAATTAACTGGAAAACAAGTACACATCAACATCATCGAAATCAAACAACCTGATTTAGATGCTCACCTTGTTGGTGAAAACATTGCTCGTCAATTAGAGCAACGTGTTGCTTTCCGTCGTGCTCAAAAACAAGCAATCCAACGTACAATGCGTGCAGGAGCTAAAGGTATTAAAACTCAAGTTTCTGGTCGTTTGAACGGTGCTGATATCGCTCGTGCTGAAGGTTATTCAGAAGGAACTGTTCCACTTCACACGCTTCGTGCTGATATCGACTATGCTTGGGAAGAAGCTGACACAACTTATGGTAAACTTGGCGTTAAAGTTTGGATTTACCGTGGAGAAGTTCTTCCAGCTCGTAAAAACACTAAAGGAGGCAAATAACAAATGTTAGTACCTAAACGTGTTAAACACCGTCGCGAATTCCGTGGAAAAATGCGCGGTGAGGCTAAAGGTGGTAAAGAAGTTTCATTCGGTGAATACGGACTTCAAGCTACAACTAGCCACTGGATTACAAACCGTCAAATCGAAGCTGCCCGTATTGCGATGACTCGTTACATGAAACGTGGTGGTAAAGTTTGGATTAAAATCTTCCCACACAAATCATACACTGCAAAAGCTATCGGTGTACGTATGGGTTCTGGTAAAGGGGCACCTGAAGGTTGGGTAGCACCAGTTAAACGTGGTAAAGTGATGTTTGAAATTGCTGGTGTTTCTGAAGAAGTTGCACGTGAAGCATTACGTCTTGCTAGCCACAAATTACCAGTTAAATGCAAATTCGTAAAACGTGAAGCAGAATAAGGAGAAGACATGAAACTTCAAGAAATTAAAGATTTTGTTAAAGAGCTTCGTGGATTGTCTCAAGAAGAACTTGCTAAGAAAGAAAACGAACTCAAAAAAGAATTGTTTGATCTTCGTTTCCAAGCTGCAGCAGGTCAACTTGAAAAGACTGCTCGCCTTGACGAAGTTAAGAAACAAATTGCACGTGTTAAAACTGTGCAATCAGAAATGAAATAATAGATTGGGAAAGGAGAAATTCTAAATGGAACGTAATCAACGTAAAACTCTTTACGGACGCGTAGTGTCTGACAAGATGGATAAAACAATCACAGTTGTAGTTGAAACTAAACGTAACCACCCAGTCTATGGTAAACGTATCAACTATTCTAAAAAATATAAAGCACATGATGAAAACAACGTTGCTAAAGAAGGCGATATCGTTCGTATCATGGAAACTCGCCCACTTTCAGCTACAAAACGTTTCCGTCTTGTGGAAGTAGTGGAAAAAGCTGTTATTATCTAATCAAACTAAAAGGAGAAAATTGAAATGATTCAACAAGAAACTCGCTTGAAAGTTGCTGATAATAGCGGTGCTCGTGAGATCTTGACTATCAAAGTACTTGGTGGTTCAGGACGTAAATTCGCTAACATCGGTGACGTAATCGTTGCTTCTGTAAAACAAGCTACTCCTGGTGGAGCAGTTAAAAAAGGTGATGTGGTTAAAGCTGTTATCGTTCGTACAAAAACTGGTGCACGTCGCCCAGACGGTTCATACATCAAATTTGACGACAATGCTGCTGTAATCATCCGTGACGATAAAACTCCTCGCGGAACTCGTATCTTTGGCCCAGTTGCACGTGAATTGCGTGAAGGTGGCTACATGAAGATCGTTTCATTGGCACCAGAAGTACTTTAATCTCAGATTAACAAACGTAGTCCCCTAGGATTTCCTAGGGTGCCTTTCGAGGCGTAAGAAAAATAGGAGAAAAACTCAAATGTTTGTAAAAAAAGGCGACAAAGTTCGCGTTATTGCTGGTAAGGACAAAGGCACTGAAGCTGTAGTTCTTAAAGCTCTTCCAAAAGTAAACAAAGTTGTTGTTGAAGGCGTAGCCCTCATCAAGAAACATCAAAAACCAAATAACGAAAACCCTCAAGGCGCTATCGTTGAAAAAGAAGCTCCAATCCATGTGTCAAACGTTCAAGTTCTTGATAAAAATGGTGTAGCAGGACGTGTTGGTTACAAAGTTGTTGACGGCAAAAAAGTTCGTTACAACAAAAAATCAGGCGAAGTGCTTGATTAATCACGAAGGAAAGGAGAAGCATAATGGCAAATCGCTTAAAAGAAAAATATACTAATGAAGTTGTTCCTGCGTTGACAGAAAAATTTAACTATTCATCTGTTATGGCTGTGCCAAAAGTTGAGAAAATCGTTCTTAACATGGGTGTTGGTGATGCTGTATCAAACGCTAAAAATCTTGAGAAAGCTGCTGCTGAGTTAGCACTTATTTCAGGTCAAAAACCACTTATTACTAAAGCTAAGAAATCAATCGCTGGCTTCCGTCTTCGTGAAGGTGTAGCGATCGGTGCAAAAGTTACCCTCCGTGGTGAACGTATGTACGAATTCTTGGATAAATTAGTTTCTGTTTCACTTCCACGTGTACGTGACTTCCATGGTGTTCCAACGAAATCATTTGATGGACGTGGAAACTACACTCTTGGAGTTAAAGAACAATTGATCTTCCCAGAAATCAACTTTGATGACGTTGATAAAGTACGTGGTCTTGATATCGTTATCGTTACTACTGCTAACACTGATGAAGAGTCACGTGAATTGCTAAAAGGCCTTGGAATGCCTTTTGCAAAGTAATCTAGGAGGTAAATAAATTGGCTAAAAAATCTATGATTGCTAAGAACAAACGCCCAGCGAAGTTCTCTACGCAAGCTTACACTCGTTGTGAAAAATGCGGACGTCCACACTCAGTTTACCGCAAATTCCAACTTTGCCGTGTTTGCTTCCGTGACTTGGCTTATAAAGGTCAAGTACCAGGCGTAACTAAAGCATCTTGGTAATAAATTAATGATGCTTTGTGTTTAAAAGGTGTCGTTGATAATGGCACTGATTTTTAAACGCAAATATACTAAGACCTAGTCTTACAACGTCCGTAAGGACTCATTAATTAGCAAGTGATTAAATTCAAACTGCTAATAAGAGGAGAATTAAAAAATGGTTATGACTGACCCAATTGCAGACTTTTTAACTCGTATTCGTAATGCTAATCAAGCAAAACATGAAGTGTTAGAAGTACCTGCATCAAACATTAAAAAAGGGATTGCTGATATCCTTAAACGTGAAGGTTTTGTAAAAAACGTTGAAGTTATTGAAGATGACAAACAAGGCATCATCCGTGTGTTCCTTAAATATGGACAAAATGGTGAACGTGTTATCACTAACTTGAAACGTATTTCAAAACCAGGTCTTCGTGTTTATACTAAACATGAAGATATGCCTAAAGTTCTTAACGGACTTGGTATTGCAATTGTATCAACTTCTGAAGGTCTTTTAACTGACAAAGAAGCTCGCCAAAAAAATGTTGGTGGAGAAGTACTTGCATATATTTGGTAAAATTTTACCTAAAATGCTCATTGACTCACAGTATAATCCTGTGGTCTCATGAGTCCCCGTGAAAACTAGTTGCTCAAGCAACTTGACAATTTAACAGGAGAAAATAAACATGTCACGTATTGGTAATAAAGTAATTACATTGCCTGCAGGTGTTGAAATCATTAACAAGGATAATGTTGTTACTGTAAAAGGACCTAAAGGCGAACTCACTCGTGAGTTTAATAAAAATATTGGAATCACTGTTGAAGGGACTGAAGTAACAGTTACTCGTCCTAACGACTCAAAAGAAATGAAAACAATTCATGGTACAACTCGTGCGAACTTGAACAACATGGTTGTTGGTGTTTCTGAAGGTTTCAAAAAAGCTCTTGAAATGCGCGGTGTTGGTTACCGTGCACAACTTCAAGGATCAAAACTTGTTCTTTCTGTTGGTAAGTCTCACCAAGACGAAGTTGAAGCTCCAGAAGGTGTTACTTTTGAAGTGCCAACTCCAACAACAATCAACGTAATCGGTATCAACAAAGAAAGCGTTGGACAAACTGCTGCTTACGTTCGTAGCTTACGTTCACCAGAACCATATAAAGGTAAAGGTATTCGTTACGTTGGTGAATTCGTACGCCGTAAAGAAGGTAAAACAGGTAAATAATAGGATTGATAGATTTTGTAGAATCTTTTCTGCAAATTCTCTATCCTTTCATTTTAATATTGTCATTTTGACATAACAATATATTTAAGAGGTGAAAATTGTGATTTCGAAACCAGATAAAAATAAAATCCGCCAAAAACGCCACCGTCGCGTTCGCGGTAAACTCTCTGGAACTGCTGATCGCCCACGTTTGAACATTTTCCGTTCTAATACAGGCATCTACGCTCAAGTAATTGATGACGTAGCGGGTGTAACGCTCGCAAGTGCATCAACTCTTGATAAAGAAGTTTCTAACGGAACAAAAACAGAACAAGCCGTTGTTGTCGGTAAACTTGTTGCTGAACGCGCAGTAGCTAAAGGTATTTCTGAAGTGGTGTTTGACCGCGGTGGATATCTCTATCACGGACGTGTAAAAGCTTTGGCTGACTCAGCTCGTGAAAACGGATTGAAATTCTAATAGGGAGGACACTTAATAATGGCATTTAAAGATAATGCAGTAGAACTTGAAGAGCGCGTTGTTGCGATTAACCGCGTTACAAAAGTTGTTAAAGGTGGACGTCGTCTACGTTTTGCAGCTCTTGTAGTTGTTGGTGACCGTAATGGTCGTGTTGGTTTTGGTACAGGTAAAGCTCAAGAAGTACCAGAAGCTATTCGCAAAGCTGTTGAAGCTGCTAAGAAAAACATGGTTGAAGTTCCTATGGTCGGTACAACAATTCCTCACGAAGTTCGTTCAGAATTTGGTGGAGCGAAAGTATTGTTGAAACCAGCTGTTGAGGGTGCTGGGGTTGCCGCTGGTGGTGCTGTTCGTGCCGTCATCGAATTAGCAGGTGTTGCAGATATTACATCTAAATCACTTGGTTCAAACACTCCAATCAACATTGTTCGCGCAACTGTTGAGGGCTTGAAACAATTAAAACGTGCAGAAGAAGTTGCTGCTTTACGTGGCATTTCTGTTTCTGACTTAGCATAAGAAAGGGGATTATAATGGCTCAAATTAAAATTACTTTGACTAAGTCTCCAATCGGTCGCAAACCAGAACAACGTAAAACTGTTGTTGCCCTTGGACTTGGTAAATTAAACTCTTCAGTTGTTAAGGAAGATAATGCTGCCATCCGTGGTATGGTTAACGCTATCTCTCACTTAGTAACTGTTGAAGAAGCTTAATTAAATGCTAAATCGCACTGATTGTTATTGGTGCGATTTAAACAAATCGTATAGGCGAGTCTTTGCGGGGAGTACCTTTCCCCTCGTAAAGGCGTTAGCATTTTACAAATAAGGAGAAAAAATAATGAAACTTCATGAATTAAAACCTGCAGAAGGATCACGTAAAGTCCGCAATCGTGTGGGTCGCGGTACATCTTCAGGTAATGGTAAAACTTCTGGACGTGGTCAAAAAGGACAAAAAGCGCGTAGTGGTGGTGGAGTACGCCTTGGTTTTGAAGGTGGACAAACTCCATTGTTCCGCCGTATGCCAAAACGTGGGTTCTCAAACATCAATGCAAAAGAATATGCTCTTGTGAATCTTGACCAATTAAATGTCTTTGAAGATGGTACTGAAGTAACTCCAGTTGTCCTTAAAGAAGCTGGAATCGTGCGTGCTGAAAAATCAGGCGTTAAAATTCTTGGTAATGGTGAATTAACTAAGAAATTGTCTGTTAAAGCAGCTAAGTTTTCTAAATCTGCTGAAGCAGCTATCACTGCTAAAGGTGGTTCAATCGAAGTCATCTAATTAATGAGAGGTAACTCATTATGTTTTTAAAATTACTTAGAGATGCACTCAAAGTAAAGATGGTAAGAAATAAAATTTTATTTACTATCTTTATCCTTCTTGTATTTCGTATCGGAACGCATATCACAGTACCGGGCATCAATGTTAAGAGTTTAGAACAAATGGGTGAACTTCCATTTCTAAATATGCTTAACTTAGTTAGTGGTAATGCAATGAGAAACTTTTCGGTATTCTCTATGGGAGTTAGCCCTTACATTACTGCGTCTATTGTTGTTCAGCTACTTCAAATGGATATTCTTCCGAAGTTTGTTGAATGGGGAAAACAAGGAGAGGTAGGTCGTCGTAAGCTTAACCAAGCTACACGTTATATTTCTTTGTTCCTTGCATTCGTACAATCAATTGGTATTACTGCTGGTTTTAACACTCTATCAAGTGTTGCTTTAGTTAAAACTCCGAATGTACAAACATATTTGCTTATTGGTGCAATCCTTACAACAGGTAGTATGGTGGTTACTTGGCTAGGTGAACAAATTACTGATAAGGGATTCGGAAATGGAGTGTCTATGATTATCTTTGCGGGTATCATTTCTTCCATTCCAAGTGCAATTACAACTATCTACGAAGATTTCTTTGTAAATGTACGCTCTTCAGCAATTACAAATTCTTACATCTTTGTCGGGATTCTTATTGTAGCAGTATTAGCAATTGTATTTTTTACAACATTTATTCAACAAGCTGAATACAAAATTCCAATCCAATATACAAAACTTGTTCAAGGAGCTCCTACAAGTTCATATCTTCCTCTAAAAGTAAATCCAGCTGGTGTTATTCCCGTTATCTTTGCTAGCTCGATTACAACAATTCCAAGTACGATTATTCCTTTCTTTCAAAATGGTAAAGAAATTCCTTGGCTTACTAAACTCCAAGAATTACTTAATTATCAAACCCCAGTCGGTATGATTATCTATGCTATCTTGATTATTCTGTTCTCTTTCTTCTATACTTTTGTACAAGTAAACCCTGAAAAGACAGCAGAGAATCTTCAAAAAAATTCGTCCTACATTCCAAGTATTCGACCAGGACGAGAAACAGAAGAATATATGTCATCGCTATTGAAAAAATTAGCAACAATTGGTTCAGTATTTCTAGCATTTATTTCCTTGTTACCAATTATTGCTCAACAAGCGTTGCATTTGTCATCAAGTATTGCGTTAGGTGGGACAAGCTTACTCATTTTGATTGCAACAGGTATTGAAGGTATGAAACAACTCGAGGGCTATCTTTTAAAGAGACGCTATGTTGGATTCATGAATACAACAGAATAGAATATAGGTTGACTCTGTCAACCTTCTATTTTGTTTTTTAATAAGTCCGACACGCTGTGTTGGATTTATTTAAAAATAAAATAAGGAGACTATAATGAATCTTTTAATTATGGGTTTGCCTGGTGCTGGTAAAGGTACTCAAGCAGCTAAGATTGTTGAAGAATTTGGTGTTGCTCATATCTCAACAGGGGATATGTTCCGCGCCGCAATTGCTAATCAAACCGAAATGGGGCGTTTAGCTAAAAGTTATATTGATAAAGGTGAATTGGTTCCTGATGAAGTAACAAACGGGATTGTAAAAGAGCGCTTAGCTGAGGATGATATCGCAGAAAAAGGTTTTTTACTTGATGGGTATCCACGTACTATTGAACAAGCACACGCCTTAGATGCTACGCTTGAAGAACTAGGACTACGCTTAGATGGTGTTATTAATATTAAAGTGGATCCATCATGTCTTGTAGAGCGTTTGAGTGGTCGTATTATCAATCGTAAAACTGGTGAAACTTTCCATAAAGTGTTCAACCCACCAGTAGATTATAAAGAAGAAGATTACTATCAACGTGAAGATGATAAGCCTGAAACTGTCAAACGTCGCTTGGACGTTAATATTGCTCAAGGAGAACCTATTCTTGAACACTATCGTAAGCTTGGTCTTGTTACAGATATTGAAGGTAATCAAGAAATAACAGAAGTTTTTGCAGATGTTGAACAAGCGTTGCTAGAACTCAAATAAATTATGCTAATCTACTTGCATAAGTAGATTAGTAATGATATACTAAGTTAGTCTGACTTATAATTGTTACCTCTTTACAGAGGACATCAAATCGAAATTTAGGGGGTACTTTTGCGTGGCAAAAGAAGATGTGATTGAAATTGAAGGTAAAGTTGTTGAAACTATGCCTAATGCAATGTTTACTGTTGAGTTGGAAAATGGACACCAAATTTTGGCAACTGTATCAGGAAAAATCCGTAAAAACTACATCCGTATTTTGGTAGGTGATCGTGTTACTGTTGAAATGAGCCCATACGATTTAACACGTGGACGCATCACATACCGCTTTAAATAGTCGAAATAATTGGAGGGATTAAAACATGAAGGTAAGACCATCGGTTAAACCAATTTGCGAATACTGTAAAGTTATTCGTCGTAACGGTCGTGTTATGGTAATTTGTCCGACAAACCCAAAACACAAACAACGTCAAGGATAATATAGAAAGGAGATAAAATGGCTCGTATTGCTGGAGTTGATATTCCAAATGACAAACGTGTAGTAATTTCACTTACTTATGTATACGGAATTGGTCTTTCTACATCTAAAAAAATCTTAGCAGCTGCAGGTATTTCTGAAGATATCCGCGTTAAAGATTTGACACCAGATCAAGAGGACGCTATCCGTCGTGAAGTTGATGCAATCAAAGTTGAAGGTGACCTACGTCGTGAGGTAAACTTGAATATTAAACGTTTGATGGAAATCGGTTCATACCGTGGAATCCGTCACCGTCGTGGACTTCCTGTCCGTGGACAAAATACTAAAAATAACGCTCGCACTCGTAAAGGTAAAGCTGTTGCGATTGCAGGTAAGAAAAAATAAAATAGGAGGTAAAACAATTGGCTAAACCAACACGCAAACGTCGTGTGAAAAAGAACATCGAATCTGGTGTTGCTCATATTCACGCTACATTCAATAACACTATTGTTATGATTACAGATGTGCATGGTAACGCTCTTGCATGGTCATCAGCTGGTGCTCTTGGATTTAAAGGTTCTCGTAAATCTACTCCATTTGCTGCTCAAATGGCTGCTGAAGCTGCTGCTAAATCTGCACAAGAACACGGTCTTAAAACTGTTGAAGTTACTGTAAAAGGTCCTGGTTCAGGTCGTGAATCTGCTATCCGTGCCCTTGCTGCAGCTGGTCTTGAAGTAACTGCAATTCGTGATGTGACTCCTGTACCACATAATGGTGCTCGTCCTCCAAAACGTCGTCGTGTATAATCATAGCATTTTATAGTACACAACTTTTCGTTTAAGAGGGAGTAACTAAATGATTGAGTTTGAAAAACCAATAATAACAAAAATTGATGAAAATAAAGATTACGGCAGATTTGTCATCGAACCACTAGAACGTGGCTACGGTACAACTCTAGGAAACTCTCTTCGTCGTGTGCTTCTGTCTTCACTTCCAGGTGCAGCAGTCACATCAATCAAAATTGATGGAGTATTACACGAATTTGATACTATCCCAGGTGTACGTGAAGATGTGATGCAAATCATCCTTAATGTAAAAGGACTTGCTGTGAAATCTTACGTCGAAGACGAAAAGATTATCGAACTAGACGTTGAAGGTCCTGCAGAAATTACTGCCGGAGATATTTTAACAGATAGTGATATCGAAATTGTAAACCCTGACCATTATCTTTTCACAATTGCTGAAGGTCACAGTTTGAAAGCAACAATGACAGTTGCTAAAAACCGAGGTTATGTTCCAGCAGAAGGAAATAAAAAAGATGATGCACCAGTGGGAACATTGGCTGTAGATTCAATCTATACACCAGTGAAAAAAGTTAATTATCAAGTTGAACCTGCTCGTGTAGGTAGTAACGATGGCTTTGATAAATTAACTATTGAAATCATGACAAATGGCACAATCATTCCTGAGGATGCTCTTGGTCTTTCAGCTCGCGTCTTAATTGAACACTTAAACTTGTTTACTGATTTAACAGAGGTTGCTAAAGCAACTGAAGTAATGAAGGAAACAGAGAAAGTGAACGATGAGAAAGTGCTTGACCGGACAATTGAGGAACTTGATTTGTCAGTGCGCTCATATAACTGTTTAAAACGTGCTGGAATTAATACAGTATTTGATTTAACAGAAAAAACTGAGCCTGAAATGATGAAAGTCCGAAACTTAGGACGTAAGAGTCTTGAAGAAGTTAAAATCAAACTTGCCGATCTAGGTCTTGGATTAAAAAACGATAAATAAAATAGGAGGACATAATGGCTTACCGTAAACTAGGACGCACTAGCTCACAACGTAAGGCAATGCTTCGTGATTTGACAACCGATCTTCTTATCAACGAATCAATTGTAACTACTGAAGCACGTGCTAAAGAAATCCGTAAAACAGTTGAAAAAATGATTACTCTAGGTAAACGTGGTGATTTACATGCTCGTCGTCAAGCTGCTGCTTATGTACGTAATGAAATTGCATCAGAAAACTATGATGAAGCTTCTGATAAATATACATCAACAACAGCTCTTCAAAAACTTTTTGACGACATTGCACCTCGTTATGCTGAACGTAACGGAGGATACACTCGTATTCTTAAAACAGAACCACGCCGTGGCGATGCTGCCCCAATGGCAATTATTGAATTAGTATAATTTTTATCAATTTTGTTGAGTGTTATGATGATGGAATCAATTGATTCTTAGTCTAGCTCTGGTCTACCGCTGAGAATTATTCTCAGCGGGAACACTCATCATATATTGTTAAATAGGTAACGCTTGTTTACGAAATACAAACAATTTTGTTTATATTTCGTAAGCAGGCGTTTTATGCATTATTATATTTATTGGATATTTTCAATGAGCAAAGAATTTAATCGCTAGATTACATTTCTCAATAGTGGTTATATAATTTCTCTTAATTGAATATAGAGGCATAGTTATATCTATACTAAATTTATAAAATACAAAAATAGTATTGACAGGAAGTAGAAATATTTAGTATAATGAATAAGTTGTCTCAAGAGAGCAGTTTCTATTAGCGCGTAGTTAACAACTTAAAAAAAGTAGTTGACAAAGCAGAATAAGTTTGCTAGAATATAGAAGTTGTCTCAAGAGAGGCAAAGACCTTTGAAAACTGAACAAGACGAACGAATGTGCAGGGTGGATTTACACTGTAAATCCGTCAATGACAAAAAAACAATAAATCTGTCAGCGAGACAGAAAAGAGCAAAGCTCAAACTTTTAATGAGAGTTTGATCCTGGCTCAGGACGAACGCTGGCGGCGTGCCTAATACATGCAAGTAGAACGCTGAGGTTTGGTGTTTACACTAGACTGATGAGTTGCGAACGGGTGAGTAACGCGTAGGTAACCTGCCTCATAGCGGGGGATAACTATTGGAAACGATAGCTAATACCGCATAAGAGTAATTAACACATGTTAGTTATTTAAAAGGAGCAATTGCTTCACTGTGAGATGGACCTGCGTTGTATTAGCTAGTTGGTGAGGTAAAGGCTCACCAAGGCGACGATACATAGCCGACCTGAGAGGGTGATCGGCCACACTGGGACTGAGACACGGCCCAGACTCCTACGGGAGGCAGCAGTAGGGAATCTTCGGCAATGGACGGAAGTCTGACCGAGCAACGCCGCGTGAGTGAAGAAGGTTTTCGGATCGTAAAGCTCTGTTGTTAGAGAAGAACGTTGGTAGGAGTGGAAAATCTACCAAGTGACGGTAACTAACCAGAAAGGGACGGCTAACTACGTGCCAGCAGCCGCGGTAATACGTAGGTCCCGAGCGTTGTCCGGATTTATTGGGCGTAAAGCGAGCGCAGGCGGTTCTTTAAGTCTGAAGTTAAAGGCAGTGGCTTAACCATTGTACGCTTTGGAAACTGGAGGACTTGAGTGCAGAAGGGGAGAGTGGAATTCCATGTGTAGCGGTGAAATGCGTAGATATATGGAGGAACACCGGTGGCGAAAGCGGCTCTCTGGTCTGTAACTGACGCTGAGGCTCGAAAGCGTGGGGAGCAAACAGGATTAGATACCCTGGTAGTCCACGCCGTAAACGATGAGTGCTAGGTGTTAGGCCCTTTCCGGGGCTTAGTGCCGCAGCTAACGCATTAAGCACTCCGCCTGGGGAGTACGACCGCAAGGTTGAAACTCAAAGGAATTGACGGGGGCCCGCACAAGCGGTGGAGCATGTGGTTTAATTCGAAGCAACGCGAAGAACCTTACCAGGTCTTGACATCCTTCTGACCGGCCTAGAGATAGGCTTTCTCTTCGGAGCAGAAGTGACAGGTGGTGCATGGTTGTCGTCAGCTCGTGTCGTGAGATGTTGGGTTAAGTCCCGCAACGAGCGCAACCCCTATTGTTAGTTGCCATCATTAAGTTGGGCACTCTAGCGAGACTGCCGGTAATAAACCGGAGGAAGGTGGGGATGACGTCAAATCATCATGCCCCTTATGACCTGGGCTACACACGTGCTACAATGGTTGGTACAACGAGTCGCAAGCCGGTGACGGCAAGCTAATCTCTTAAAGCCAATCTCAGTTCGGATTGTAGGCTGCAACTCGCCTACATGAAGTCGGAATCGCTAGTAATCGCGGATCAGCACGCCGCGGTGAATACGTTCCCGGGCCTTGTACACACCGCCCGTCACACCACGAGAGTTTGTAACACCCGAAGTCGGTGAGGTAACCTTTTAGGAGCCAGCCGCCTAAGGTGGGATAGATGATTGGGGTGAAGTCGTAACAAGGTAGCCGTATCGGAAGGTGCGGCTGGATCACCTCCTTTCTAAGGATAAGGAAACCTGCCATTTGTGTCTTGTTTAGTTTTGAGAGGTCTTGTGGGGCCTTAGCTCAGCTGGGAGAGCGCCTGCTTTGCACGCAGGAGGTCAGCGGTTCGATCCCGCTAGGCTCCATTGAATCGAAAGATTCAAATTGTTCATTGAAAATTGAATATCTATATCAAATTCCACGATCTAGAAATAGATTGTAGAAAGTAACAAGAAAATAAACCGAAAACGCTGTGAATATTTAATGAGTTTTCTAGTTTTAAAGAAACTAGGTTAATAAGGTTAAGTTAATAAGGGCGCACGGTGGATGCCTTGGCACTAGAAGCCGAAGAAGGACGTGACTAACGACGAAATGCTTTGGGGAGCTGTAAGTAAGCGCTGATCCAGAGATGTCCGAATGGGGGAACCCACTAGTTAATGACTAGTATCCATATCTGTTAAGGATATGAGAAGGAAGACGCAGTGAACTGAAACATCTAAGTAGCTGCAGGAAGAGAAAGCAAAAGCGATTGCCTTAGTAGCGGCGAGCGAAACGGCAGGAGGGCAAACCGAAGTGTTTACACTTCGGGGTTGTAGGACTGCGATATAGGATTAATCATTATAGAAGAATTACCTGGGAAGGTAAGCCAAAGAGAGTAACAGCCTCGTATTTAAAATGATAGATTAACCTTAGCAGTATCCTGAGTACGGCGAGACACGCGAAATCTCGTCGGAATCTGGGAGGACCATCTCCCAACCCTAAATACTCTCTAGTGACCGATAGTGAACCAGTACCGTGAGGGAAAGGTGAAAAGCACCCCGGGAGGGGAGTGAAATAGAACCTGAAACCGTGTGCCTACAACAAGTTCGAGCCCGTTAATGGGTGAGAGCGTGCCTTTTGTAGAATGAACCGGCGAGTTACGATATGATGCGAGGTTAAGTTGAAGAGACGGAGCCGTAGGGAAACCGAGTCTTAATAGGGCGTCATAGTATCATGTTGTAGACCCGAAACCATGTGACCTACCCATGAGCAGGTTGAAGGTGAGGTAAAACTCACTGGAGGACCGAACCAGGGCACGTTGAAAAGTGCTTGGATGACTTGTGGGTAGCGGAGAAATTCCAAACGAACTTGGAGATAGCTGGTTCTCTCCGAAATAGCTTTAGGGCTAGCGTCGATGTTAAGTCTCTTGGAGGTAGAGCACTGTTTGGGTGAGGGGTCCATCCCGGATTACCAATCTCAGATAAACTCCGAATGCCAACGAGATATAATCGGCAGTCAGACTGCGAGTGCTAAGATCCGTAGTCGAAAGGGAAACAGCCCAGACCACCAGCTAAGGTCCCAAAATATATGTTAAGTGGAAAAGGATGTGGGGTTGCACAGACAACTAGGATGTTA
>NZ_OX460931.1:97500-245000 GCF_949788565.1 Streptococcus agalactiae
TCAAGAATATGGTCCGTTGGTCAAGGGGTTAAGACACCGCCTTTTCACGGCGGTAACACGGGTTCGAATCCCGTACGGACTATTTTTTGTTATATGGAGGATTACCCAAGTCCGGCTGAAGGGAACGGTCTTGAAAACCGTCAGGCGTGTAAAAGCGTGCGTGGGTTCGAATCCCACATCCTCCTTTAAAGATATCGCGGGATGGAGCAGCTAGGTAGCTCGTCGGGCTCATAACCCGAAGGTCGTAGGTTCAAATCCTGCTCCCGCAATAGGCTCGGTAGCTCAGTTGGTAGAGCAATGGATTGAAGCTCCATGTGTCGGCGGTTCGATTCCGTCTCGCGCCATTTATACCTTAGGAGAGATAGCGAAGAGGCTAAACGCGGCGGACTGTAAATCCGCTCCTTCGGGTTCGGGGGTTCGAATCCCTCTCTCTCCATAGTAAACGGGCATAGTTTAAAGGTAGAACTAAGGTCTCCAAAACCTTCAGTGTGGGTTCGATTCCTACTGCCCGTGTTTTTTCTAATATGGCGGGTGTGGTGAAGTGGTTAACACATCAGATTGTGGCTCTGACATTCGTGGGTTCGATTCCCATCACTCGCCTTTTCATGGGGTATAGCCAAGCGGTAAGGCAAGGGACTTTGACTCCCTCATGCGTTGGTTCGAATCCAGCTACCCCAGTTTTAAGATAGCCGGCGTGGCGGAATTGGCAGACGCGCTGGACTCAAAATCCAGTGTCCTCACGGACGTGCCGGTTCGACCCCGGCCGCCGGTATACTTTAAAAGACAAGGTTTCTAAACCTTGTCTTTTTTGTATTGTACTGGTAATTTTGAGAAAAAGTTACTGAAAATTACTTATATTTGTTGTTCATTATTGCAATTGTTATTGAAGTTTTAAAACAAGCAGAAATAATAAGGAAATTTTTCAAGAGTTAGTGGAGACTCAACATTTAAATGCAATTCAAAGAGGACTCCTAAATGTCATAGATTCTGAAGTAATAAAAGTGTTTGTGAATGATAGATAGGTAGTATAAAATAATAAGATTTTTCAGTGTATATGTTACGACTAAAAAATTAAACTCGTGAAAATTTGTTATACTAATATTAGTTTTAACATACTGGTAAATAATAATTATTTTTATTAGATACTTGACATGGGAAGTTTATTTTCTAAGAAAAGAGAGCATGATGAAAAAATATGTAAAATGGTTAATTCCCATATCTATTATTGGGATGTTACTAGCAGGCTGTCAAATGAATAGTGAATCTAAAAGTCAGTCAAACGAAGTAAAAAATAGCAAACAGTCAGCAGTAAAGAAAGGTAAAAAAGTAATGAAAAAAGAACAAGTAGCTTATCTCAAAAAGCATGAAAAAGAATTAACTGAATATGTCAAAATCCAAAATCCAGATATTAGTGAAATTAAGTATGATTGGAATAGTGTGCGTATAGTGGAAGCTAGTAATGGAACCCCTCAAGGCGGAGAGCAACTATTATTAATTTTGGGTTATGCAAATGGCAGTGAATTAACCAATTTTACTCTAAATTTCACATTGGGTGATAATCAAATGCCTAATATTGACTCAGTTGGCTCAGATAATTTATCAACTATTGAAGATTAATAATAACAATAAGAAAGGTATATAATGGGATGATGGAATCTTAAGGAATTTGAAGATATATTTTGAAGTATGGCAGAAAGTGCTAATACAGGACGATCGAATTCTTTTGTTTTAGAAGAATTAACTGAATTTCAAAGAGAAAAGTTAAAAAATGGGGAGTCAGTTAAGTTTAATTTTTCTAAAGATGTTAAGAAAGAAAATAAGGTTATCGAAGGAGGGCACCCCCAAGTCATAGGGTAATCTACCTGCAAACTGGATAAGTCCTTAAATACAATTGATGAAAAAGTAGAGGTTCGCGTTCCTGATGTCAATGGCGGTTATCACTCTGAGCATTGTGTTACTAATTCCTATCAGAAAGGTTACTGAAAGATGATGAAGCAGTAGCTCTATAATCACTAAAAGCTCATCATTGCTTAGTGTTTAAGTTAACTTCTAAAGCTCGAACCTTGTTAAATCAAGGCTTGTTTACTTTTAAAAGTGACATTTTATTTTTCTAAAAATGAGGTTATCGGGATTCCTCATTCTAAGTTACTTTGTTTATATGTACCTTTACTTAAGGTTTATTTTCATTATTTTTAATTTAATATTTTGGAGTATGTACGCTCCATTATAGTATTTTCGAAGACATCTTTAAAAGAACTGTAGAAGTTAAAATATTTTAACCTAGTATCTAACGTCATATATTGGTACATAGTCTTAAATATCCTTTTGATAACCTTGTACATATGAAATAGGCTAAATATTTTTAGTGAACTAAATGTAAGTTTATTGTTTGTATTAGGCGGGATAACAATATTGTTGTTTTTATTCTTTCTGAGTAATGGTTTATTAATTATGTAATTATTCTGGTATCAAATGATACTTTTAATATTCCAGTTTGTCAATAAATCATCAATGTAATTCTTTTCATCAAAAGCGATCCCTTTATCTGGTTGATTTAATATGTTAACTTGATGATTATTCTTCTTGCTTAATATATGGGATAATAATTATCTTAAATTGACACTTGGAGCATTCAATCACGAGATTGTAATAACTAAAAATTGTTTAAAATTTAAGGATGTATTTCTTGTTGATCTTACTATCTGATCTAATAATGGTATATAATAAGATTAAAATTTAAACATTGTCTGGAGATGTAGCAAAGGAGATAAAATGACTAAAATTTATCATATGATTTTATGTAATTCTGATATAATGAAGATTTTAGCTATAATAAAATCTCTTCCACTGAATGATTGTTGGCTGTGTGCTGGCACATTGAGAAACTTTATATGGAATAAACTTTCTGGAATAAATGAGACATTGACATCAGATATTGATGTTGTATTTTTTGATAAAAATATTTCTTATGAAGAAACGGTGGCATTAGAACAACAATTAAAGGATAACTATCCACAGTATGATTGGGAACTTAAAAATGAATTTTACATGAACACTCATTCTCCTAATACCCCAAAGTATACTAGCTCTAAAGATGCTATTTCGAAATTTCCTGAAAAGTGTACTTCAGTGGGAGCAAGGTTAGATGATAGAAATCAACTCGAACTTTACCTCCCTTATGGTGAAGAGGAAATACTAAATTTCATTGTTAGTCCTACGCCATATTTTGAAGAGGATCTATTACGTTATAATGTTTATTTGAAGCGAGTGGATAAGAAGAAATGGAATAATATTTGGCCTTGTTTAACAATCATAAAAAATGATAACGTTACTGGAGTTGGCTTAACAGCTTTTAAATTTTTAGACTAACAAATAGTATAGACCTTTAATAAGGTCGTTTATCGATAATCATAGTGTACTGTGTTATAATCGTTATAGCATAAAAACACGTTGCAGTTGGTAGTCTGCAAGCGTTCAGTGAACGTCAGTAACCTTCCCTCCAGGTCGTCCATTGCAATTTAATATTTAAAGGAGGGGGCTGTATGAAAATGACAGTCTATTTTGATGGTAATTTTTGGTTGGGTTTGATTGAGTACGATGATGATGGTGATTACAAAGTTTTTCGTTATTTTTTTGGAAAAGAACCTAAAGATGATGATGTTTTTAATTTTATAAATCATAAACTTAATGATTTGATAAAAAAATATGAGTTTGTTAAAACGGATATTTCTCTAAAGCGTACGAATGAACACAAAAAAAGTCCTAAAAGAATGCAAAGAGAAATTAATAGAGAAAAACGTAAGCCAGTAGTATCTAAAAAAGCGCAATTGGCGATGAAAACTATTCATATGAGTATAAAAAACGAACGTCAATTAAGTCAGAAATGTAAGAAAAATGAGTTAAGAAAGCATCGGTACCAATTAAAACAAGAAAAACGTTACCAAAAGAAAAAAGGGCATTGATTGTGTCATCATATAAAAAGCTTGAGATGATACTCTCAAGCTTTTTATATGTTAACTAATATGAGTCACTAAATAGTCTGATAATGCTCAATTAATGTGTTTTGGGAAAAAATCATTTCCTTAAAGGACACCATTGTCATGTTGTTATCACCTTACTTTTTTTATACTTAGTATATGTTTAAGAAAGGAATAAGTTGTTTTGAGAGATTTTGAGGAGTTGTTTGATAAAGTAAAGCCAATCGTAATGAAGCTGAGAAGAAATTATTTTGTTCAACTTTGGGAATATGATGATTGGATTCAAGAAGGACGTATTGTACTTTTTAGGTTGCTTGAAGAGCATCCGTATTTATTGGATAATGAAAGCAAACTATTCATTTACTTTAAAACAAAATTTTCAAATTATTTAAACGATGTATTAAGACACCAAGATTGTCAAAAGCGACAATTTAATAAAATGCCTTATGAAGAAATCAGTGAAGTTAGTCACTATGTTAAGAGTAAAGGACTAGTTTTAGATGACTATATTGCTTATCGTGATACTTTAACAAAAGTGGAAGAAACTTTGTCAGATATTGATAAAGAAAAATTTGAAAAACTGATTAGTGGTGAACGTTTTGCGGGGAAGAAACAATTCATACGAGATATTCAACCTTTTTTCAATGCTTTTAAAGCGGATTAATCGATTTTATTTCTGCAGTAGATAGCTGCAGAATTTTTTTATAGGGAAAGTTCGCTGATATATTCCTGTGAAAGCCTTTGTTTTTTGTTATAATATAATAAAATGCTTGTGAGGTGTCAGTATGAGTAAAGTTCGTTTATATATCGCTCGTCATGGTAAAACAATGTTTAATACAATTGGTCGCGCTCAGGGGTGGAGTGATACTCCTTTAACTACTTTTGGAGAACTCGGGATTAAAGAGCTTGGTTTGGGACTAAAGGCTTCAAATATTAGTTTTAAAGAGGCTTTTTCTAGTGATAGTGGACGTACTTTACAAACTATGGAAATTATTCTCAGGGAAGTGCAACAGGAAAATATTCCCTATACGAGAGATAAACGAATCCGCGAGTGGTGCTTTGGTAGTTTGGATGGAGGATATGATGGCGACCTTTTTAATGGCGTTCTGCCTCGAGTTTCAAACGGAGATATGAGCCATTTGACACACGAAGAAATTGCTAATTTGATTTGTCAAGTTGATACGGCTGGCTGGGCAGAACCGTGGGCAATATTGAGTAACCGTATTCTGTCAGGCTTCACTGCTATAGCTAAAAAAATAGAGGATATTGGGGGAGGTAATGCGATTGTTGTCAGTCATGGGATGACTATTGCGACTTTTTTATGGTTAATCGACCACAGTACCCCTCGTAGTTTAGGCTTAAACAATGGTAGTGTCTCAGTCGTTGATTTTGAAGATGGAACATTTTCTATTCAATCTATTGGGGATATGTCCTATCGAGAAAAAGGAAGAGAAATTTTAGAAAAAACATTACAATGAAAAAAAATAAAGTTATCCGATTCAGTTTAGTTGGTGTTCTACTTGCGATACTATGCTTTAGTCTTTTTGCTTTATTGAAGCCTAACAGTCAACAATCATCATCTCAAAAGTTGAGGAATGAGGATATAAAAAAGACATCCTCTCAAAAAAGAAATAAGAAATTACGATTACCAGCTGTATCATCAAAAGATTGGAACTTGATTTTGGTCAATCGTGACCATAAACATGAAGAATTAAGTCCAGATGTGGTGCCTGTTGAAAATATTTATTTGGATAAACGTATTACGAAGCAAGCTACTCAGTTTTTAGAGGCTGCTAGAGCAATTGATTCACGAGAACATTTAATTTCGGGTTATCGTAGTGTTGCCTATCAGGAGAAGTTGTTCAATTCTTATGTTACTCAAGAAATGACTAGTAACCCTAATTTGACGAAGGAACAAGCAGAAAAGTTGGTAAAAACTTACTCTCAGCCTGCAGGTGCTAGTGAACACCAGACTGGATTAGCGATGGATATGAGTACTGTAGATTCTTTGAATGAGAGCGATCCTAGAGTAGTCAGTCAGTTGAAAAAGATAGCTCCACAATATGGTTTTGTCTTACGGTTTCCGGATGGTAAAACAGCAGAAACAGGGGTAGGTTATGAAGATTGGCATTACCGCTATGTTGGGGTAGAGTCTGCAAAATATATGGCCAAACATCATTTAACATTAGAAGAATACATAACTTTATTAAAGGAGAATAACCAATGAGGAAACGTTTTTCCTTGCTAAATTTTATTGTTGTTACTTTTATTTTCTTTTTCTTTATTCTTTTTCCGCTTTTAAACCATAAGGGAAAAGTAGATGCTAATTCTAGGCAGAGTGTTACCTACACCAAAGAAGAATTTATACAAAAAATTGTGCCAGATGCGCAAGATCTAGGAAAGTCGTACGGTATTCGTCCTTCATTTATTATTGCACAGGCGGCTTTGGATTCTGATTTCGGAGAGAAAATATTAGCTAATAAGTATCATAATCTGTTTGGTTTGCTTGCAGAACCAGGAACGCCCTCAATTACCTTAAATGATAGTAGTACAGGAAAAAAACAGGAAAAGCAATTTACTCATTATAAATCTTGGAAGTATTCAATGTATGATTACCTTGCTCATATAAAATCTGGAGCGACAGGCAAAAAAGATTCGTATACTATAATGGTGTCTGTTAAAAATCCAAAAACTTTAGTGCAAAAATTACAAGATAGTGGTTTTGATAATGACAAAAAGTACGCTAAAAAAATGACGGAAATCATTGATTTGTATGATTTAACAAGATATGATAAGTGATATTAGCACTCTTTGAATAAGAGTGCTAATTTTTGATGTTTTTTCCTTGACTATCTTTTAAAAAGGAGTATAATAAAATCATAGTTAGCAGTCGATGTGTAAGAGTGCTAATTTCAAAAAGACCGAGAGGGGTGATGTTTTTGTGATTACACAACGTCAAAATGATATTTTGAATTTAATCGTTGAGTTATTTACACAAACTCATGAACCAGTAGGGTCTAAAGCTTTACAGAGAACGATTGATTCTAGTAGCGCCACTATTCGTAATGATATGGCAAAACTAGAGAAGTTGGGGTTATTGGAAAAAGCGCACACTTCTAGTGGACGGATGCCGAGCCCAGCTGGTTTTAAGTATTTTGTAGAGCACTCCCTTAGACTAGATAGTATTGATGAGCAAGATATTTATTATGTCATAAAAGCTTTTGATTTTGAAGCATTCAAATTAGAAGACATGCTTCAAAAAGCTAGTCATATTTTATCGGAGATGACGGGCTATACATCCGTTATTTTAGATGTGGAGCCAGCTCGTCAACGTTTGACAGGGTTTGATGTTGTTCAGCTTAGCAACCATGATGCTCTAGCAGTCATGACTTTAGATGAATCTAAGCCAGTGACAGTGCAGTTTGCTATTCCAAGAAACTTTTTGACACGTGACTTGATAGCATTTAAAGCTATCGTAGAGGAGCGCTTGCTGGATGGTAGTGTCATGGATATTCATTATAAGTTGAGGACAGAAATTCCTCAGATCGTTCAGAAGTATTTTGTAACTACGGATAATGTTTTACAACTATTTGATTATGTTTTTTCAGAGCTGTTTCTGGAAACGGTATTTGTAGCTGGCAAGGTAAATTCTTTAACATATTCAGAACTATCAACGTATCAGTTTTTGGATAATGAGCAGCAAGTAGCGATTTCTTTGAGGCAAAGTCTGAAAGAGGGTGAGATGGCTTCTGTCCAAGTGGCAGATAGTCAAGAAGCCGCACTTGCAGATGTGTCAGTTTTAACTCACAAATTTTTGATTCCTTACCGTGGATTTGGACTCCTGAGTTTGATTGGTCCTATTGATATGGATTATCGTAGGTCTGTTAGTTTGGTAAACATTATCGGAAAGGTATTGGCTGCTAAATTAGGTGATTATTATCGATACCTAAATTCTAACCATTATGAAGTTCACTGATAATGGCAGTATTCAATAAGTTATTTAAAAGGAGGCACTCAGTGTCAGAAGAAATTAAAAAAGACGATTTACAGGAAGAAGTGGAAGCCACTGAAACTGAAGAGACAGTTGAGGAAGTTATTGAAGAAATTCCTGAAAAATCAGAGTTAGAACTCGCAAACGAGCGTGCTGATGAGTTTGAAAATAAATACTTGCGTGCTCATGCAGAAATGCAGAATATACAACGTCGCTCTAGTGAAGAACGTCAACAACTTCAACGCTATCGTTCTCAGGATCTGGCAAAAGCAATCTTACCATCGCTTGACAATCTAGAACGTGCCTTGGCTGTTGAAGGGTTGACAGATGATGTTAAAAAAGGTTTAGAAATGACTCGTGATAGCCTTATTCAAGCACTAAAGGAAGAAGGCGTAGAAGAAGTAGAAGTCGACTCATTTGACCACAACTTTCATATGGCAGTTCAGACCCTCCCAGCCGATGATGAACATCCAGCCGATAGCATTGCAGAAGTCTTTCAAAAGGGATATAAATTGCACGAGCGTCTGCTAAGACCAGCGATGGTAGTTGTCTATAACTAAGGTAAATGAGTTTTCGTTTTTGTCCGTAATGACAGTAAACTAGATAGCAAGTTAGAAGCTATTCAGCTTGCTGATTAAACTATAGTGATTGCTTAGAATTGGAAGTAAAATAATTCGAGTGCTTACTAAGATAAATTGAAATAAAAAGTAATAAAGTATTATAAAATAAGAGGTATTAACATGTCTAAAATTATTGGTATTGACTTAGGTACAACAAACTCAGCAGTAGCAGTTCTTGAAGGGACTGAATCAAAAATCATTGCTAACCCAGAAGGCAATCGTACAACTCCTTCAGTAGTATCATTCAAAAATGGTGAAATTATCGTGGGTGATGCTGCAAAACGTCAAGCGGTAACAAATCCAGATACTGTTATCTCTATCAAATCAAAGATGGGAACTTCTGAAAAAGTTTCTGCAAATGGTAAAGAATATACTCCTCAAGAAATTTCAGCAATGATTCTTCAATACCTTAAAGGTTATGCTGAAGACTATCTTGGAGAAAAAGTAGAAAAAGCAGTTATTACTGTTCCAGCTTACTTCAACGATGCACAACGTCAGGCAACTAAAGACGCTGGTAAAATTGCAGGTCTTGAAGTAGAACGTATCGTTAACGAACCAACAGCAGCCGCACTTGCTTATGGTATGGACAAGACTGACAAGGATGAAAAAATCTTAGTTTTTGACCTTGGTGGTGGTACATTTGACGTATCAATCCTTGAATTAGGTGATGGTGTCTTCGACGTTCTTGCAACAGCAGGTGATAACAAACTTGGTGGTGACGACTTTGACCAGAAAATTATTGATTTCTTGGTAGAAGAATTCAAGAAAGAAAATGGTATTGATCTTTCTCAAGACAAAATGGCTCTTCAACGCTTGAAAGATGCTGCTGAAAAAGCTAAAAAAGACCTTTCAGGTGTAACTCAAACTCAAATTTCATTACCGTTCATCACTGCTGGTTCTGCTGGTCCTCTTCACTTGGAGATGAGCTTATCACGTGCTAAATTTGACGATCTCACTCGTGACCTTGTTGAACGTACGAAAACTCCAGTTCGTCAAGCACTCTCTGATGCAGGACTTTCATTGTCAGAAATTGATGAAGTTATCCTCGTTGGTGGATCAACACGTATCCCAGCAGTTGTTGAAGCTGTAAAAGCTGAAACTGGTAAAGAACCAAATAAATCTGTTAACCCTGATGAAGTGGTTGCCATGGGTGCTGCTATCCAAGGTGGTGTTATCACTGGGGATGTGAAAGACGTTGTACTTCTTGACGTAACACCATTGTCACTTGGTATTGAAACAATGGGTGGTGTCTTCACTAAATTGATCGACCGCAACACAACTATCCCAACATCTAAATCACAAGTCTTCTCAACAGCAGCAGACAACCAACCAGCCGTTGATATCCATGTTCTTCAAGGTGAACGCCCAATGGCAGCAGATAACAAAACACTCGGTCGCTTCCAATTGACTGATATCCCAGCTGCACCTCGTGGAATCCCACAAATTGAAGTAACATTTGATATCGATAAAAATGGTATTGTATCTGTTAAAGCAAAAGACCTTGGTACTCAAAAAGAACAACACATTGTTATCCAATCTAATTCAGGATTAACTGATGAAGAAATTGATAAAATGATGAAAGATGCTGAAGCAAATGCTGAAGCAGATGCAAAACGTAAAGAAGAAGTTGATCTTAAAAATGAAGTTGACCAAGCCATCTTTGCAACAGAAAAAACTATTAAAGAAACTGAAGGCAAAGGCTTTGATACAGAACGTGATGCAGCGCAATCAGCACTTGATGAGTTGAAAAAAGCTCAAGAATCAGGTAACCTTGACGACATGAAAGCTAAACTTGAAGCTCTTAACGAAAAAGCACAAGCTCTTGCAGTTAAACTTTACGAACAAGCGGCTGCAGCACAACAAGCAGCTCAAGGGGCTGAAGGTGCACAATCAGCTGATTCATCAAGCAAGGGTGATGATGTTGTAGATGGAGAATTCACTGAGAAATAATTATTAATATTGTTCAGATTCATTTGAATATAAGCATGAAAACTATACTAGCATAGTAAAGTTCTTCGTGATAGGGGTTGCTCAATAATCTAGATAAGTTTCAGATTACATAAGCTAATTTCGCTATCACTAAATAAAAACATATTAATAATAAATAGGCGGGGCGCCTCGCTCCGTCTGTTTTATTAAGTGTCATATATATGTTAACTATTTAGAGCTGTAACTGGGCAAGAATAATTGTTAATCTCTTCAAGTGTAGTATATGAACAAAATATAAAGGATTAGATAATGAACAATACAGAATTTTATGATCGTCTTGGCGTTTCAAAAGATGCTTCTCAGGACGAAATAAAAAAAGCTTACCGTAGGATGTCTAAGAAATACCATCCAGATATTAATAAGGAAGCGGGAGCAGAGGAAAAATATAAAGAGGTCCAAGAAGCTTATGAAACCTTGAGTGATACACAAAAACGTGCTGCCTATGATCAATATGGCGCTGCTGGGGCAAATGGCGGTTTTGGTGGCTTCGATGGTGGTGGCTTTGGTGGTTTTGAAGACATCTTCTCAAGCTTTTTTGGTGGAGGAGGGATGCGCAATCCTAATGCACCACGTCAAGGAGATGACCTACAATATCGTGTTAATTTAAGTTTTGAAGAAGCTATCTTTGGAGCTGAAAAAGAAGTATCTTATAATCGTGAGTCATCATGTCATACTTGTTCAGGAAGTGGAGCTAAGCCAGGTACTAGCCCTGTGACTTGTCAAAAGTGTCATGGTTCGGGTGTGATTAATGTTGATACACAAACACCTCTAGGAACAATGCGTCGCCAAGTGACTTGTGATGTTTGTCAGGGTAGTGGTCAAGAAATCAAAGAGAAATGTCCAACATGTCATGGAACTGGTCATGAGAAGAAGACGCATAAAGTATCAGTTAAAATACCTGCAGGAGTTGAAACTGGGCAACAAATTCGTTTAACAGGACAAGGTGAAGCTGGCTTCAATGGTGGTCCTTATGGTGATCTCTTTGTCATTATTAACGTTCTCCCAAGCCAACAGTTTGAGCGTAATGGATCAACAATTTATTATACTTTGAATATTAGCTTTGTCCAAGCTGCTTTGGGTGATACAATTGATATACCTACTGTCCATGGAGCGGTAGAAATGTCAATTCCTGCTGGTACTCAGACAGGAAAAACGTTCCGTCTTCGCGGAAAAGGTGCCCCTAAACTTCGAGGGGGTGGACAAGGTGATCAGCATGTTACTGTTAACATCGTAACTCCTACTAAATTGAATGATGCTCAAAAAGAGGCATTGCACGCTTTTGCAGAGGCAAGTGGAGATAAGATGGTACATCCGAAGAAGAAAGGTTTCTTTGATAAAGTCAAAGATGCTTTAGATGTTGATTAAAAAATAAAAGTCTAGAATCGAAAGTATTCTAGACTTTTTTGTAGTTATTGCTAGAGGGATTGCTTGAACCTAAATTTTACAGTACAATGAATCTAATATTGTAGGGGGACAATTTTTATGGTAACCAAAATTGAAGAGATTCGCTCATATTTGATAGCTTCTATACAAAATGGTAAGTTGGCTCCAGGAGATCGCCTACCATCTATAAGACAGTTAGCTAATCAATTTTCCTGTAACAAAGATACAGTGCAACGAGTTTTGATGGAATTGCGTTTTGATAATTATATCTATGCAAAGCCTAGGTCAGGCTATTACGTCTTTGATTCTCATCAAGAGGAAGTTGAAGAAGGGGTTAGTTTACCAAACTCTGAGATTGCAAATATAGCTTATGATGATTTTAGATTGTGTTTGAATGAGACCCTTATTGGTAGGGAAGATTACCTTTTCAATTATTACTATCGTCAAGAAGGTCTTCTTGATTTAAGTAAAGCGGTGGCTAAATTAATGGAAGAAACAGGGGTCTATGTTCCTCTTGATGATATTGTTATTACGGCTGGTACTCAACAGGCATTATTTATTTTGACACAGGTTACCTTTCCAAATCGAAAATCTCGAGTTTTAATAGAAGAACCGACCTATCCTCGTATGATTGAACTAATCAAAACACAAAATTTACCCTATGAAACTATTTCTCGAGGTACTCATGGAATTGATTTTCAGCGCTTAGAGGAGATTTTCCAGACACAATCAATTAAGTTTTTTTATGTTATACCTCGCATGCATAATCCTTTGGGAACATCCTATAATCCGGTAGAGATGAAAAGATTAATAGAGATGGCAGAGAAGTATGATGTTTATATTGTGGAAGATGACTATATGTCTGATTTTGCAAGTCAGTCACCATTACATTATTATGATACTCACGGGCGTGTTATTTATCTAAAATCTTTTTCAAAGGCTATTTTCCCTGCTTTAAGATTAGCTGCGATTTGTTTACCACAAGCTTTAAAATCAACATTTATGGCTTACAAGAAGTTGATGGATTATGATACTAATCTGATTTTACAAAAAGCATTAGCGCTTTATATTGAAAATGGCCTTTATGGTAAGAATAGTCAATATTTGAAATATCGTTATCAGAAAGACCTTGCAAATTCAAAATCTATTTTAGTTGATCAGCCTAATCTACCCCCATATAGTTTACATCACGATAGTGTATTATTTGATTGTTCGAAACTCGATAACTTCAAAATATTACGGCAATACGGCGATACTTTGGAAAATTATTTTTGTCAAAAATCGCATCAATCTCTCTTACAAGTAAAAAATGATTCCTGCTTAAAGCAGTTCTTGGGATCGTTGTAGTATAATTGTAGGGGGACAGTTTAAAATAGATATTATAGTTTTCATAAATGAAAGGTGGTAAAATAAACCCATGACAAGGTATAAGGCACAGATTTCTTATGATGGTTCAGCTTTTTCAGGCTTCCAAAGACAACCAAATTGTAGGACAGTTCAAGAAGAAATTGAGAGAACTCTTAAGCGCCTAAATAGCGGGAACGATGTGATAATCCATGGTGCTGGTCGCACAGATGCTGGTGTTCATGCTTATGGACAAGTTATTCATTTTGATTTACCACAGGCGCGTGATGTAGAAAAATTACGCTTTGGTTTAGATACACAGTGTCCAGACGATATTGATATTGTCAAAGTAGAGCAAGTGTCTGATGATTTTCATTGTCGATATGATAAACACATTAAAACTTATGAGTTTTTAGTAGATATCGGTAGGCCGAAAAATCCTATGATGAGAAACTATGCGACACATTACCCTTATCCTGTCATTATTGAGCTTATGAAAGAAGCTATTAAAGATTTAGTAGGTACCCATGACTTTACAGGCTTTACTGCTTCAGGTACGAGTGTAGAAAATAAAGTACGTACTATTTTTGATGCGAAAATTCAGTTTGAAGCGTCTAAAAATCTTTTAATTTTTACCTTTACAGGAAATGGTTTTTTGTATAAACAGGTGCGTAACATGGTTGGCACCCTGCTAAAAATTGGTAATGGACACATGCCTATTAGCCAAATCAAAACAATTTTACAGGCTAAAAATCGGGATTTAGCAGGTCCAACTGCGGCAGGAAATGGTTTATATTTGAAGGAGATTATTTATGAAGACGAGGAATGTTTTAGCAATTTCAGGAAATGATATTTTCTCTGGCGGCGGCTTGCATGCAGATTTAGCAACTTACGTTGTTAATAAATTACATGGTTTTGTGGCAGTAACATGCTTAACAGCAATGTCAGATAAAGGGTTTGAAGTCATTCCTATAGAGGCATCTATACTAAAGCAGCAACTAGAAAGTTTAAAAGATGTAGAGTTTGGGTCTATTAAACTAGGATTACTTCCCAATGTAGAAACAGCACAAGTTGTTTTGGAATTTGTAAAATCAAAACAAGAATGTCCAGTAGTCTTAGACCCAGTCTTAGTTTGTAAAGAAAATCATGATTTAGAAGTTAGCCAATTACGTGAGCAGCTAATTGCATTTTTCCCATATGCTGATGTGATTACTCCTAATTTAGTAGAGGCTCAATTATTGACGGGTCTTTCGATTGAAAACTTAGATCAAATGAAAATTGCTGCTGAGAAACTTTACGATATGGGGGCTAAACATGTTGTTATCAAAGGGGGCAACCGTTTAAATGCTGAAGAGGCTACAGACCTTTACTATGATGGTGAATGTTTTGAAACCTATGTTTTTCCTGTAGTAGATGCCAATAATACAGGTGCTGGATGTACATTTGCGTCAAGTATTGCCAGCCAATTAGCTATGGGTAAAAATGTAGAAGATGCAGTCAAAATGTCTAAAGGTTTCGTCTATCAAGCTATTAAAGCATCGGATAAGTACGGAGTTGTCCAACATTTTTAGGAGATTTTAATGAGGAAAGAGAAAACTAGTCAATTGGTTCAATTGGCAATTGTAACAGCTATATCTATTGTATTGGGGATGTTTATAAGTATTCCGACACCAACAGGTTTTTTGACATTACTAGATGCTGGAATATTCTTTGCTGCCTTTTACTTTGGCAAAAAAGAGGGAGCTGTGGTAGGTGCCTTAGCTGGTTTTTTAATTGATTTATTGAAAGGTTATCCCAATTGGATGTTCTTTAGTTTATTGATTCATGGGGCGCAAGGGTATTTAGCGGGTTTACCAGGTAGAAGACGTCTTTTAGGTCTTATTAGTGCAACTCTTGTTATGGTATTAGGTTATGCTATAGCTAGTGGATTGATGTATGGTTGGGGAGCTGTTCTACCAGATATTCCTGGCAATATTATGCAAAATATGGTTGGTATGGTCGTTGGTTTTGCTCTTAATAAGTCTCTAGAAAGAGTGAAGAAATGATACTAGATTATAATAAGTTAAAGCAGGAAACTAAAGCTATTGTAGTTGATATTATTGATCGTAGTGCTCTTAAAAAAGGTCAAATTTTTGTACTAGGTCTATCATCTAGTGAGGTTTCTGGTGGTTTAATTGGAAAAAATTCTAGTTCTGAAATTGGTGAAATTATCGTTGAAGTTATCCTCAAAGAGTTACATTCACGCGGCATCTATTTAGCAGTTCAAGGTTGTGAACATGTTAATAGAGCGTTGGTTGTTGAAGCAGAATTGGCTGAACGTCAACAGTTGGAAGTCGTTAATGTTGTTCCTAATCTACATGCTGGCGGTAGTGGTCAGGTTGCAGCTTTTAAGTTGATGACATCACCAGTTGAGGTTGAAGAAATTGTGGCACATGCTGGAATTGATATTGGAGATACTTCTATTGGAATGCATATCAAGAGAGTACAAGTTCCCTTGATTCCAATTAGTCGTGAGTTGGGAGGAGCACACGTTACAGCACTAGCTAGTCGTCCTAAATTAATTGGCGGTGCTAGAGCAGGATATACGAGCGATCCAATCCGTAAATTTTAAAATAAACCTCTGCTCTGCAGAGGTTTATTATTTATCTCAACGAGAGTGGTTATTGGAGAAATTGTACGTTGGTAAGTCAATACCTTCTTCAAGAATAGCTTTTTGATAAAGTTTGTAAAATTCAGCATAGATGTCAAACTGAGCACCGTTTTGCGTGAAGATATTAATACGATAAACAAATTGACCATTAGCATTGGTTGTAGGACCAAAAACAGTAGGCTCTCCAACGATAGCAGGGTGTTTTGAAACATACTCTTCATTGATTTTTGTTACAATATCAGAAATCTGATCAAGGTTTGTATGAACAAATAAAGGAATATCAATTTGAGCACGCATATTGCTACGAGACTTATTGCTGACAATTGTAATATTACGATTAGGAATGAAGTGTAAGGTTCCATCGAAATCATGAATTTGTGTGGTGCGTATCCCAACATTAGTAACAGTGCCTGATACAGCACCAACATTAATAATATCACCAACATCAAATTGGTTTTCTAGCAGAATAAAAAAGCCATTGACAACATCTGATAAGAAGCCTTGAGCACCAAGTCCAATAGCAACCCCAGCAATACCAGCCCCAGCTAATAAACTAGAAATTGGAACGCCCAATATACTTAAAATCCAATAGAATAGAAAGAAATAAAGGGTATAGTTTAAAACATTGTGAGAAAGTTTAGCTAATGTTTTTTGACGAGCTACTTTTTGTCTAGAAAAGGCGAGTGAGCGATTAACAGTCTTTTCGAAAAGATAATTGATGACTTGCCTAACGATAACGAATGCAATGATCAATAATAAGATTGATATTAGTTTGGTGAAGAAAGTAAATAAAACTTCCTCTACATTAAGATGGTCTATAAATTTTTCTAAAGTAATCATAGTAATAGTCTAGTAAAAAAAAAGCCATAGAGCAAGTATTTTAAAAGCTTATCGTTAAGCAGTTTAAAGCTTCTTTTTTGCATAAAAACTTTGTAAAACGTTTTAAATTATGGTAAACTAAACTGTATCTAAATAATTTTAAGGAGAAATGACTTAATGTCTACATCATTTGAAAATAAAGCTACAAACCGTGGTATTATCACATTTACAATTAGTCAAGATGAGATCAAGCCAGCTCTTGATCAAGCATTCAACAAAGTAAAAAAAGATTTGAACGTTCCAGGATTCCGTAAAGGACATATGCCTCGTACAGTTTTCAACCAAAAATTTGGTGAAGAAGCACTCTACGAAAATGCATTGAATTTAGTGTTGCCAAAGGCTTACGAAGCAGCTGTTGCAGAACTTGGTTTAGACGTTGTTGCTCAACCAAAAATTGATGTTGTATCAATGGAAAAAGGTCAAGATTGGAAGTTGACAGCTGAAGTTGTTACAAAACCAGAAGTTAAACTTGGGGATTACAAAGACCTTTCAGTAGAAGTTGATGCTTCAAAAGAAGTTTCAGATGAAGAAGTTGATGCTAAAGTTGAACGTGAGCGTAACAACCTTGCAGAATTGACTGTTAAAGATGGTGAAGCAGCACAAGGTGATACAGTTGTTATTGACTTTGTAGGTTCAGTTGATGGTGTTGAATTTGATGGTGGTAAAGGAGATAACTTCTCACTTGAACTTGGTTCAGGTCAATTTATCCCAGGATTTGAAGAACAATTAGTAGGTTCTAAAGCTGGTCAAACTGTAGACGTTAATGTAACATTCCCAGAAGATTATCAAGCAGAAGATCTTGCTGGTAAAGATGCTAAATTTGTTACAACAATTCATGAAGTAAAAACTAAAGAAGTTCCAGCACTTGATGATGAACTTGCAAAAGATATTGATGAAGAAGTTGAAACACTTGATGAGTTGAAAGCAAAGTATCGCAAAGAGCTAGAATCAGCAAAAGAAATTGCATTTGATGATGCAGTTGAAGGTGCAGCAATCGAATTAGCTGTTGCCAATGCAGAAATTGTTGAATTACCAGAAGAGATGGTCCATGATGAAGTACATCGTGCTATGAATGAGTTCATGGGTAATATGCAACGTCAAGGAATTTCACCAGAAATGTACTTCCAATTAACAGGTACAACTGAAGAAGACCTTCATAAGCAATACCAAGCAGATGCTGACAAACGCGTTAAAACTAACCTTGTTATTGAAGCAATTGCAGCTGCAGAAGGCTTTGAAGCAACAGATGAAGAAATCGAAAAAGAAATCACAGATCTTGCTTCAGAATACAATATGGAAGCTGACCAAGTACGCGGTCTACTTTCAGCAGATATGCTTAAACATGATATTGCAATGAAAAAAGCGGTTGACGTTATCACTAGCTCAGCTACTGTAAAATAATTGCTTATTAAATTTTGAAAAGATTGGGCTTCCCAGTCTTTTTATTTGTGATTATTCTTTTGACGAATAGCTAAAAATAGCGTAAAATAGTAAATAGCGAAAATTTGAAAATATGACTTATCTATTTTCTATCTATAAAGAATATTGCTAAACAAAATGATAGTCTTACACAATTAAGGAGAATAACTTTGGAATTAGAAGTATTTGCTGGGCAAGAAAAAAGTGAACTTTCGATGATTGAAGTTGCTCGCGCTATTTTAGAGCAACGTGGTCGTGATAACGAAATGTACTTCAGCGATTTGGTAAATGATATTCAAACCTACCTTGGAAAATCTGACTCAGCAATCCGTGAGTCATTGCCATTTTTCTATTCAGATTTGAATACAGACGGAAGTTTTATTCCACTTGGCGAAAACAAATGGGGGCTTCGTTCATGGTATGCTATCGATGAAATTGACGAGGAAATCATCACTCTTGAAGAAGATGAAGATGGCGCTCCAAAACGTAAGAAGAAACGTGTCAATGCTTTCATGGATGGTGATGAAGATGCTATTGATTACAATGATGATGATCCAGAAGATGAAGATTTCACAGAAGAAACACCAAGTTTAGAATATGATGAAGAAAACCCTGACGATGAAAAATCAGAGGTAGAATCGTATGATTCTGAGATTAATGAAATCATTCCTGATGAAGATTTAGATGAGGATGTAGAAATCAACGAAGAAGACGATGAAGAGGAAGAAGAGGAAGAAGAGGTTTAGACGGGGATTTTGTATTTGACAAATAGTCAGATATAGTTTAAACTATTATTCGGGCACCTCTTATGAGGTCAGATAAAGCTCCCTAGTGATAGGGGGCTATTTTGTTTTTGGGAAAGATACAGAATGGTTCCAGATAGTTTTCTGAGTAGGCCCTTGATCAGATAGTTTCTACTAGTTTTGACTAGAGAAGCTGGTATTATTTATCAATCATGTGTTTTGGGTTTTACCCGTAAACTAACTGTTAGATTAACATTTAATTTAAGGAGTTTTTAATGACAAAGTATATTTTTGTTACAGGTGGTGTGGTCTCTTCTATTGGTAAGGGGATTGTTGCAGCAAGTCTTGGGCGCTTACTAAAAAACCGTGGGCTAAAGGTGACAATTCAAAAATTTGATCCATATATTAATATTGACCCAGGGACAATGAGCCCTTATCAACATGGAGAAGTTTATGTTACAGATGATGGTGCAGAAACTGACCTTGACCTTGGACACTACGAGCGTTTTATTGATATTAACTTAAACAAGTATTCAAATGTTACAACGGGTAAGATTTATAGTGAAGTTCTTAAAAAAGAACGCCGTGGAGAATATCTTGGTGCAACTGTTCAAGTTATCCCACACGTTACGGATGCTTTGAAAGAAAAAATCAAACGTGCTGCGACAACTACAGATTCAGATGTTATTATTACTGAAGTTGGCGGTACTGTTGGAGATATTGAGAGCCTTCCGTTTTTAGAAGCACTTCGTCAAATGAAGGCAGATGTTGGTTCTGATAATGTTATGTACATTCATACAACGTTATTACCATACCTAAAGGCTGCCGGCGAAATGAAAACAAAACCGACTCAACATTCTGTTAAAGAGTTACGTGGCTTAGGTATCCAACCTAATATGCTTGTTATCCGTACAGAGCAACCAGCAGGTCAAAGTATTAAGAATAAATTGGCACAATTTTGTGATGTTGCACCAGAGGCTGTTATAGAGTCCCTTGATGTTGACCATATTTATCAAATTCCACTTAACATGCAAGCTCAAAATATGGATCAAATTGTTTGTGATCACTTGAAGCTTGAGACACCTGCTGCTGATATGACAGAATGGTCAGCAATGGTTGATAAAGTAATGAACCTTGAGAAAAAAGTTAAAATTGCATTGGTTGGTAAATATGTTGAATTACCTGATGCCTACCTTTCAGTTGTGGAAGCCCTTAAGCACTCAGGGTACGTCAACGATGTTGCTATTGACCTAAAATGGGTAAATGCTGCTGAAGTGACAGAAGATAATATTAAAGAACTTGTCGGAGATGCAGATGGTATTATCGTTCCTGGTGGATTTGGCCAAAGAGGTAGTGAGGGTAAAATTGAAGCAATTCGCTATGCACGTGAAAATGATGTTCCAATGCTTGGTGTTTGTCTCGGAATGCAGCTAACTTGTGTCGAATTTGCGCGTAATGTTTTAAAACTTCATGGAGCTAATTCAGCAGAGCTTGACCCTAAAACACCGTTCCCAATCATTGATATTATGCGTGATCAAATCGATATTGAAGATATGGGTGGTACTCTTCGCCTTGGTCTATATCCATGTAAATTGAAAGCAGGTTCAAGAGCTGCGGCAGCTTATAATAATCAAGAAGTTGTCCAACGTCGTCACCGTCACCGTTATGAATTTAATACAAAATTCCGTGAGCAATTTGAGGCTGCTGGATTTGTCTTTTCAGGGGTATCACCGGATAATCGTTTGATGGAAGTTGTTGAGTTACCAGAGAAAAAATTCTTTGTTGCAGCACAATACCATCCAGAATTACAATCACGTCCTAACCATGCTGAAGAGCTTTACACAGCTTTTGTAACAGCAGCAGTTGAAAATATGAAATAACTTTATCGCCTCCCAGTATTAGGAGGCGATTTTATTTTTTTAGATAGTTTCACTATCAAAGTATCATTAGCTCTTTTCTTTTTCTAAAAATAAGGTATAATAGGTTGCATGAAAAAGATTCGATTATCAAAGTTTATTAAAATGATTGTTGTTATTTTGTTTTTAATTAGTGTAGCAGCTAGTTTTTATTTTTTCCACGTTGCCCAAGTTCGAGATGATAAATCCTTTATTTCAAATGGTCAACGTAAGCCTGGAAACTCTTTATATGCTTATGATAAATCCTTTGATAAGCTATTAAAGCAAAAAATAGAAATGACAAACCAAAATATAAAGCAAGTTGCTTGGTATGTTCCTGCTGCTAAGAAAACTCATAAGACAGCTGTTGTCGTTCATGGTTTTGCGAATAGCAAAGAGAATATGAAGGCATATGGTTGGCTGTTTCATAAGTTAGGATACAATGTTCTTATGCCTGACAATATTGCACATGGTGAAAGTCATGGGCAGTTGATAGGCTATGGCTGGAACGACCGCGAGAACATTATCAAATGGACAGAAATGATAGTTGATAAGAATCCATCAAGCCAAATTACTTTATTTGGTGTTTCAATGGGTGGAGCAACAGTCATGATGGCTAGTGGTGAAAAATTACCTAGTCAGGTTGTTAATATCATTGAAGATTGCGGTTATTCTAGTGTTTGGGATGAATTAAAATTTCAGGCTAAAGAGATGTATGGTTTACCAGCCTTCCCACTCTTATATGAAGTTTCAACAATTTCTAAAATCAGAGCAGGTTTTTCGTATGGACAAGCAAGTAGTGTCGAACAATTGAAAAAGAATAATTTACCAGCCCTCTTTATTCATGGTGATAAGGATAATTTTGTTCCAACAAGTATGGTTTATGACAACTATAAAGCTACAGCAGGTAAGAAAGAGCTTTATATTGTAAAAGGGGCAAAACATGCGAAATCTTTTGAAACAGAGCCAGAAAAATATGAGAAACGTATCTCTAGTTTTTTGAAAAAATATGAAAAATAATATTGACAACAATATGATAAGTTGATATAATTTATTATGTTGTTAAGCGGGGATGGCGGAATTGGCAGACGCGCAAGACTAAGGATCTTGTGACCGCTTTTGGTCGTGAGGGTTCAAGTCCCTCTCTCCGCAGACTAGTCGAGTTCATTTGGAACTCGACTTTTTGCATATTTAAGATAAAGATGGAGTATCACATGTCAAAAGTACGTGGCTTTGAATTAGTTAGCCAATTTAGCAATAAAGAGTTATTACCAAAACGAGAAACAGCTCACGCAGCTGGCTATGATTTAAAAGTAGCTAAAAAAACGGTTATTGAACCTGGTGAAATTACATTGGTCCCGACCGGTATTAAAGCACACATGCAACCAGGGGAGGTCCTGTACCTTTATGATCGTTCATCGAATCCACGTAAAAAAGGGATTGTCCTAATAAATTCAGTTGGTGTTATTGATGGTGACTACTATAATAACCAAGTCAATGAAGGACATATTTTTGCACAGATGCAAAATATTACTGATCAGGCTGTTATTTTAGAAGAAGGGGAACGGATTGTTCAGGCTGTTTTTGCCCCATTCTTATTGGCAGATGACGATCAGGCTACAGGAATGCGTACAGGTGGTTTTGGTAGTACTGGAAAATAAAATTATTTTACGAATAATGTTAGAAAAGGCTAGACTTACTTCTTAGCCTTTTTTGATGAGAGTAAACTTATATTTTCTCTAACTTGGTGTGATATAATGAGTGTACTAGTTATTTGGTACCAAGCTATCATATTAATTTAGAAGTTATAAAGGAGGCCTGAGTGGCTAAGAAAAAATCAGTCTTCACCTGTCAAGAGTGTGGTTACCAATCACCTAAGTATTTGGGACGTTGTCCAAATTGCTCAGCCTGGTCTTCATTTGTAGAAGAGGTTGAAGTTCAAGAAGTTAAAAATGCACGAGTTAGTTTGAACGGTGAAAAGTCCCGACCGACGAAGTTAAAAGATGTTTCCTCAATTAACTATTCTAGAACTAAGACTGATATGGATGAATTTAACCGTGTTCTAGGAGGTGGTGTTGTACCAGGAAGTTTGGTTCTGATTGGAGGAGATCCTGGGATAGGTAAATCTACTTTATTACTACAAGTATCAACTCAGCTAGCTAATAAAGGTACAGTATTATATGTCTCAGGTGAGGAATCTGCAGAACAGATTAAGTTACGAAGTGAGCGTCTAGGCGATATCGATAATGAATTTTACCTTTATGCCGAGACTAATATGCAAAGTATTCGGTCGGAGATTGAGAAGATTAAACCAGATTTTCTTATTATTGATTCTATACAAACTATTATGAGTCCCGAAGTATCAAGTGTCCAAGGCTCTGTTAGCCAAGTTCGCGAAGTGACCGCTGAGTTGATGCAGTTAGCTAAAACTAATAATATTGCTACTTTTATTGTAGGTCATGTGACTAAGGAGGGAACATTAGCAGGCCCTCGAATGCTAGAACATATGGTGGATACGGTTCTTTATTTTGAAGGGGAGCGTCATCACACGTTCCGTATTTTACGGGCAGTCAAAAACCGTTTTGGTTCGACCAATGAAATAGGTATCTTTGAAATGCAGTCTGGTGGTCTAGTTGAAGTTTTGAATCCAAGTCAAGTTTTTCTTGAAGAACGTTTAGACGGTGCAACAGGATCTGCTATTGTTGTTACTATGGAAGGAACAAGGCCTATTTTAGCAGAGGTTCAAGCTTTAGTGACTCCAACTGTTTTTGGAAATGCTAAGCGCACAACCACAGGTCTTGATTTTAATCGTGTCAGCCTTATTATGGCAGTTCTAGAAAAACGTTGTGGTTTATTGCTTCAAAATCAAGATGCCTATTTAAAATCAGCGGGTGGTGTTAAATTGGATGAACCAGCAATTGATTTAGCTGTTGCTGTAGCTATTGCTTCCAGTTACAAAGAAAAACCCACAAATCCACAAGAATCATTTATTGGAGAAATTGGACTCACTGGTGAGATTCGTCGCGTGACACGTATTGAGCAACGTATTAATGAGGCTAGTAAATTGGGCTTTACTAAAATTTACGCACCAAAGAATTCTCTAGCTGGGATTGAAATACCTAAAGGCATTGATATTATTGGTGTGACAACTGTTAGTCAGGTCTTAAAAGCAGTGTTTTCAACATAATGATTAGATTCGGTTCAGCCGAATCTTTTTTGGTGGCGAGAGACATTTCGTGAAAAATAATGGGCAAAATGATAATATAAAAGGGTTGGTATTTAGTAAATATCGAATGATGTTACACTAACAAAGGAGATCTCTATGACCACTTATTTTGATAACTTTTTAAAAACCAATCAAGCCTATGCTGACTTACATGGAACAGCTCATCTACCTATCAAGCCAAAGACAAAGGTTGCTATTGTAACCTGTATGGATTCTCGTTTACACGTTGCTCAAGCTCTAGGGCTAGCTTTAGGAGATGCTCATATTTTACGTAATGCTGGTGGACGAGTTACAGATGATGTTCTACGTTCTTTAGTTATTTCGCAACAACAATTAGGAACACGAGAAATCGTTGTTCTACACCATACAGATTGTGGAGCACAGACGTTTACTAACGAAGCTTTTGCTGCTCAATTACAGAGAGATTTGGGTGTTGATATGCATGGACATGATTTTCTTCCTTTTAATGATATTGAAGAAAGCGTTCGTGAAGATGTGGCAAAATTACATGCTTCTCCATTAATCCCAAATGATGTTGTTATTTCTGGTGCTATTTATGATGTAGATACTGGTCGTATGGTGGAAGTTAAATAGAAAAAATCCTGTCCTTAGCGATGGGTTTTTTTATGTTAGAAAACTAGATTTAAAGGCAACAGTTAGGCTTATCATGCCTTATGCTGGAATTCAGACAGAGGAAACATCTTTTGCTATACTGAAACTATATTATAAAAGCGGAGGAAATTTAAAATGAAAAAATATGATGTCATTGTTCTTGGTTTTGGTAAAGCAGGTAAAACATTAGCAGCAAAATTAGCAACACAAGGTAAAAGCGTTGCAATGGTCGAAGAAGACGATAAAATGTATGGGGGAACATGTATCAACATTGGATGTATTCCGACAAAAACGCTTTTAGTATCAGCTAGCAAAAATCACGATTTTCAAGAAGCTATGACTACTAGAAATGAAGTTACAAGTCGTTTACGTGCTAAAAATTTTGCTATGTTGGATAATAAAGACACTGTGGATGTTTATAATGCTAAAGCTCGCTTTATATCAAATAAAGTGGTCGAATTAACAGGAGGAGCTGACAAACAAGAACTTACAGCTGATGTTATTATTATCAATACTGGTGCTAAGTCAGTACAATTACCAATCCCAGGATTAGCTGATTCTCAACATGTTTATGATTCAACGGCAATCCAAGAATTGGCTCATCTTCCTAAACGGTTAGGTATCATTGGAGGCGGTAATATTGGGCTTGAATTTGCGACTTTATATTCCGAATTAGGGAGCAAAGTGACAGTTATTGATAGTCAATCTCGTATCTTTGCGCGTGAGGAAGAGGAATTATCAGAGATGGCTCAAGATTATTTAGAAGAGATGGGGATATCTTTTAAATTATCAGCCGATATCAAATCTGTGCAAAATGAAGATGAAAACGTTGTTATTAGCTTTGAGGATGAAAAATTAAGATTTGATGCAGTATTATATGCAACAGGACGTAAGCCAAACACAGAAGGTTTAGCACTTGAAAATACAGATATTAAATTGACAGAACGTGGAGCTATTGCTGTTGATGAATATTGCCAAACTTCTGTTGAGAATATTTTTGCAGTTGGTGATGTTAATGGCGGCCCTCAATTCACATATATTTCTTTAGATGACTCACGTATTGTCTTAAATTATTTGAATGGTGATAAGGATTATTCTCTAAAAAATCGAGGAGCAGTACCGACTTCAACCTTTACAAATCCTCCTTTAGCAACGGTAGGTCTAGATGAAAAGACCGCTAAGGAAAAAGGATATCAAGTTAAATCTAATAGCCTTCTTGTTTCTGCCATGCCACGTGCACATGTCAATAATGACCTTAGAGGTATTTTTAAAGTTGTGGTAGATACTGAGACAAATCTTATTTTGGGAGCTCGCTTATTTGGTGCAGAATCTCATGAATTAATTAATATCATCACAATGGCAATGGATAATAAAATCCCATATACTTATTTCCAAAAACAAATTTTCACTCACCCAACAATGGTAGAGAATTTTAATGATTTGTTTAACTTTTAAGAATATTTTTAAAAAGTAAGGCAATTTTGCTTTACTTTTTTTTATCGAAAATTAGTGTGGCTATTATTACTGATTATCATTTTTAGTGATTTAGTGGTATAATAGGGTTGATTGGCAATCATCTGTAAGAGTTTGAATGATGTTTTGCCCCCTTGACTAATTCAGTTAAACTGAAAAAGTTTACTATCAGAAAATATAGGAGTAGAATTTTGGCTAATAAGATTCGTGTGCGTTATGCACCAAGTCCAACAGGATTGTTACACATCGGAAATGCGCGTACTGCGCTCTTTAACTACCTTTATGCTCGCCATCATGGTGGGGATTTTGTTATTCGTATTGAAGATACTGACCGAAAACGTCACGTCGAAGATGGTGAACGCTCTCAATTGGAGAACTTACGTTGGCTAGGTATGGACTGGGATGAAAGCCCTGAAACACATGAAAATTATCGTCAATCAGAACGCCTTGAGCTTTACCAACGTTATATTGATCAGTTGTTAGCAGAAGGTAAAGCCTACAAGTCCTATGTGACTGAGGAAGAATTAGCAGCAGAGCGTGAACGCCAAGAATTGGCAGGCGAAACACCTCGCTATATCAACGAATTTATCGGAATGTCAGAAACTGAAAAAGAAGCTTACATTGCAGAGCGTGAAGCAGCAGGCATCATTCCGACAGTACGCCTTGCTGTTAATGAATCTGGAATTTATAAGTGGACTGATATGGTAAAAGGTGACATTGAGTTTGAAGGCTCTAATATCGGCGGAGACTGGGTTATTCAGAAGAAAGATGGTTATCCAACTTACAATTTCGCAGTAGTCATTGATGATCATGATATGCAAATTTCGCATGTTATTCGTGGCGATGACCATATTGCAAATACGCCAAAACAATTAATGATTTATGAAGCACTCGGTTGGGAAGCGCCACAATTTGGTCACATGACATTGATTATAAACTCAGAGACTGGTAAGAAATTATCAAAACGCGACACCAATACTCTTCAATTTATCGAAGACTATCGTAAAAAAGGTTATATGTCGGAAGCTGTCTTTAATTTCATTGCCCTTCTTGGTTGGAATCCTGGTGGAGAAGAAGAAATCTTCTCACGCGAGCAATTAATTAATCTATTTGATGAAAATCGTCTTAGCAAATCACCAGCAGCATTCGATCAGAAGAAGATGGATTGGATGAGTAATGATTACCTAAAAAATGCTGATTTTGAGAGTGTTTTTGCACTTTGCAAACCATTCTTAGAAGAAGCTGGTCGACTTACAGACAAAGCTGAAAAATTAGTTGAGCTTTATAAACCTCAATTAAAATCAGCTGATGAGATTGTACCATTAACAGACCTTTTCTTTGCAGATTTTCCAGAATTAACAGAAGCCGAAAAAGAAGTAATGGCAGCAGAAACAGTCCCAACAGTCTTATCTGCTTTTAAGGAAAAGTTAGTATCGCTTTCTGACGAAGAATTCACTAGAGATACTATTTTCCCTCAAATTAAGGCTGTTCAAAAAGAAACAGGCATCAAAGGTAAGAACCTATTTATGCCTATTCGTATTGCGGTTTCTGGTGAAATGCATGGACCAGAGTTACCAGATACTATTTATTTATTAGGTAAAGAAAAATCAGTTCAACATATCGATAATATGTTAGCAAAATTATAATATAAAAAGTCGTGAATTTTCACGACTTTTTGTGTACTTTTACCAATTGTATTTTTCAACATTGTCTTTGGTAACAAGGTAAATTGGAGAAATTGTTTCTTTCTCTACTTTTTTGCCTTTATAATGATCAATTGCTGCTTGAATTGCTATTTCTCCCATCTTAGCTGGTTGTTGTGCAATAGTGGCTGAAATATCACCTTTTTTAATGGCATCATGGGCATCTGGCTGACCATCAATTCCTATGATAAGAACATTTTGCAAGCCAGCAGATTTGACAGCCTGTGCAGTCCCAAGTGCCATTTCATCATTTTGTGCGAAAATAATTTGGACATCTTTATGTCCTTGAATCATATTTTGTGTAGTATTCAAAGCTTTGGCGCGGTCAAAATTGGCAGATTGGCTTGAAAGAATGTCAAGTTTAGATTTTGCAACTGAATGAAATCCTTTACCACGGTCTACAGTAGCAGAGGCACCTGGTACTCCAGATAATTCAAAGGCTTTTGCTTTTTTGCCTAGTTTTTTAACAGCATAATCCGCAGCCATCTTACCAGCAGCAACGTTATCTGAAGCGACAGTAGTTAATACTTTGCCTCCCTCACTACCACGGTCCATTAGAATAACAGGAATATTAGCGTTGTTTGCAGACTTAATAGCTGTTACAATAGCTTTTGAGTCAACGGGATTAATCAAAATAGCATCTACGTTTTGACTAATAAAGTTTTGGACATCATCTGCTTGACGTGCGGCGTCATCTTGAGCATCAGCTACCTTAATGCTTATTTTTTTATTGCTAGCATATTTGTCAATACCGTCTTTCATCGCAACAAAGTAGGGATTGTTAGTTGTTGAAATAGATACACCTAGTTTCAAATCTTTAGCAGATTTTTTGGTTACATTTTTTGTAGAATTCCCAGAAGAATTTCCAAGTCCAGTTTTACCACATGCACCGAGAATGAGGACAATAGACATCGATAAGGCTAGAAAGCCAAGTTTTTTTCCAAATTTCATTTGAAACTCCTTTAGATAAAATATAATGAATTTATAGAAATTAGAGTAAAGACTATTTTGCTACTTTAAAGCGATCAAGTAAAACAGCCATTAAAATAACGATACCTTTCACAACTTGTTGCCAAAATGCAGAGACACCAATGATGTTTAATCCATTGTTCAGGACACCAATAATGAGAGCACCAATCAATGTTCCAATGATACGTCCTTTCCCACCAGATAAAGACGTTCCACCTAAGACAACGGCGGCAATAGCATCCATCTCATAACTTGCTCCAGCTGTTGGTTGTGCTGAGCTAAGGCGTGATGTGATAATTAACCCAGAAATGGAAGCCATGATACCTGAGATAGTGTAGATGATAATTTTAACTTTGTTTAACTTAATACCCGAGATATACGCTGCTTTTTCATTACCTCCTAAAGCGTAAACAGATTTCCCGAAGGCTGTTTTATGTAACAAAATATACAAAATAATAAAAGTAAGAAACATGAGAATGACTGGGAATGGGATACCAACAATATAGCCTTGTCCCAAAAATTGGAATAGAAAACTATCGGATAAGCCAGCGGTAATTGGGTTGCCGTTTGAATAAACTAGCGTTGCTCCTCTAAAGATAGTCATTGTTGCCAGTGTAACGATAAATGGTGCTAATTTTCCGTAAGAAATGAAGAGTCCGTTTAGCATTCCCAAGATGCCACCTAAGGCAACAGATAAAACGATAGCAATACCAACGGGTACTCCGTGGCCGATTAATCCAGCTGTTAATGCACTAGATAGGGCTAATATGGACCCGACTGATAAATCAATACCGCCAGTCAAAATAACGAAGGTCATCCCGAAAGCGATAAAACCATTTGCAGTTACTTGTAATAATAAATTGAGTAGATTATTGGTTGTGAGGAAATTAGGATTAATGAGTGTGATAATAACCATTAAACCAGCTAACGCAATCAGGGTTGTTAACTCTGATATATATTTCATCATATTTTTCACTTTACTTACCTCCTGTGGCTAGTTGCATAACTTTTTCTTGGTCAGCTTCTTTTCGACTGAGTTCTCCACTGATTCGACCTTCGTGCATTACCATGATGCGGTCACTAACACCTAGAATTTCAGGTAAGTCTGATGATACCATGACAATTGGAACACCTCTGTCTGCTAGTTCATTCATTAATTGGTAAATCTCTCGTTTAGCTCCGACATCAACACCACGTGTTGGCTCATCAAGAATTAAGACTTTAGGAGCAATACCAATCCATTTAGCGAGAACGACCTTTTGTTGGTTACCTCCAGAAAGATTTCCAACCTCTAAATCTGGTCTCCCTGATTTAATGTAGAGGCGATTAATCAATTGTTGCACAAATGTTGTGCTTGTTTTTTCATCAAAGAAACCATGTTTGCTAAAATCTTTAGTGCTAGGGAGAGTCATATTGTCCTTGATATTGAAGTCTAGGATGAGACCTTCATCTTTTCTATTTTCGGTCAAAAAACCAATGCCCTGCTTGATAGCTTGGCTTGGGCTAGTAATAGTGATTTCTTGGTCATCAATTTTCACCTTACCAGACTTCTTTTTATCAATTCCAAAGATAGTTCGCATAACTTCAGTACGCCCAGCTCCCATTAATCCAGAAAATCCAAGAATCTCGCCTTTACGGACATAAAAGGAAACGTCCTCGAAATTATCTCCACAGAGGTTACTAACTTCAAAAGCAACAGGCCCAATTTTAGAATGTTTTTCAGGATAGTAATCTTCCAATTTTCGGCCAACCATTTTTTTAACCAATTCGTCAGAATTTGTGAGTGATGTTTCTTTTGTATCTACAATGACACCATCTCTCATGACGGTTACGAAGTCAGTGATTTTAAAAATTTCCTCCATTCGATGGGAGATATAGACAACGCCCACTCCTTCTTGTTTCAAACTTCGGATAACTCGGAAAAGATTTTCAGTTTCACGATCTGTTAAAGCAGCAGTCGGTTCATCCATTACCAAAATAGAGAGTTGGTTTAGGAGACTTTTGGCGATTTCAATCATTTGTTGTTGTCCAACAGACAAGTTACCAATCGGGATGTCTAGGGGAATAGTTACACCTAATCTTTTAAAAGCTTCAAGTGCTTTTTGTCTCATTAATTTTTGATTGAGTAAGCCAAAAGTTGTCTTGATTTCACGTCCAAGAAAGAGATTTTCCAAGACAGTCATTTCCGGCCAAGTATTCATCTCTTGGTGAATAAAACTAATACCAAATTCCTCTGCTTCTTGAGGGTTTGAAAAAGTTCGTTCCTCGCCATCAATATAAATAGTTCCTGTACTTGCTGGAAAAAGTCCTGTTAGAATGTTCATTAAGGTTGATTTACCCGCACCATTTTCACCCATAAGTGCGTGTATTTGACCAGATTGTAATTCCAAATCAATCTTCTCTAGAACTTTATTAGTACCGAAGGATTTGGAGATATTCCTCATGTCAATTTTCATGGACTAAACTCCTTTCTAGATGATAACACCAGATTGTAGAATAATATTTGAATACGGTGTATTTTCACCTGTACGAATAACTGCTTTGACATCTTGGGTCATTTGTTTTAAATGATTGTGACTGACGTACTCTATGCTAACAGAGTTATCAAGTTTAGCTAATAACCTTGATAATTGATCCGGATTTGCTTCCTTGATTTCTTCTGCTAAAATGACTTTTTCAACTAAGATATTCTCTAAATAGATATCAAGTACCTCTTGGAAACTAGGTATTCCAGAGGTCAAAGACAAATCAATCTTTGGAATGCCATTTGGAACAGGTAGACCCAGATCTCCAATACAAACTTGATCAGTATGCCCAAGGTCATCTGCTAATTTAGCGAGATGACTATTTAATATGCCAGTCTTTTTCATAATGTTGGTTGTCCTCCATTTCTTTAATTGTAGGCATGCCACCCTGTGCACCAAATTTTTGCACGGATAAGTGAGCAGCTAGAGTTGCAAAACGTAAGGCATTAGCAATCTTAAATTTTTTCGAGATAGCATAACCGAATGCACCGTTAAAAGTATCACCTGCACCAGTTGTATCAACAGCTTTAGTTTCTAAGGCAGGAATTAAATGGCTTTCTTTTCCATCAGAGTAGATGGCTCCTTTTGTGCCGAGTGTTACGATTAGTTTCTCAGGATATGTGGCTAATATATCCTCTAGTTTTTGGTTTGGGAACAGCTCTTGACATTCGTGTTCATTTGGTGTGAAATAATCGACCTTATCGAGCATCTCAATATCAGTTTCTCTAGATGGTGCAGGATTATAGAGTAATTTAATACTATGTTCTTTACAAAAATTAGCAATTTTCATATTTGCTTGATGAGGAATTTCATTTTGTAATACAACTAAATCAGCTTCTTTAATTATTGACCACTCCTGAGACCATTTTTTAGTATCAACTTTTCCGTTGGCTCCAGGACAGTAAATGATTCGATTATCATTATTATAAAGAGTGATTTGGGCAACACCTGAAGAAGATGGTATCGTTCCCACAAAATCCGTAGTAACATGATTTTTGTTTAAATTATCCAAAAGAATGGGACCAAAAGAATCCTCGCCAATGGCACCAAGAATAGTAATATTATCTCGCTCTTGGCTAAGACGCCCAATAGCGACAGCCTGATTAGCACCTTTACCTCCTGGAACCATTGAAAAACGTTGGCCAAATACGGTTTCTCCCTCTTTGGCGATACGATTGGTTTCCATAACTAAGTCCATGGAAATACTACCGATAATGACAATGTTACTCATCTATTTTCCTCCTTAGGGTTTCACGTTCGATATAATGAACGGGTAATTTAATACGCTTATTGGTAATAGGTAATTGATTAGTAATTTTGAAAATTAATTCAGCTGCTTTTTGTCCCATAATATATGACGATTGGTGAATAGTTGACAACGAAGGGTAGATAAATTGGCTCATTAAAATATCATCATAACCAATAATTTGTACATCTTCAGGGATTCGCTTCCCTCGATTAAGAATCTCGTGTAGGTAGGCAATAGCATGTATATCAGATGGAGCGATAATGCTATCAATGTCTGGATGGTGGTCAAGTAAAGTTTTCGCTTCAATTTGAATCTCTGCAAAATCAAAACTGGCACTATCTTCGATAGCAAAACAAGCCCCTTTGTTTAATAGGTAATTTTGGCTTCCTTGAAACCTTTGATTAAGGTTATCAGCTTTATCTAGCGGACCACGAATGAGTAATATATTGGTAGCACCTGCTGTCCAAATAGCTTGAGCTGCTAATTTTCCTCCCTCTTTATTATCAGAGAAAACGCCGTACTGTGTTTCTTGATTAACGCGGTCAACAACTACAACTGGAATATCTATTTCAGGATGATTTTTGGTGAAATCGTGTGTTGTAATAATCCCTGCAGCATTACTTTGTAATAGCACATTTAAGTACTCTTCTTCTAAATGGCTCTTGTTATTTGTGTTGCCAAGCATGACACGATAATCCTGTTCTTTTAGAAATTCTTCAACTCCTCTAGCAAGTCTTGGAAAGAAAGGGTTTGAAATATCGGGAAGTAGTAATCCAACAAGTTGATTTTTTTTGGTTTTCAGAGATTGTGCAAGGAAATTTGGAACATAATGGAGTTCGCGGATAGCTTGCTCGATTTTTTGACTTGCTTTTTGACTAACGTAACCATTTTGGGATATATACCGTGAGACAGTAGATGTTGATACGCCAGCTTTCTCGGCGACTTGTCTAATCGTACTCATAGAAACTCCTTTCTTTTATTGTGGGAACGATTTCATAATTAGAATTGTAATCGCTTACTAAAAAATTGTCAAGCTATTTTTTAAATAATTTAATGATAAAATATCATTATTTTTAGAGGTCATATTCAAGTCATAAAGCTGTGATACTATGTTCACATCAAAAGATCAAAGGAGAAAAACCATGTCACATGCTTGGAAAGAATTAACCTTTTATAAGAAAAAATACCTCCTGATTGAATTGCTAATCATTGTTATGATGTTCATGGTAGTTTTTTTATCAGGTTTAGCAAACGGTTTAGGTAGAGCTGTTAGTGCTGCTATTGAAAATAACCCAGCTCAAACCTATATTTTGAATGAAGGTGCTGAACAAGTGATTACATCATCTGTATTGACAACTAAAGATCAGACAGATTTAAACAGTTTGAATTTAAAAGATGGTACCACTTTAAATATTCAACGTTCGAGTTTAACTCGCCAAGGACATGAAAAGAAAATTGATATTTCTTATTTTGCTATTGATAAAGATTCTTTTATGGCACCTACACTTTCTGAGGGAAAACAACTGACAAGTTACAAAAAAGCTATTATTTTAAATGATAGTTTAAAAGCTGAAGGGATAAAGTTAGGTGATAAGGTGATTGATAAGTCATCATCTATATCACTAACAGTCGTTGGATTTGTCCATAATAGTATGTATGGTCACGGACCTGTGGCATTTATTGATAAAGACATTTATACCGAAATTAATAAAAAGATTAATCCTCAATACCAGTTCTTACCTCAGGCATTAGTTATGAAAAATGATAAAAGTATATCTCATTTACCAACTCAATTAGAAGCTGTTAGTAAAAAAGATGTCATTCAACATATTCCTGGTTATAGTGCTGAACAATCCACTTTGAATATGATTTTATGGGTCCTTGTCGTAGCTTCAGCTGGTATTTTAGGTGTCTTTTTCTACATCATCACACTTCAAAAACGTCATGAATTTAGCGTCATGAAAGCTATTGGGACAAAAATGTCAGAGATTGCCCTATTTCAATTGAGTCAAGTCATTATATTGGCACTGTTTGGTATCATTGTTGGAGATGGATTGGCGGTTGCTCTCTCTTATGTATTACCAGCTCAAATGCCATTTGTTATTAATTGGCAAAATATTATTCTAGTATCATTTGTATTTTTAGTCATTGCAATGATTAGTAGTGCTTTGTCAATTGTAAAAGTTGCTAAAATCGACCCAGTCGAAGTTATTAATGGGGGAGGAGAATAATGTCAGCAATCTTAGAATTAAAACACATCTCAAAACACTACCCAGATGGAGATGAGCTTTTATCAATATTAGATAATTTAGATTTATCAGTTTCTGCAGGTGAGTTTGTAGCTATACTGGGACCCTCAGGTTCAGGTAAAAGCACACTTTTATCCATTGCAGGGTTACTTCTTGGCGCAGATCAAGGTAGTTTGTATGTCAATCATGAGAACGTTACGGATTTGTCTCAAAGACAAAGAACACAATTGCGCCGTGAAGCACTAGGTTTTATATTTCAAAGTCATCAACTGCTTCCTTATTTAACAATCCAAGAACAGTTGCAACAAGAGGCTCGATTTGCAAAACACTATGATAAGAAAACAAGCTTGGAAGAAATTAATAAATTATTATCAGATTTAGGAATAGAGCAGTGTGCACATAAATACCCTAACCAATTATCGGGAGGACAAAAGCAACGCGCAGCAATTGCTAGAGCATTTATTAATCATCCTAAGGTTATCTTGGCAGATGAGCCAACAGCTAGCCTTGATGAAGAACGTGGGCGTCAAGTTACAGAACTTATTCGCCAGGAAGTTAAATCACATAATACTGCAGCAATTATGGTGACACACGATGAACGCGTTCTAGATTTAGTAGACACCGTTTATCGTTTAAAGGACGGGAAATTAGTTAAAGAAAACTTCTAACTTGTGTTACAATAAGTTAGAGGTGATTTAATGATTAAAATATTAGTTGTAGAGGATAACATTGTTCAACAAAAAATCATTACCACAAAATTAACACAAGAGGGCTACCAATTTATCACTGCTTCAAATGGACAAGAAGCTCTAAATTGTCTAGATACAGAAGAAGTACAATTGATTATAACTGATATCATGATGCCCATGATGGATGGTTATCAATTAATTCAAGAACTCAGGTCAGCTGCTTATAATGTTCCAATCATTGTTATGACAGCAAAATCACAAATGGAAGATATGACAAAAGGGTTTGGCCTTGGTGCAGATGATTATATGGTTAAGCCTGTGCAGTTACAAGAATTAGCTTTACGTATTAAGGCACTCTTGAGGAGAGCTAATATTGTAGCTCAACATCAGCTAATTATTGGGAATACTTGTCTTAATGAAGATGAATTAAGCTTGAAATATTTTGAGCAAGAAATTGTATTTCCTCAGAAAGAATTTAGGGTTCTTTTCCACTTACTTAGCTATCCTAATAGGATTTTCACACGTTTAGAACTATTGGATAGTATTTGGGGAATGGATACTGATTTAGATGAGCGGGTGGTAGATGCTTGCATCAATAAAATTAGACGAAAAGTAGAACACTTACCAGATTTTAAGATTGAAACGGTGAGAGGGGTAGGGTATCGTGCAAAAAATGACTAAGCTAAGGCGATTTCGGTTTCCGTTAAGATTTTATTTCACATTAATGTTTGTGTTAACGATGCTTTTCTCAGTCCTAGCTTCTCTTTTACTAGTTGCAGCAATAGTTTTTACTTTTTTTCAAGGAGTCTTAACTACTCATGTATTACAAGTTAGCGCTCTCGCTGTTGTTTTTTTAAGCCTTGTGATAGCTAGTATTAGTATGTGGTACGGTTCTTATCATTTAACAAAACCAATTTTAGATATTAGCCATATTGTGTCCAATGTTGCAGACGGTGACTTTGAAGGGCATATTTATCGAAACAGTAATCGTCGTAAATCCTATGAGTATTATAATGAATTGGATGAGCTATCTGAAAGTATTAATCAGATGATTGTTTCTTTATCTCATATGGATCATATGCGAAAAGACTTTATCACTAATGTTTCTCATGAGCTAAAGACTCCGATTGCTGCAGTAGCTAATATTGTAGAACTATTACAAGATCCAGAATTAGATGAAGAAACACAAAGTGAGTTATTAGATCTTGTTAAAACAGAGAGCCTAAGGTTAACAAGATTATGTGATACGATGTTGCAAATGTCGCGCGTGGATAATCAGGAGACTATTGGGGAGCTATCCTCTGTTCGTGTAGATGAACAAATTCGTCAAGCAATGATTAGTTTAACAGAACGTTGGCAAGCTAAAAGGATAAATTTTCAACTGGATTCAAAACCATATACTGTTTACTCAAACTCTGACTTGCTGATGCAAGTTTGGATAAACCTTTTAGATAATGCAATAAAATATTCCGATGATATTGTAGACTTAAGTGTACGAATGGAAGAAACTAATAATCATTATCTGAGAGTTATTATTTCTGATAAAGGTAAGGGAATTTCTCAATATGATGTTCAGCATATATTTGATAAATTTTACCAAGCGGATCAGTCGCATAATCAACAAGGAAATGGATTAGGACTAGCAATAGTTAAACGTATAATTGTTCTTTGTAAGGGACGTATTAGTGTCTCCAGTCAGTTGGAAATTGGAACAGAATTTTGTGTAGAACTACCCTTATCATAATTATTTAAAACAATAACTGCCAATTGGCAGTTATTGTTTTATTTATTTAGAAATAAATATACTAAAAATAGACAAAAACTATAAAAATATTTGACAATAAATATAACAAGTGTATAATATTACAAAATATAGGAATTTGGAAGGGGATTTTTTATGGGAAAAGAAAAATTAATTTTAGCTTATTCTGGTGGTTTAGATACCTCTGTTGCTATAGCTTGGTTAAAAAAAGATTATGACGTTATTGCTGTCTGTATGGATGTTGGCGAAGGTAAAGATCTTGATTTTATTCACGATAAAGCTTTAACAATAGGTGCCATAGAATCTTATATTTTAGATGTTAAAGATGAGTTTGCTGAGCATTTTGTTTTACCAGCTTTACAGGCACATGCGATGTATGAACAAAAATACCCGCTTGTTTCAGCGCTTAGCCGTCCAATTATTGCCCAAAAATTAGTTGAAATGGCACATCAAACAGGTGCGACCACAATTGCACATGGATGTACAGGTAAAGGAAATGACCAAGTGCGTTTTGAAGTTGCAATTGCAGCACTAGATCCTGAATTAAAAGTAATTGCCCCTGTTCGTGAGTGGAAGTGGCATCGTGAAGAGGAAATTACTTTTGCAAAAGCTAACGGCGTACCTATTCCAGCAGATTTAGATAACCCTTATTCTATAGATCAAAATTTATGGGGACGTGCCAATGAATGTGGTGTGCTTGAGAATCCTTGGAATCAAGCGCCAGAAGAAGCTTTTGGTATTACAAAATCACCAGAAGAAGCTCCTGATTGTGCAGAATATATTGATATTACGTTCCAAAATGGGAAGCCTATAGCTATAAACAATCAAGAAATGACACTAGCAGATTTGATTTTATCGCTAAATGAAATTGCAGGAAAACATGGTATTGGACGCATTGATCATGTTGAAAATCGTTTAGTCGGTATCAAATCACGTGAAATTTATGAATGTCCTGCGGCAATGGTACTGTTAGCTGCCCATAAAGAAATTGAAGATTTAACATTAGTCCGTGAAGTGTCTCATTTTAAACCTATCCTTGAAAATGAACTATCAAATCTTATTTATAATGCTTTATGGTTTAGTCCAGCTACAAAAGCTATCATTGCCTATGTCAAAGAAACACAAAAAGTGGTTAATGGTATTACAAAAGTTAAGTTATATAAAGGTTCTGCCCAAGTCGTTGCTCGCCACTCATCTAATTCATTATATGATGAGAACTTAGCAACCTATACAGCTGCTGATAGCTTTGATCAAGATGCAGCAGTTGGTTTTATCAAACTCTGGGGACTTCCAACCCAAGTTAATGCCCAAGTAAACAAAGGATAAATAAAGGAAGATAAGAGGATGACAAAAAATCATAAGTTATGGGGTGGTCGTTTTGAAAGTAGTCTTGAAAAATGGGTTGAAGAGTTCGGTGCATCAATCAGTTTCGACCAAAAATTAGCTCCCTATGATATGAAGGCTTCTATGGCCCATGTCACAATGTTAGGCAAAACGGATATTATTAGTCAAGAAGAAGCAGGATTGATAAAAGATGGTTTAAAAATACTGCAAGATAAATACAGAGCAGGTCAATTGACTTTTAGCATATCAAATGAAGACATTCATATGAACATAGAGAGCTTATTAACCGCTGAAATTGGAGAAGTAGCAGGTAAGCTTCATACTGCACGTTCACGAAATGATCAAGTGGCTACAGATATGCACCTTTATTTGAAAGATAAATTGCAAGAAATGATGAAGAAATTGCTTCATTTACGAACAACCTTAGTTAATTTAGCAGAAAATCATATCTATACTGTTATGCCAGGGTATACACATTTACAACATGCTCAGCCGATTTCATTTGGACATCATCTAATGGCTTACTATAATATGTTTACGCGTGATACAGAGCGATTAGAGTTTAATATGAAACACACCAATCTATCACCATTAGGAGCTGCTGCTCTAGCAGGGACAACGTTTCCTATTGACCGCCATATGACAACTCGTTTATTAGATTTTGAAAAACCATATAGTAATTCGCTTGATGCTGTCTCAGATCGTGATTTTATCATAGAATTTTTATCCAATGCTAGCATTTTAATGATGCATTTATCACGTTTTTGTGAAGAAATCATTAATTGGTGCAGTTATGAGTATCAATTCATCACATTATCAGATACTTTCTCTACAGGATCATCTATTATGCCTCAAAAGAAAAATCCTGATATGGCAGAATTAATTCGAGGGAAGACAGGCCGTGTTTATGGAAATTTATTTAGTTTACTAACTGTTATGAAATCATTGCCGTTAGCTTATAACAAAGATTTACAAGAAGATAAAGAAGGGATGTTTGATAGCGTAGAAACAGTCAGCATAGCTATTGAAATCATGGCTAATATGCTTGAGACAATGACTGTGAATGAGCACATAATGATGACCTCAACGGAGACTGATTTTTCAAATGCAACAGAATTAGCAGATTATTTAGCAAGTAAGGGGATACCTTTCAGAAAAGCACATGAAATTGTAGGTAAATTGGTTTTAGAATGCAGTAAAAATGGTTCTTATTTACAGGATATACCTTTAAAATATTATCAAGAAATTTCAGAGTTGATAGAAAACGATATCTATGAGATATTAACTGCAAAGACAGCAGTTAAACGAAGAAATTCATTAGGAGGAACGGGGTTTGACCAGGTTAAAGAACAGATCCTGTTGGCACGTAAAGAATTGAAAGCGGAATGACTGCTTTCTGAAAAAAACCTCGTTTAACTCTGTTAAGTTTCTCACGTATTTTCAGTAAAAAACTAGCATTTTTTATAGAATTGTGCTAGAATTAACATGTAAGTGGGCAACGCCCAAAAAATAAATAGGAGGCCTGAATAATGGCAATCGTTTCAGCAGAAAAATTCGTCCAAGCAGCTCGTGATAACGGCTATGCAGTAGGTGGATTTAACACAAACAACCTTGAGTGGACTCAAGCTATCTTGCGCGCAGCAGAAGCTAAAAAAGCTCCAGTACTTATCCAAACTTCAATGGGTGCGGCTAAATACATGGGTGGTTACAAACTTTGTAAACAACTTATTGAAACTTTGGTTGAATCAATGGGTATTACTGTACCAGTTGCTATCCACCTTGACCACGGTCATTACGATGATGCCCTTGAGTGTATTGAAGTAGGTTACACTTCAATTATGTTTGATGGTTCACACCTTCCAGTTGAAGAAAACCTTGAAAAAGCACGCGAAGTTGTTGCTAAAGCACATGCTAAAGGTATTTCAGTAGAAGCTGAAGTTGGTACTATCGGTGGTGAAGAAGATGGTATTGTTGGTAAAGGTGAATTAGCACCAATCGAAGATGCTAAAGCTATGGTTGAAACTGGTATTGACTTCTTGGCTGCAGGTATCGGTAACATTCATGGACCATACCCAGCAAACTGGGAAGGACTTGACCTTGATCACTTGAAGAAATTGACTGAAGCTGTTCCTGGTTTCCCAATCGTGTTACACGGTGGTTCAGGTATTCCTGATGATCAAATCCAAGAAGCTATCAAACTTGGTGTTGCTAAAGTTAACGTTAACACAGAATGTCAATTAGCTTTCTGTCAAGCAACTCGTGACTACGCTGTTGAATTCAACGCTAACGAAGCTGAATACATGAAGAAAAAACTCTTTGACCCACGTAAATTCTTGAAACCTGGTTTCGATGCAATTACAGAAGCAGTTGAAGAACGTATTGACGTGTTTGGTTCAGCAAACAAAGCATAATTAACATAAAACAGATAATAGTTAAAAGCTCACTTATGGTGAGCTTTTTTTGGATTATATAACTTTTTATTAAATAGATACTCTTTAAAGATTGATATGCTTAAGATAATTTCGAATAAATGCCGCTGAAGCTGTGAGTTGTTGCTCTTCTTTTGGGCTTAGTGAAAGAGAAATTCTTTCTACAATTCCTACTCTACCAATAATAGCTGGATATCCAAGGTAAACCCCTTCGGACTCATAGAAGGTAGATACAGGTAGTAACTCATGGGAATCATTTAACACAGCTAAAACGATGCGGACAGCTGCGGTAGCGATACCATAACTAGTATATTTTTTACCAAAAAAGACAGTGTGCCCGCCTTTTAAAGAAGCTTCTTTTATCTGTTCTAATTCTTCTGCTTTTAATAGTGATATAGCTGGTTGTCCTTTTACAGTTACCTGACTCCAAGCGACAAATTGGGAGTTACCATGCTCTCCTAGATTATAACCACCGATACTCCTTGGATCAACTTGTAGGCGTTGACCAAGCACTCTTTTCATCCGAGCAGTATCCAATAAGGTTCCTGTTCCGATAACGCGTGATTTAGGAAATTGAGTATATTCTTGATAAAGCTGGGTGATGGCATCAACAGGATTGGTAACGACAATAAGGATCCCTCTAAAACCAGATGATTTTAACTTTTGGCTAACGTCGTAGACTTCTTTACTGGTAAATGGTAGTTCAGCAAAGCGATTAGCTTCTTTGTTATTCTGTAGTGAAATATCACCTAAGGCTGAAATCACAACATCAGCATCTGACAACGCGTCATAGTCGTTTAATACTATATTAGCGTGATAAGTAGCATTTGCCAGAGCATCTTGAAAATCAATCATATCAGCATTAACCTTATCAATATTAGTATCAATAAAGACATAATCATCACCAATACCTTGTGCAATAAGAGCGTGTGCAACAGTTGATCCAACGTGCCCCATGCCTATAATTCCAATTTTACGTGTCATATGAAACCTCCTTTGATTATTGTTGTCTATTATAATATTTTGAAAGAAAATGTAAACTAAAAAATGAATTAGAAGGAAGTGTGTCTTATTATAAAAAATATGTAAGCGATTTAGATAAAACAAATGAAAAAGTAATTTTGAAAAGAACTTGCTAGAAGAAGTAAGTTGTGATAGAATAGTCTAGTATGTGGTGCTAGCACATCCGTAAATATTGATCAATATAGGAGGAACTCGTAAAATGGCTAAAGTATGTTATTTCACAGGACGTAAAACAGTTTCTGGTAACAACCGTTCACACGCGATGAACCAAACAAAACGTACTGTTAAACCAAACCTTCAAAAAGTTACTGTTCTTATCGACGGTAAACCAAAAAAAGTTTGGGTTTCAGCTCGTGCGCTTAAATCTGGTAAAGTAGAACGCGTTTAATAAACTGAGAAAGCCTTAGGGCTTTTTTTAGTGTTTCTAAGGCTGATTTGATAGTTAGATGCCTCTATTTTTTTACAATAATAGTGAGATATGATAGAATAGAGTGATAAAAACTTTTTGAGGTAGTAGATATGACTGTAAAAATCAATACAAGAGATGGTCAAATTGAACTCTCTGATGACGTTATTGCAACTGTCGTTGGAGGTTCAGCAACGGAAATTTTTGGCGTTGTTGGTATGGCAAGTAAAAGTGCTATCAAAGATAACTTTCAAGCACTTTTGCGTAAGGAAAACTACGCAAAAGGTGTTGTTGTGAGGTCTAGTGAAGCGGGCATCGCAGTAGATGTTTATACTGTCATGAGTTACGGCGTCAAAATTAGTGAAGTTTCAAAAAATATTCAAGAGCGAGTGAAATTCAATCTCGAAAATCAGCTTGGTTTATCTGCTGATATGGTGAATGTTTATGTGCAAAGTATTAAGGTTGTAGGAGAAGATTAGTGTCAAAGATTACGACAAGTTTATTCCAAGAAATGGTACAAGCTGCCAGTACACGTCTGAGTAAACAGGCAGAGTATGTCAACTCATTAAATGTATTCCCAGTTCCAGATGGTGATACTGGTACGAATATGGGGATGACTATGGAAAACGGAGCCAAGGAAGTTTCGGACAAACCAGCGATGACTGTTGGAGAAGTTGGTCAAATTCTTTCTAAAGGTGTATTGATGGGAGCACGTGGAAATTCAGGTGTAATTACATCACAATTATTCCGTGGTTTTGGTCAAAGTATCAAGGATAAAGAAGAATTAACGGGTCAAGATTTGGCACACGCTTTCCAGAATGGTGTTGAAGTAGCTTATAAAGCCGTTATGAAACCAGTTGAAGGAACTATCTTGACAGTATCACGCGGTGCAGCTACCGCTGCTCTAAAAAAAGCTGAAGAAACTGATGATGCAGTTGAAGTTATGCGCGCAACTCTCAAAGGTGCTAAGCGTGCTCTTGCTAAAACACCGGATATGCTACCTGTTCTTAAAGAGGTTGGTGTTGTTGATTCTGGTGGTCAAGGACTCGTCTTTATTTACGAAGGTTTCCTCTCAGCACTGACTGGGGAATATATCGCATCAGAAGATTTTAAAGCAACTCCCGCAACAATGACTGAAATGGTTAATGCAGAGCACCATAAAGCTGTAGTAGGCCACGTAGCCACAGAAGATATTAAATATGGCTATTGTACAGAAGTCATGGTTGGTTTAAAGCAAGGACCAACTTACGTTAAGGAATTTAACTACGAAGAATTTCAAGGTTATCTTAGCAATCTAGGGGATTCTTTACTAGTTGTTAATGATGATGAAATTGTCAAGGTTCATGTTCATACAGAAGATCCAGGTCTTGTTATGCAAGAAGGTTTGAAATATGGATCGCTTGTGAAGGTTAAAGTTGAAAACATGCGTAACCAACATGATGCCCAAATGCAAAAGGTTGAAGTTGAAGAAACTGTCAAAGAAACTAAAGAATATGGTATTATTGCTGTTGTAGCTGGTGACGGTCTAGCTGAGATTTTTAAATCACAAGGTGTTGATTATATCATCTCTGGCGGCCAGACTATGAACCCATCTACAGAAGATATTGTAAAAGCGATTGAAAAAGTAAACGCTAGAAATGTTATTATTTTACCAAACAATAAGAACATCTTCATGGCTGCACAGTCAGCTGCAGATGTCGTTGATATTCCAGCAGCAGTAGTAGAGACACGTACAGTTCCACAAGGATTTACTAGCTTACTTGCTTTTGATCCTGCTAAGTCTCTTGAAACTAATGTAGCTGATATGACAAATAGCCTCTCAGATGTCATTAGTGGTAGTGTGACTTTAGCTGTTCGTGATACAACGATAGATGGCCTTGAAATTCATGAAAACGACATCCTTGGGATGGTTGATGGTAAAATTCTAGTATCTACACCAGATATGGAAAAAGCACTTAAGGACACTTTTGATAAAATGATTGATGAAGATAGTGAAATCGTGACAATCTATGTTGGTGAAGATGGTAAACAAGCATTAGCCGAGACCTTGTCGGAATATCTTGAGGAGACTTATGAAGATGTTGAAGTTGAGATCCACCAAGGAGATCAACCTGTATATCCATACCTCATGAGCGTTGAATAATTGATAAAATAAAAAATTAGGAGAGATACTTCTAATTTTTTATTTTATCAGAGTTTCTATTTTAGTATGATAAAGCATCAGTATTTTGAAAATTTTGACAAATTGTGTTAGAATTGTTTTAAAACATTCATACAAAGGAGATTTATGATGTCATTAATTATTCTTACGGTTATTTTGGTTTTAGTGATTGTTCTGTTGATAACTTCTTTATACGTTGTTAAACAACAGACAGTAGCCATCATTGAACGCTTTGGTAAATATCAAAAGACTGCTACTAGCGGTATTCATATTCGTGTACCATTGGGTATCGATAAGATTGCAGCACGAGTGCAGTTACGTCTTTTACAGAGTGAAATTATCGTTGAGACAAAAACAAAAGATAACGTTTTTGTCACTTTAAATATTGCTACACAATATCGTGTCAATGAAAATAACGTTACAGATGCTTATTACAAATTAATAAAGCCAGAAGCTCAGATTAAATCTTATATCGAAGATGCTTTACGTTCATCAGTACCTAAACTTACATTAGATGAGCTATTCGAAAAGAAAGATGAAATAGCCTTGGAAGTTCAACATCAAGTGGCAGAAGAAATGTCAACATACGGCTACATCATTGTTAAGACTTTAATTACTAAGGTTGAGCCAGATGCAGAAGTAAAACAATCCATGAACGAAATCAATGCTGCACAACGTAAACGTGTAGCAGCTCAAGAATTAGCGAATGCTGATAAGATCAAAATTGTAACTGCTGCAGAAGCAGAAGCAGAAAAGGATCGTCTACATGGTGTGGGTATTGCGCAACAACGTAAAGCAATTGTAGATGGGTTAGCTGATTCGATTCAAGAATTGAAAGATGCTAACGTGACATTGACAGAAGAACAAATCATGTCTATCTTGTTAACGAATCAATATTTAGATACTTTAAATACATTTGCTATTAATGGTAATCAAACGATTTTCTTACCAAATAACCCAGAAGGTGTTGAAGATATTCGTACACAAGTTTTATCTGCTCTTAAAACAAGATAATGAACTTTTTATAGAAGCAAAATAACCAGAGCATTTGCTCTGGTTATTTTGTGTCTGACTTATTTATTATAATTGGAGAGACGGAAAAAAGTTATTTTTTACCGTAACGTTTGTACTCATGAATGATTTTCAGAGCACGTTTTCTAGTTTTAATGTTAGGACTTTTAAGTCTGCGATAGGCTGACGATAGGTCTGTTTTTTCAGCCATGATTACCTCCTATAGACAATTTATTAACGTTAACAGACACCAGTATACCACAAAAAAATTAACTGGTAAAGTACTTTGTTGATAAATTTAAAAATAAATAGCAAAGTAATTAAATATCAATCAAAAGTAATAAGCTCAAAGATATATTACACCTTTATTAATGAGGTTTGGATTTGACAAGCGATGTTAAGTGAAAGATGAATGAGGAAAATACCCAACGAGAAAGTAGCTAATGGCTATCATTGTGCACATAAAAAACGATCGTTGAGTGATCGTTTTTCAGCAAACTAAATAATTATTTTTAATGTAATTGAATGAAAATTTATACTTGTGAAAGTGTATCGGTTAAGTTAATAAGGTCAGTTTTTATTTATCGTAAGCACTTAGGAAGTGTTTTGGAGCGTACCCACGAGAGTAGATAAACCCGGCATCGCGTGAAGGGTAGCTTGATTCAGAAGGCGCATACCCACGAGAGTAGATAAACCCGGCATCGCGTGAAGGGTAGCTTGATTCAGAAGGCGCATACCCACGAGAGTAGATAAACCCGGCATCGCGTGAAGGATAGCGTGATTCAGAAGGCGCATACCCACGAGAGTAGACAAATCCGGCATCACGTGAAGGATAAGACACTGTGTCTGCCTTCGCAAGACTTGCTGAAGTAGCTAATAATAGAGTGACAGCTGAAGCTGCTGTTAAAACACTGATTTTAAGTTTCATTATAAAATCCTTTCAAAGATAATAAACTATTCTTGCACAGTGGTTAGTTCATTTTGTGCATACCATATTATATCATCAAAAACTCATTAAAACAACATGTTTTTAATTTTAAACAAATATATAATTAATTAAATATCACTTAAAATTAAAAAATGAGATTTAGTAACTTATTTAATAGTATACAATCCAATAACGACTGTCTAATTTGATCTATAGTTGAGGCTAGTCGTAGATTTCACCAAAGATGTGGCAATAAAAAATCCCCTCCAGTTCCATTGTAATGATGACAATGACAAAACCTGTAGGGGTATAAATAGTCTATATTTAAATGTGGATAAATTTTATTTTAAGAAGCGTTGTAGAAATTCCTTAGTTCTTTCTTGTTTTGGATTTTCGAAAAGTTGCTTAGGAGTACCCTGCTCTGCAATGATTCCTTTGTCCATGAAAATAACGCGGTCTGATACTTCTTTAGCAAATTCCATCTCGTGTGTCACAATTATCATTGTTAATCCAGATTTAGCTAGATCTTGCATTGTTTTAAGGACCTCACCAACCATTTCTGGATCCAAGGCTGAAGTTGGTTCATCAAAAAGTATAGCTTCTGGGTTAACAGAAAGTGCTCGGGCGATTGCGACACGTTGCTTTTGCCCACCTGATAATTGTTTTGGTTTAGCTTTCCAATATTGCTCAGTCATGCCAACAGCATTTAAGTTTTCTTTAGCAATCTTTTCAGCTTCTTGGCGTTCACGTTTTAGAACAGTAGTCTGTGCGACAATAGCATTCTCTAAGATATTTAAATTTTCAAAGAGGTTAAAAGATTGAAAGACCATCCCAAGTTTTTCACGATAATTATTTAAATCATAGCCTTTTTCAAGAACATTGTGACCGTGATATAAGATTTCTCCTCCACTTGGTTCTTCTAAGAGGTTAATAGAACGTAGGAAAGTTGATTTTCCTGATCCAGAAGAACCAATGATAGAAATAACTTCGCCTTTGTTGACCGAAAGCGAAATATCTTTTAACACTTCATTGCTTCCGTAAGATTTTTTCAAATGTTTAATTTCTAAAATAGCTTGTGTCATACCAACCTCCTAGACTTGTAATTGATTCGCACCGGTTGTGTAATTATCTGAATCAAAACGTTTTTCAATGTAACGTAAGATACGTGTTACGGTGAAGGTTAAGATGAAGTAAATAATCGCAATAATGGTGAATGTTTGGAAATATTGGTAGGTTTGTGTTGCAACAGTATTACCAGAGAAGTAGAGTTCGACAACAGAGATAACGTTCAGTACAGAGGTATCTTTGATATTGATAACAAACTCATTACCAGTAGCTGGGAGTATGTTACGTACAACTTGTGGTAGAACAATTTTTCGCATGGTTTGTCCGTGGGTGAAACCAAGTGCAGTTGCGGCTTCAAATTGTCCTTTATCAACAGAGAAAATACCACCACGTACAATTTCGCTCATATAAGCACCAGTATTGATTGAAACAATAAATATAGCTGCTAGTGTACGGTCCAGCGAAACTCCAAAAGCTTGTGCTGTTCCGTAGTAGATAACCATCGATTGTACAATCATAGGTGTCCCACGGAAGACCTCAATATAGATGTTAAGTAACCAACCTAATAATTTTTGTAAGGCAGCCTTTAACTTATTGTCAGATTTTGGTGCTGTACGGAAAACACCGATGAGAAGGCCGATAAATAATCCGACGATAGTTCCTACCATAGAAATTAGGAGGGTTGTAGCTGTTCCTCTGAGGAATTGAGAACCATTGTTTTTTAAAATAGTTGCCATCTGTTCAAAGAAGTTTGTTTTTCCATTTTTTTCTTTTTTAACGGATGGTTGTTCTTTAATCATCTTATCCATCAAGGCGATTTGTTTATCTCTAGAAATGCTTTCGAGAACTTGATTGACTTGATTAATACGATTGTCACCTTTACGCATCCCAACAGAAATATTTGTATCAGCATCAGATGTTTTAAACCCTTGGTGCAGTTCAATCATTTTTAATTTAGGATTAGCAGTTTGAGCGGAAGTTGCATCTGGACGTTCTGAAACATAGGCGTCTACAACACCAGATTCTACAGCTTGTCTTAATTGATTAAAGTCCCCCATGGCAACTTCTTTTTTGACACCATTGATTTGATCAATGAGGTTGTATAAGTAGACTCCTTGTTGGGCAGTTACTTTAGCATTTTTGAAATCACTAATATTTTTAGCATTAGTATATTTTCCTTCAGCGTTAACAACTAGAGTAGGTTCTGAAATGTAGTAAGGCTTTGAAAAATTAATTTCTTTTTTACGTTCTTCGGTAGGACTCATTCCTGCAATAATCATATCGAGTTTTCCAGAAGTTAGTGCTGGAACAAGGCCTTCCCATTTTGTTTTGACAACAACAACTTTTTTATTTAACTTTTTAGCTAACTTTTTAGCGACTTGTACATCATAACCATTAGCATATTGATCAGTTCCTTCAATAGGAACTGCACCATTTGTGTTATCATTTTGTGTCCAGTTGAAAGGAGCATAGGCTGCCTCCATACCGACACGTAGATATTCATCTGCTTGTATACTTGTCATACCTCCAAAGGTGATAAGCAAAGCAGTGAATAAACTTAGTAATATTTTTTTCATTCAACAGCCTCCGATAAGTTACTTCCTCCTATTTTACCGAAAAACAAGGTCGATTTCAATATCATTATCTTATTGAAAGCGATTAATTGTATTTTTATGTTAAAATGGTATACAAACAAAGGAGGGAGGATGATAATGAAGAAATGTTTTTTGGCTATTTGTTTAGCTCTTAGTTTTTTTATGGTTTCAGTTCAAGCAGATGAGGTGGACTATAACATTCCTCATTATGAGGGTAATCTAACTATTCACAATGATAATAGTGCTGATTTTACAGAGAAGGTTACTTACCAATTTGATTCGTCCTATAATGGACAGTATGTCACATTAGGTACGGCGGGTAAGTTACCTGACAATTTTGATATTAATAATAAGCCACAGGTTGAAGTTTCAATTAATGGTAAAGTAAGGAAAGTTAGTTACCAGCTAGAAGATTTGGAGGATGGCTACCGTTTGAAAGTGTTTAATGGTGGTGAAGCAGGTGATACTGTTAAAGTCAATGTTCAGTGGAAACTAAAAAATGTTCTATTTATGCATAAGGATGTTGGTGAACTTAACTGGATTCCTATTAGCGACTGGGATAAAACATTAGAGAAAGTAGATTTTTGGATATCAACTGACAAAAAGGTTGCTCTTTCTCGTCTTTGGGGGCACTTGGGTTATCTTAAAACTCCTCCTAAAATAAGACAAAATAATAATCGTTACCATTTGACAGCTTTTAATGTAAACAAACGATTAGAGTTTCATGGTTATTGGGATAGATCTTATTTTAATCTACCTACAAACAGTAAAAATAATTACAAGAAAAAAATTGAACATCAAGAGAAGATGATAGAGCGTCATGGTTTTATCCTAAGTTTCTTGTTGAGGATATTATTACCTTCATTCTTTATTATTGTGACACTATTCATCTCAATTAGGGTGTTCCTGTTTAGAAAAAAAGTTAATAAATACGGGCAATTCCCTAAGGATCATCATTTATATGAAGCACCTGAGGACCTTTCACCACTAGAGTTAACTCAAAGCATTTATAGTATGAGCTTTAAAAATTTTCAAGATGAGGAGAAGAAAACTCACCTTATCAGTCAAGAACAACTCATACAGTCAATTCTATTAGACTTGATTGATAGAAAAGTATTGAATTATGATGATAACTTGTTATCTCTAGCTAACTTAGATAGAGCTTCTGATGCAGAAATAGATTTTATAGAGTTTGCTTTTGCGGATTCTACGAGTTTGAAGCCAGATCAACTCTTTTCTAATTACCAATTTAGTTATAAAGAAACACTACGTGAACTGAAAAAGCAGCACAAGGCTTCAGATCTGCAAACTCAAATGAGACGCCGAGGAAGTAATGCCTTATCAAGAATTACGCGTCTCACAAGGTTGATTTCTAAAGACAATATAAACTCTCTTAGAAGAAAGGGAATTTCATCCCCTTATCGTAAAATGTCTTCAGAAGAGTCTAAAGAATTATCTAGGTTGAAAAGATTCAGTTACCTATCACCTCTTATTTCTTTTGTTGTTATAATTTATACGCTTTTTTTAAATTATTTTACCTATTGCTGTATCTATCTCTTATTGTTTGGTGTTATCCTGTTGTTGAATAAAATCATTTTTATGATGACAAAAAAAATAAGTAACGGTTATATTGTAACTGAAGATGGAGCAAGTCGTGTCTACCAATGGACTAGTTTTAGGAACATGCTAAGGGATATCAAATCGTTTGATCGTTCAGAGTTAGAAAGTATCGTATTATGGAATCGAATATTGGTTTACGCTACTTTATTCGGCTACGCTGACCGTGTTGAGAAAGTACTCAGAGTGAACCAAATAGATATTCCAGAAAGATTTGCAAACATTGATAGTCATCAATTTGCGATTTCAGTCAATCAATCTAGTAATCATTTTTCAACGATAACTGAAGATGTTAGTCACGCTTCTAATTTTAGTGTTAATTCAGGCGGTTCTTCAGGTGGTTTCTCAGGCGGCGGAGGCGGCGGAGGTGGTGGTGCCTTCTAATTTTCCAAAAGTATGGTATAATAAAGAAAAATTTATGGAGTTATTATGTTAATAATTGAATTACTCAAAGCCCTATTTTTAGGAGTCGTTGAGGGAGTGACAGAATGGTTACCTGTTTCTAGTACTGGCCATTTAATCTTGGTTCAAGAGTTTATGAAGTTGAACCAAAGCAAATCCTTTGTTGAAATGTTTAATATTGTTATACAACTTGGGGCAATTATGGCAGTTATTGTCATTTATTTTAAACGCCTTAACCCATTTCAGCCAGGTAAATCTGCTAAAGAAATTCGTTTAACTTGGCAATTATGGTTAAAAGTAGTGATAGCTTGTATTCCATCTATTTTAATTGCTTTACCATTTGATAATTGGTTTGAAGCTCATTTTAATTTCATGATCCCGATTGCAATAGCCCTAATCTTTTATGGTTTTGTCTTCATATGGGTTGAAAAACGTAATGCACACCTCAAACCACAGGTAACCGAATTGGCAAGTATGTCTTACAAGACAGCTTTCTTGATTGGATGCTTCCAGGTTCTCAGTATTGTTCCGGGAACCAGTCGTTCTGGAGCTACTATTTTAGGAGCAATTATTATTGGAACTAGTCGTTCGGTCGCTGCTGACTTTACTTTCTTCCTTGCCATCCCAACTATGTTTGGTTATAGTGGACTTAAGGCGGTTAAATACTTTTTAGATGGTAACGTCTTGAGTTTAGACCAATCTTTAATACTTTTAGTAGCAAGTCTGATAGCTTTCGTAGTTAGTTTATATGTTATTCGTTTCTTGACAGACTATGTCAAACGACACGATTTCACCATCTTTGGTAAGTATCGTATAGTCTTAGGAAGTTTACTCATCCTCTACTGGTTAGTTGTTCATTTATTCTAAAATATAACATAAAAAGCTGAGTATTCCTCAGCTTTTTAGCGTGTTAGGCTGTGAAAAATTGCTAAAAAATAGCTTTTTCGGTATAATAAGAAAACTGAATACTCGTATGAGGTGATGATATGGAAATGAAACAAATCAGTGAAACAACACTGAAAATTACAATTAGTATGGAAGATTTAGAAGATCGTGGTATGGAGCTGAAAGATTTCCTAATCCCTCAGGAGAAGACTGAGGAATTTTTCTATTCTGTCATGGATGAATTAGACTTGCCAGACAACTTTAAAAATAGTGGTATGTTAAGTTTTCGAGTAACACCTAAAAAAGATCGCATTGATGTTTTTGTTACAAAGTCTGAATTAAGTAAAGATTTAAATTTAGAAGAATTAGCAGATTTGGGTGACATTTCAAAAATGTCTCCAGAAGACTTTTTTAAAACATTGGAACAATCGATGTTGGAAAAAGGGGATACGGATGCTCATGCCAAATTAGCAGAAATTGAAAATATGATGGATAAAGCAACTCAAGAAGTAGTTGAGGAAAATGTTTCTGAAGAACAACCTGAAAAGGAAGTAGAAACGATTGGATATGTTCACTATGTCTTTGATTTTGATAATATTGAAGCTGTAGTTCGATTTTCACAAACGATTGATTTTCCAATAGAAGCTTCTGAACTCTATAAAAATGGTAAAGGCTATCATATGACAATTTTGCTAGACTTGGAAAACCAACCAAGCTACTTTGCTAATTTGATGTATGCTCGAATGCTTGAACATGCTAATGTGGGCACAAAAACACGAGCTTACTTGAAAGAGCATAGTATTCAATTGATTCATGATGATGCTATTTCAAAATTACAAATGATTGAGATGGGATAAAATGATACCTTTTACAATTGAGTATATTTTTGTATTGATTGGAGCATTTTTATTATCAATCATTCTAACTCCTATTATTCGAGTTATATCTTTGAAGGTAGGAGCGGTTGATAAACCGAACGCTCGAAGAATCAACAAAGTACCAATGCCAAGTAGTGGTGGTTTAGCAATATTTCTCTCCTTTGTTGTAACAACATTATTTTTCATGCCAATGGCGGCCAGTAGACACTTTATAGAAGTCTCTTATTTTCACTACATTTTGCCTGTAATTATTGGCGGTCTCGTAGTTACAACAACAGGATTTATAGATGACATCTTTGAATTAAGACCTCGTTATAAAATGTTGGGAATTATTATTGCAGCTGTTATCATATGGAAATTTACACATTTTAGATTTGATAGTTTTAAGATTCCAATAGGTGGTCCACTCTTGGAGTTTGGTCCTATTCTAACTTTCTTTTTGACAGTTTTATGGATTATTTCGATTACTAATGCTATCAATCTGATTGATGGTCTAGATGGTCTCGTTAGTGGTGTTTCAATCATCAGTCTAGCAACAATGGCAGTGGTTTCTTATTTCTTTTTACCTAAAATAGATTTTTTTCTCACGCTAACTATTGTTATTTTAATCGCCTCAATAGTTGGTTTTTTCCCTTATAATTATCATCCAGCCATTATCTACCTAGGTGATGCTGGTGCCTTGTTTATAGGATTTATGATTGGTGTATTATCGCTTCAAGGTTTAAAAAACTCCACAGCTGTTGCAGTGATAACACCTGTCATTATTTTAGGAGTTCCTATTTTGGATACAGCTGTTGCTATTGTGAGGCGTAAATTATCAGGGAAAAAGATTTCTGAAGCTGATAAGATGCACCTGCATCACCGATTGCTATCTATGGGATTTACACATAGAGGAGCAGTTTTAGTTGTTTATGGTATTGCAATTATCTTTTCGCTTATCGCTTTGCTTTTAAATGTTTCTAGTCGTATTGGGGGAATTTTTCTTCTATTGGCACTACTATTAGCAATGGAAATTTTTATAGAAGGTTTAAATATTTGGGGTGAGAATCGGACACCACTATTTAATCTCTTAAAGTTCATTGGCAACAGTGATTACAGACAAAGTGTTATTGCTAAATATAGCGATAAGCATCAAAAATAAAAGCCTGAAAAGGCTTTTATTTTTGATCATTTAGATAGCAGTCACACCTCATTTTTGCTATAATTATTTAGAATATAATATCGGGTGAGTGCCCTATAATATCTTCTTTAAACCATAGAGAAATATCACATATTCTCTGTTAACCAAGAAAAGGAGTGTACAATGTCTGTACTTGAAATCAAAAATCTTCATGTTTCTATTGAAGGTAAAGAAATTTTAAAAGGTCTTAATTTAACGTTGAAAACAGGAGAAATTGCTGCTATCATGGGTCCAAATGGTACTGGGAAGTCGACACTTTCAGCAGCTATTATGGGAAATCCTAATTATGAAGTTACAGCAGGTGAAATTCTTTTTGATGGTGAAGATATTTTAGAGCTAGAAGTGGATGAACGTGCTCGTTTGGGTCTATTTCTTGCGATGCAATACCCTTCAGAGGTTCCAGGAATTACTAATGCTGAATTTATCCGAGCAGCTATGAATGCTGGAAAGGCTGATGATGATAAAATTTCCATCCGCCAATTTATCACTAAGTTAGATGAAAAGATGGAACTACTTGGCATGAAAGAAGAAATGGCGGAACGTTATCTTAACGAAGGTTTTTCAGGTGGTGAGAAGAAGCGCAATGAAATTTTACAACTCCTAATGTTAGAGCCTAAGTTTGCCCTCTTGGATGAGATTGACTCTGGCCTTGATATTGATGCTCTTAAAGTGGTATCAAAGGGAGTCAATGAAATGCGTGGTGAAGGTTTTGGTGCTATGATTATTACACACTATCAACGCCTTTTGAATTACATTACACCAGATAAAGTACACGTTATGATGGACGGGAAGGTAGTATTGTCAGGAGGACCAGAATTAGCGGTTCGCCTTGAGAAAGAAGGTTATGCTCAAATCGCTGAAGAGCTTGGTTTAGAGTATAAAGAAGAAGTCTAATTTGTCACTTCAACTAGAAGAGAAAAGGAGTTACAAATGTCTAAAGAAGCTATATTAAATTTTTTACAAGCCAAAGGTGAGCCTACTTGGTTACAAGAATTACGACTAAAGGCTTTTGAAAAAATAGAAGAACTAGAATTACCAGTAATTGAACGTGTAAAATTTCATAGATGGAATTTAGGTGATGGAACTATTTTAGAGAATGACTATACAGCTAACATTCCAGATTTCACAGAGTTAGGAAACAATCCCAAGTTGGTTCAAATTGGGACCCAAACTGTCCTTGAACAAGTTCCTATGGAATTAATAGAGAAAGGCGTTGTCTTTACAGATTTCTATTCGGCTTTGGAAGAAATTCCAGAAGTCATAGAGCGCTACTTTGGGAAAGCACGTCCTTTTGAAGAAGATAGACTTGCTGCCTATCACACAGCTTACTTCAACAGTGGTGCAGTGCTTTATATTCCAGATAATGTTGAAATTACTCAACCAATCGAAGGTCTTTTTTATCAAGATAGTCAATCTAAAGTACCATTTAATAAGCATATCCTTCTTATTGTTGGAAAAAATGCAAAAGTTAGTTACTTAGAGCGATTTGAGTCAATTGGTGATGGGACAGAACGAACAAGTGCTAATATTTCTGTAGAAGTAATTGCCCAAGCAGGTAGCCAAATTAAATTTGCTTCAATTGATCGCCTCGGAGAAAATGTGACAACGTTTATAAGTCGTCGTGGTCGTCACAGTAGCGATGCAACAATAGATTGGGCCCTTGGGGTGATGAATGAAGGCAATGTTGTTGCTGACTTTGATTCTGATTTAATTGGTGATGGAAGTCACGCTAATTTAAAAGTAGTTGCTGCCTCGTCAGGGCGTCAAGTTCAAGGAATTGATACGCGTGTTACAAACTATGGCTGTAATTCAGTAGGACATATTTTACAGCATGGGGTTATTTTAGAGCGTGGGACTCTTACTTTTAACGGTATCGGACATATTATAAAAGGTGCAAAGGGAGCAGACGCCCAACAAGAAAGCCGAGTTCTCATGTTATCAGACAAAGCACGTTCAGATGCTAATCCTATCCTTTTGATTGATGAAAATGATGTTACAGCTGGTCACGCAGCCTCAATTGGTCAGGTTGACCCAGAGGATTTATATTATTTGATGAGCCGAGGCTTGAACCAAAAAACAGCAGAGCAATTAGTTATTCGTGGATTTTTAGGAACAGTCATTGCTGAAATACCAGTAAAAGAAGTTCGCGATGAAATGATTGCCGTTATTGATACAAAACTAGAAAAACGTTAATATGACATTACTAGATAGTTATAAACTAAAGCAAGATTTCCCAATTTTAAATCAATTAGTTAATGATGAGCCGCTTATCTATTTAGATAATGCAGCAACGACACAAAAACCGAATCAAGTTTTAGAAGCTTTGCGAGACTACTACCAAAACGACAATGCAAATGTCCATCGTGGTGTTCATACTTTAGCAGAACGAGCGACTGCTCAGTACGAGAATGCTCGTGAAAAAGCAAGGCAGTTTTTAAATGCTAAATCAAGTAAAGAAATTTTATTCACACGTGGCACCACAACAGGATTAAATTGGGTAGCTAAGTTTGCCGAAAGTATTTTAGAACGAGGTGATGAGGTACTTATTTCCATTATGGAGCATCATTCTAATATTATCCCATGGCAACAAGCTTGCGAGAGAACTGGCGCTAAATTGGTTTATGCCTATCTAAAAGATGGTTCTTTAGATTTAGAAGATTTCTATAATAAATTATCCTCTAAAACTAAATTTGTTAGTTTGGCACATATCTCGAATGTACTTGGCTGTATTACACCAGTAAAAGCAATAGCAGAACGTGTGCATCAAGTTGGGGCATACATGGTTGTTGATGGAGCTCAATCAGCGCCACATATGGCGATTGATGTTCAAGACCTTGATTGTGATTTCTTCGCCTTATCTGGCCATAAGATGCTTGGTCCTACTGGTATTGGTGTTCTTTATGGGAAAGAAAGCATTTTAGATAAGATGCCACCTGTCGAATTTGGTGGTGAAATGATTGATTTTGTCTATGAGCAAAGTGCAACATGGAAGGAATTGCCCTGGAAGTTTGAAGCTGGAACGCCTAATATTGCTGGAGCGATCGCTTTTGGGGAAGCTTTAGATTATTTATCGGATGTTGGTATGGATGAGATTCATCAATATGAACAAAGTTTAGTTTCTTATGTGTTGCCTAAATTACAGGCTGTCGATGGTTTAACTATTTACGGACCTAGTGATGCTGAATCTCATGTAGGCGTTATTGCCTTCAATTTAGAAGGTTTACACCCACATGATGTGGCAACTGCAATGGATTACGAAGGAGTGGCTGTTCGTGCAGGTCATCATTGTGCACAACCCCTTATTAATCATCTTGGTATCCATTCGGCGGTTCGAGCAAGTTTCTATTTCTATAATACCAAAGAGGATTGCGACAAATTGGTAGACGCTATCCAAAAAACTAAGGAGTTTTTCAATGGCACTCTCTAAATTAGATAACCTCTACATGGCAGTGGTAGCTGATCATTCAAAACACCCTCATCATCATGGATTTTTAGAAGGCGTTGAACAAGTGCAGTTAAACAATCCTACATGTGGAGATGTTATTTCCTTATCTGTTAAATTTGATGGGAATATTATTTCAGATATTGCATTTGCTGGTAATGGTTGTACAATTTCTACGGCTTCATCAAGCATGATGACAGATGCAGTTATTGGGAAAACAAAAGAAGAAGCATTGCAGCTTGCTGATGTATTCTCCAAAATGGTTCAAGGCGATCAAAATCCAAAACAAGAGAAACTTGGGGATGCAGAGTTTCTAGCTGGGGTATCAAAATTTCCACAACGTATCAAATGTGCTACGCTTTCGTGGAATGCTTTAAGAAAGGCTATTGAGAGAGATAATCAGGCAGAACTCTGACAACCATAGTTGAAAGAATTACATTTAAACAACTTTTACTGACATAAGGTAGTCTAGTAGAAGAATGTCTTAAATTTAAATATTAAAGAAAGGATAAGTATGTCCGAAATAAATGAAAAAGTAGAACCACAGCCAATAGATCTTGGGGAATATAAATTTGGATTTCATGACGATGTAAAGCCAATTTATTCTACGGGAAAAGGTCTAAATGAGGCTGTTATTCGTGAGTTATCTGCAGCTAAGGGTGAACCTGGGTGGATGTTGGACTTTCGTCTAAAATCCTTGGAAACGTTTAATAAAATGCCAATGCAGACCTGGGGAGCAGATTTATCAGATATTGATTTTGATGATATTATTTATTATCAAAAAGCATCTGATAAACCTGCGCGTGATTGGGATGATGTTCCAGAAAAAATCAAAGAAACTTTTGAAAGAATTGGGATTCCAGAAGCTGAAAGAGCCTATCTTGCAGGAGCATCAGCACAATATGAATCAGAAGTGGTTTATCATAATATGAAAGAAGAATATGATAAGCTGGGTATTGTTTTTACGGATACTGACTCTGCACTTAAAGAGTATCCAGAGCTATTCAAAAAATATTTTGCTAAACTTGTCCCTCCAACAGATAATAAATTAGCTGCTCTGAACTCTGCTGTATGGTCAGGTGGAACATTTATTTATGTCCCTAAAGGTGTTAAGGTGGATATTCCACTTCAAACTTACTTCCGTATTAATAATGAAAATACTGGACAATTTGAACGTACTCTCATTATTGTTGATGAGGGAGCAAGTGTTCACTATGTTGAAGGTTGTACCGCCCCAACTTATTCTTCAAATAGTTTACATGCAGCTATAGTTGAAATTTTTGCACTTGATGGAGCTTATATGCGCTATACGACGATTCAAAATTGGTCCGATAATGTCTATAATTTAGTGACAAAACGTGCTACCGCTAAAAAAGATGCAACAGTTGAGTGGATAGATGGAAATCTAGGTGCTAAAACAACAATGAAATACCCATCGGTTTACCTTGATGGTGAAGGAGCACGTGGCACGATGTTGTCTATTGCTTTTGCAAACAAAGGACAACACCAAGATACGGGTGCAAAGATGATTCATAATGCTCCCCATACTAGTTCATCCATTGTCTCTAAATCAATTGCTAAGGGTGGAGGAAAAGTTGATTATCGAGGTCAAGTGACATTTAATAAAGATTCCAAAAAATCAGTGTCACATATAGAATGTGACACCATATTGATGGATGATATTTCAAAATCAGATACCATACCGTTTAATGAGATTCATAATTCACAGGTTGCTTTAGAGCATGAAGCAAAGGTGTCTAAGATTTCTGAAGAGCAACTGTACTACTTGATGAGTCGAGGTTTATCTGAAGCTGAGGCAACAGAAATGATTGTTATGGGGTTTGTTGAGCCCTTTACGAAAGAATTACCAATGGAATATGCGGTAGAGTTAAACCGCTTAATTTCCTATGAAATGGAAGGTTCAGTTGGTTAATTGAAGATTTCAAGAGATAATAAAAAGCCCCTATGTTATTGATGAAGGGGCTTTTATATTAGCACAGTTATTATCTAGAGCGCTTTATAAGTAATACTATCCCAGCTAAAAGACAAAGGATAGCGATGGTTCCCAGAACAATTAAAATAGATACAAAATGTGATTGGATAAATTGATCTGTTTTTGTCCACCACTGTTCTTTTGTTTGAGGCTGTTCTTGAATAGATTTGGTTTTGGTTTTAGTAACTTCTTTTTTAGGTTTAACGGCTTTTAATACAGGAGTTTTAGAAGAAATATTTTTAGCGTCTTTAAAACCTTTTTCTACAAGAGCGTTGACAAACGGATGACGATAGTACTCTCCGTCTTGGTCTGACCAATCGCCAACTCCTAAAACCACAGTTATCAAGCGAGTATTCTGGCGTTTAGCTGTAACTAAGGCATTAAAAGCAGCGCTAGGGCTAGAACCAGTTTTTAAGCCATCTACTCCTTCTAATCCAAATTTAGCGCCGGGGGTAGAGTAGTTATAAGTTGTAAATGTTTCTTCATAAGGAGTTCCGACCATGGCCTTGACTTCAGGATATTTTGTATAGTTCAGTATATCAGGGTATTTTTTAAGGAAATGATAGGTTAAAATTGATAGATCACGTGCAGTCGTAACGTTAGTAGCATTGTTATCGTATTCTTTTGGGGAGTAAAGTCCATTAAAAGCACTCGCTACCGCCCCACTGGGGTTATAAAAGTGAGTTTTTGTCATACCGAGTTTCTTGGCGGTTTCATTGATTCGTTTAATGAAGGCGTCAGGGTTGTTTTGTGATAAGTGGTTAGCAATCATAATAGTTGCTACATTAGATGACGGGACAGCTGTCATAGTAATCAGTTCACGAATAGGATAAGCAACCCCAGCATGAATATTATTATTACTAATTTCATAAATCTTACTTATGGCTTGGTCTGTTTCTGTTGCAGTCACTGTGGTGTTGAGGCTTGTTTTTCCTTTAGCTAAGTCTTCAAATAGTAAATATAAAGTAAACATTTTAGACATGCTAGCGGGATCACGTTCTAAATCAGCGTTATCTTCCCACAAAATATGACCTTTATTGTCAATAACGATAGACGCTTTAGGTTTATTAATATCTTTAACATCATATCCGGCTTCTCGGGTAATTTGCATAATATCTTTATGTTCTTCAGCTTGCACAGAGTTTACACAAGTCAGGGATAATAAAATGCAGAGGAAAGATACGATTAATTTAGGCATAGGTAACTCCTGAAAACTTTTTATTAATATTATAACAAAAAATCACTAATAAAAAAGACATTTCATTAGTGATTTTTAATTTTATATTTTCTCTTAAAACTAGTTAAAGAAACTGCTGTGCAGTAAGTCCTGTGTCAAAGGGAGATTACTATTAAAGTTTTTCGTTAACGTAGCGCACAAAATGATTCCACCACACTTTGAGGAAGAAACTGCGCTCAATACTATCTTTTGCCACTAAATGGACGCTAGGTTCCTTTATGAGATAGCCTTTTCCAACCTTATTAAGGTCAACGTAATAAGCTTTCCCTAGGTTCTCTTTTTTTGTAATAGGAGCAGTAAGCTCTTTTTTAAAGTTAATTTTTAACTGATTTTGTTTAGTGATATTTTTCTTCTGTGCTACTTTCAAATCGTTTTTAGCAACAGCGATAACCGATTGTTCTTTTCCGTCTCTCACACTTGCTTCTTTACCTTTATATGAAGCTCCTTTAGCTAATACAAGATTAGGTTCGTAGGTGTTTGTGATATAGTTCAAGAGAGAGTTAGTTGCTGTAAAGCGAGCATATTTGTCTTTATCGGCCTTATCAGCATGCATAATAACAGTGAGTAGCCTCATTCCACTTTCAGTGGACGTAGCAATAAAAGATTGGCCAGCTAATTCCGTTGTCCCAGTTTTCAAACCTGTAATACCTGGTCTAAAGACAGGCATATCTGGTAGCATGTAGTTATAAGAATGCATAATATCTTTATCAAATTTAGCAACGGACTTACTAGTAATCTTAAGAATGGAAGGATATTCGTTGACCAAATGGTAGGCAACAATAGCAATATCACGTGCACTCATTTTATTTTCGTCGTTTTGTGACGATTTTGGATAAATGTGATTGCCTAACATACTATTATTTAAGCCAGAAGCATTGACTAGGTGGCTATCATGAATTCCCCACTTTTCCAATTGAGCAGTCATTTTATCAACAAATTTACTTTCAGTTCCTGAAATATGTTCAGCTAAAGCAATGGCTGCACTGTTAGCACTAGAAATCATGGCAGCGTCCACGAGTTGTTTAACAGTATAGCGCCTTTTTTCTAAAGGAACATTACTAGCATCAGATTCGCGTGTTAGTTGATAAGGGTAGTCAGATATATTTACTTTGGTATTCCACTTGAGGTTACCGTTATCAATTTCTTTATAGACCATATAAACGGTCATTATTTTAGTCAAGGAAGCAATAGCAGCGGGTTTGTTAGCATCTTTTTCATACAAGATTTTTCCTGAATCTAAATCAACTGCCAAGGCATGTTTAGCGGAAGCATTAAAAGATTCAGCAGAGATGGTTGGCATAAAAAAAATGCAACTAAGTAATAGAATAGAAGTAATAATTTTTTTCAAAATAACACCTTTAGAAATTTTTTAAACTTTGTCCCTCCTATTATACCATATCACTATACCATACTAGGAATTATTATTTTCAGATAATTGAATGAAGAAAACGTTTGTTATAAAAATGTAAAAAAATGTAAAAAAATGAAAGTTAAAAAATTATCTGAAAATTTTGCGTTTTTGTCTTTTCTTAAGAATTTTTTGTGGTATAATGTTAGTCACTAGATAAATGAATTAGGAGAACAAAGCTATGGCAAAACAGAAAAATAACTGGCGCCGTGTTGGAGTTGGTGTCCTTACACTTGCTTCAGTTGCGACTCTTGCTGCATGTGGAAGTAAATCAGCTTCCCAGGATTCTAATGGAGCGATTAATTGGGCTATTCCAACAGAAATCAATACACTAGATTTATCTAAAGTTACAGACACTTACTCAAATCTAGCTATTGGTAACTCTAGTAGTAATTTCCTTCGCTTAGATAAAGATGGAAAGACAAGACCAGATTTGGCTACTAAAGTAGATGTTTCAAAAGATGGCTTAACTTATACAGCTACATTACGTAAAGGCTTGAAGTGGTCAGATGGCAGTAAACTTACTGCAAAGGATTTTGTTTATTCATGGCAACGTTTAGTTGATCCTAAAACAGCTTCACAATATGCTTACCTTGCTGTTGAAGGGCATGTGCTTAATGCCGATAAAATCAACGAAGGACAAGAGAAAGACTTGAATAAGCTAGGTGTTAAGGCAGAAGGCGATGACAAAGTTGTTATTACTTTATCTAGTCCGTCTCCACAATTCATCTACTACCTTGCATTCACTAACTTCATGCCACAAAAACAAGAAGTTGTTGAAAAATATGGAAAAGATTACGCAACTACTTCAAAAAATACAGTTTACTCAGGACCATATACTGTTGAAGGTTGGAATGGTTCAAATGGGACTTTCACGCTGAAGAAAAACAAAAATTATTGGGACGCTAAAAATGTAAAAACAAAAGAAGTTCGCATCCAGACTGTTAAAAAACCAGATACCGCCGTTCAAATGTATAAACGTGGTGAGTTAGATGCAGCTAATATCTCAAATACTTCTGCTATTTATCAAGCTAATAAAAATAATAAAGATGTCACAGATGTTCTAGAAGCGACCACTGCCTATATGCAATATAATACTACTGGTTCTGTGAAAGGGCTTGATAATGTTAAGATTCGTCGCGCCTTAAACTTAGCAACTAACCGTAAAGGAGTTGTTCAAGCAGCCGTTGATACAGGCTCAAAACCGGCAATTGCTTTTGCACCTACTGGTTTAGCCAAAACACCAGATGGAACTGATTTGGCAAAATATGTTGCCCCAGGTTATGAATATAATAAAACTGAAGCAGCAAAACTCTTTAAAGAAGGTTTGGCTGAATCAGGCTTGACTAAGCTAAAATTAACAATTACAGCAGATGCTGATGTTCCTGCTGCCAAAAACTCTGTTGACTACATCAAGTCTACTTGGGAAGCTGCTCTTCCAGGACTTACTGTTGAAGAAAAATTTGTAACCTTTAAACAACGCTTAGAAGACAGTAGAAAACAAAACTTTGACATCGTAGTTTCTCTTTGGGGTGGGGATTATCCAGAAGGATCAACTTTCTACGGCCTCTTTAAGTCAGATTCACAAAATAACGATGGAAAATTTGCTAACAAGGACTATGATGCTGCTTATAACAAGGCAATTTCTGAAGATGCGATGAAACCAGCAGAATCAGCGAAGGACTATAAAGAAGCAGAGAAAATTTTATTTGAGCAAGGTGCTTATAACCCACTCTACTTCCGTAGTGGTAAAGGTTTACAAAATCCAAAATTAAAAGGTGTTATTCGTAATACTACAGGTTTGTCAATAGACTTTACACATGCTTATAAAAAATAATTAAATTACTTTACACTAAACCTTTGCAAGAATTGGTAATTGCCAGTTCTTGCTTTTGGTTAAGTAAAGAAAGTGAAAGAGTTTGCTATTTTTAGCAATTCTAAGAAAAGGAAATGATATGATTAAATATATTTTAAAGCGTGTTGCTATTTTGTTAGTAACGCTATGGGTTGTCATAACCCTATCGTTCTTTCTGATGCAGATCCTTCCAGGAACACCCTACAATAATCCAAAACTCACTCAAGAAATGATCGCATTGCTTAATAAACAGTATGGTTTAGACAAGCCTGTATGGCAACAATATTTGACTTACCTTTGGAATGTACTTCATGGTGACTTTGGAACGAGTTATCAATCAGTGAATCAGCCAGTATCACGTATGATTAGCTTGAGATTAGGAGTTTCAGTACATCTAGGTGTTCAGGCTCTCGTATTTGGTGTTTTAGGCGGTATTTTGGTAGGAGCTATTTCGGCACGTCATAAGAATGATAAAGTCGATGGTATCTTAAGTGTTATTGCAACGCTAGGGATTTCTATGCCTTCATTTATCATTGGTATCTTATTATTAGACTATTTTGGATTTAAGTGGAACTTGTTGCCTTTATCAGGTTGGGGGACTTTCTCTCAAACAATTTTACCTTCTTTAGCTCTAGGACTCCCTACATTAGCATCTGTTTCACGCTTCTTCCGTAGTGAAATGATTGAAACTTTAAATTCTGATTATGTGCAACTAGCTCGTTCAAAAGGTATGACAATTCGTCAAGTAACTCGAAAACATGCTTACCGTAATTCTATGATTCCAATTTTAACTCTAATTGGCCCTTTGGCGGCGGGTCTGTTAACTGGTTCTGCACTAATTGAGCAGATTTTCTCGATTCCAGGAATTGGGCAGCAGTTTGTTACTTCGATTCCAACAAAAGACTATCCTGTTATTATGGGGACAACCATTGTTTATGCAGTAATGTTGATGGTTGCTATCTTGATAACAGACGTTGTTATTAGTATCGTAGACCCACGCGTTCGCTTGCAGTAAGGAGATGTTATGGCAGATAAAAACAGAACATTTAAACTTGTAGGTGCAGGATCTTCTAGCACACAAGAAAAAATTGAAAAGCCTGCTCTTTCGTTTATGCAAGATGCGTGGCGTCGCTTGAAAAAAAACAAATTAGCAGTAGTTTCACTCTATTTATTAGCTCTTTTACTTACTTTTTCGTTGGCTTCAAATTTATTTGTAACTCAGAAGGATGCTAATGGGTTTGATTCGAAAAAAGTAACGACATATCGCAACTTACCACCTAAATTGAGTTCAAACCTTCCTTTTTGGAATGGTAGCATTAAGTACGCTGGAAATACAGAATCTACAGACGCTTATAAGTCTCAAAATGTCCCTGAAAAAGTTAAGTATGCTTTAGGTACAGATTCTCTAGGGAGAAGTGTTGCTAAGCGCATCATCGTAGGTATTCGGATTTCCTTACTTGTAGCTATTGCAGCTACATTCATTGATTTAATTATCGGTGTTACATACGGTCTTGTTTCAGGTTTTGCTGGAGGACGCCTTGATACATTAATGCAACGTATCGTAGAGGTAATTTCATCAATTCCAAACTTAGTTATCGTTACAATGTTAGGTTTGGTCCTTGGTAACGGTATTACGGCTATTATTATCTCTATTGCTTTTACCGGATGGACTTCTATGTCTCGTCAGGTAAGGAATTTAACCCTATCATATCGAGAAAGAGAGTTTGTACTTGCTGCACGTTCACTTGGGGAAAGTCCAATTAAAATAGCCTTCAAACATATTTTACCTAACATTTCTGGTATTATCATTGTACAAATTATGATGACAATCCCAAGTGCTATTATGTATGAAGCGGTACTTTCAGCAATCAATTTAGGTGTTAAACCACCGACAGCTTCATTAGGATCATTGATTTCAGATGCACAAGAAAATTTACAATATTATCCATATCAAGTTATCTTGCCAGCTTTAGCATTGGTAATGATTTCATTGGCATTTATTTTGCTTGGTGATGGGTTGCGAGATGCTTTTGATCCAAAATCTAGCGATGAATAAGGAGGTATAATCATGGAAAAAGAAACTATTTTAAGTGTTAATAATCTTCATGTTGACTTCCACACATATGCTGGAGAAGTAAAAGCAATTCGTGATGTCAACTTTGAATTAAAAAAAGGTGAGACTCTTGCAATCGTTGGTGAATCTGGTTCAGGAAAATCTGTAACTACCAGAACTTTAATTGGTTTAAATGCTAAAAATTCAGAGATATCGGGGAATGTTCAATTTAAGGGGCGTAACCTTGTTGAACTATCAGAAGAAGAGTGGACTAAGGTACGCGGGAATGAGATTTCTATGATTTTCCAAGACCCTATGACTAGTTTGGATCCAACGATGAAAATTGGTATGCAAATAGCAGAACCAATGATGATTCATCAAAAAATTTCAAAAAAGGATGCTTTAAAATTAGCTCTCGAACTAATGAAAGATGTAGGTATCCCAAATGCTGAAGAGCATATTAATGATTACCCACATCAGTGGTCTGGAGGAATGCGTCAACGTGCGGTTATAGCGATTGCTTTAGCTGCTGATCCTGAAATTCTTATTGCTGATGAACCAACGACTGCTTTAGATGTAACAATTCAAGCACAAATTTTGAACTTAATGAAAAAAATTCAAGCAGAACGAGACTCCTCCATTGTTTTCATAACTCATGACTTAGGGGTCGTTGCAGGGATGGCAGATCGTGTAGCAGTTATGTATGCAGGGAAAATTGTTGAATTTGGAACTGTTGATGAGGTCTTTTATAATCCACAACATCCATATACTTGGGGATTATTGAATTCAATGCCGACAACCGACACAGAATCAGGTAGTTTAGAGTCAATTCCGGGAACACCACCAGATTTGTTGAACCCACCTAAAGGAGATGCATTTGCAGCTCGTAATGAATTTGCATTAGATATTGATCATGAAGAAGAACCACCGTACTTCAAAGTTTCAGAAACACATTTCGCTGCTACATGGCTTTTAGATGAAAGATCACCTAAGGTGCTTCCTCCATTACCGATCCAAAAACGTTGGGAAAAATGGAACGAGATTGAAGGGAGGAAAGCCTAATGACTGAAAATCGAAAAAAATTAGTTGAAGTCAAAAATGTTTCTTTGACCTTCAATAAAGGAAAAGCTAATGAAGTGAGAGCAATTGATAATGTTAGTTTTGACATTTATGAAGGTGAAGTGTTTGGATTAGTTGGGGAATCTGGATCAGGAAAGACAACCGTTGGACGTTCAATTTTAAAACTTTATGATATTTCTGATGGAGAAATTACCTTTAATGGAGAAGTGATCTCACATCTGAAAGGTAAAGCATTACATAGTTTTCGTAAAGACGCTCAGATGATTTTTCAGGATCCTCAGGCTAGCTTAAACGGCCGTATGAAGATTCGTGATATCGTAGCAGAAGGTTTAGATATACATAAATTAGCTAAATCAAAATCAGATCGTGATAGTAAAGTTCAGGCCCTATTAGATCTTGTAGGGTTAAATAAAGATCATTTAACACGTTATCCGCATGAATTTTCAGGTGGACAACGACAACGTATCGGGATTGCACGTGCTTTAGCAGTAGAGCCTAAATTTATCATTGCTGATGAACCAATATCTGCCTTAGATGTTTCAATCCAAGCACAAGTTGTTAATTTAATGCAAAAATTGCAAAGAGAACAAGGATTGACTTATTTGTTTATCGCACATGATTTGTCTATGGTAAAATACATTTCAGATCGTATCGGTGTTATGCATTGGGGGAAACTGTTAGAAGTTGGAACATCTGATGATGTTTATAACAATCCAATCCACCCTTATACGAAGAGTCTATTATCAGCTATTCCAGAACCAGATCCGGAGAGTGAACGTCAACGTGTTCACCAGCCGTATAATCCAGCTATTGAGCAAGACGGACAAGAACGTCAAATGCACGAGATTACCCCTGGTCATTTTGTTTTATCTACACCCCAAGAAGCTGAAGAATATAAAAAACAAATATTATAAAAGATGGCTAGCCCATCTTTTATTTTTTTACTAATAAAATAAATTTAGGTATGGAATTTTAAACTCTATGTTATTGGTGTTAGCCAACAGGAAACTTTTTTCAGAAAATGTAGAAAAAGTATGAAAAAAGAGTTGACAAAGTAAGAGATGATGTAGTAAACTAAATAAGTTGTCTCGAGAGAGCAGTTTCTATTAGCGCGTAGTTAACAACTTAAAAAAAGTAGTTGACAAAGCAGAATAAGTTTGCTAGAATATAGAAGTTGTCTCAAGAGAGGCAAAGACCTTTGAAAACTGAACAAGACGAACGAATGTGCAGGGTGGATTTACACTGTAAATCCGTCAATGACAAAAAAACAATAAATCTGTCAGCGAGACAGAAAAGAGCAAAGCTCAAACTTTTAATGAGAGTTTGATCCTGGCTCAGGACGAACGCTGGCGGCGTGCCTAATACATGCAAGTAGAACGCTGAGGTTTGGTGTTTACACTAGACTGATGAGTTGCGAACGGGTGAGTAACGCGTAGGTAACCTGCCTCATAGCGGGGGATAACTATTGGAAACGATAGCTAATACCGCATAAGAGTAATTAACACATGTTAGTTATTTAAAAGGAGCAATTGCTTCACTGTGAGATGGACCTGCGTTGTATTAGCTAGTTGGTGAGGTAAAGGCTCACCAAGGCGACGATACATAGCCGACCTGAGAGGGTGATCGGCCACACTGGGACTGAGACACGGCCCAGACTCCTACGGGAGGCAGCAGTAGGGAATCTTCGGCAATGGACGGAAGTCTGACCGAGCAACGCCGCGTGAGTGAAGAAGGTTTTCGGATCGTAAAGCTCTGTTGTTAGAGAAGAACGTTGGTAGGAGTGGAAAATCTACCAAGTGACGGTAACTAACCAGAAAGGGACGGCTAACTACGTGCCAGCAGCCGCGGTAATACGTAGGTCCCGAGCGTTGTCCGGATTTATTGGGCGTAAAGCGAGCGCAGGCGGTTCTTTAAGTCTGAAGTTAAAGGCAGTGGCTTAACCATTGTACGCTTTGGAAACTGGAGGACTTGAGTGCAGAAGGGGAGAGTGGAATTCCATGTGTAGCGGTGAAATGCGTAGATATATGGAGGAACACCGGTGGCGAAAGCGGCTCTCTGGTCTGTAACTGACGCTGAGGCTCGAAAGCGTGGGGAGCAAACAGGATTAGATACCCTGGTAGTCCACGCCGTAAACGATGAGTGCTAGGTGTTAGGCCCTTTCCGGGGCTTAGTGCCGCAGCTAACGCATTAAGCACTCCGCCTGGGGAGTACGACCGCAAGGTTGAAACTCAAAGGAATTGACGGGGGCCCGCACAAGCGGTGGAGCATGTGGTTTAATTCGAAGCAACGCGAAGAACCTTACCAGGTCTTGACATCCTTCTGACCGGCCTAGAGATAGGCTTTCTCTTCGGAGCAGAAGTGACAGGTGGTGCATGGTTGTCGTCAGCTCGTGTCGTGAGATGTTGGGTTAAGTCCCGCAACGAGCGCAACCCCTATTGTTAGTTGCCATCATTAAGTTGGGCACTCTAGCGAGACTGCCGGTAATAAACCGGAGGAAGGTGGGGATGACGTCAAATCATCATGCCCCTTATGACCTGGGCTACACACGTGCTACAATGGTTGGTACAACGAGTCGCAAGCCGGTGACGGCAAGCTAATCTCTTAAAGCCAATCTCAGTTCGGATTGTAGGCTGCAACTCGCCTACATGAAGTCGGAATCGCTAGTAATCGCGGATCAGCACGCCGCGGTGAATACGTTCCCGGGCCTTGTACACACCGCCCGTCACACCACGAGAGTTTGTAACACCCGAAGTCGGTGAGGTAACCTTTTAGGAGCCAGCCGCCTAAGGTGGGATAGATGATTGGGGTGAAGTCGTAACAAGGTAGCCGTATCGGAAGGTGCGGCTGGATCACCTCCTTTCTAAGGATAAGGAAACCTGCCATTTGTGTCTTGTTTAGTTTTGAGAGGTCTTGTGGGGCCTTAGCTCAGCTGGGAGAGCGCCTGCTTTGCACGCAGGAGGTCAGCGGTTCGATCCCGCTAGGCTCCATTGAATCGAAAGATTCAAATTGTTCATTGAAAATTGAATATCTATATCAAATTCCACGATCTAGAAATAGATTGTAGAAAGTAACAAGAAAATAAACCGAAAACGCTGTGAATATTTAATGAGTTTTCTAGTTTTAAAGAAACTAGGTTAATAAGGTTAAGTTAATAAGGGCGCACGGTGGATGCCTTGGCACTAGAAGCCGAAGAAGGACGTGACTAACGACGAAATGCTTTGGGGAGCTGTAAGTAAGCGCTGATCCAGAGATGTCCGAATGGGGGAACCCACTAGTTAATGACTAGTATCCATATCTGTTAAGGATATGAGAAGGAAGACGCAGTGAACTGAAACATCTAAGTAGCTGCAGGAAGAGAAAGCAAAAGCGATTGCCTTAGTAGCGGCGAGCGAAACGGCAGGAGGGCAAACCGAAGTGTTTACACTTCGGGGTTGTAGGACTGCGATATAGGATTAATCATTATAGAAGAATTACCTGGGAAGGTAAGCCAAAGAGAGTAACAGCCTCGTATTTAAAATGATAGATTAACCTTAGCAGTATCCTGAGTACGGCGAGACACGCGAAATCTCGTCGGAATCTGGGAGGACCATCTCCCAACCCTAAATACTCTCTAGTGACCGATAGTGAACCAGTACCGTGAGGGAAAGGTGAAAAGCACCCCGGGAGGGGAGTGAAATAGAACCTGAAACCGTGTGCCTACAACAAGTTCGAGCCCGTTAATGGGTGAGAGCGTGCCTTTTGTAGAATGAACCGGCGAGTTACGATATGATGCGAGGTTAAGTTGAAGAGACGGAGCCGTAGGGAAACCGAGTCTTAATAGGGCGTCATAGTATCATGTTGTAGACCCGAAACCATGTGACCTACCCATGAGCAGGTTGAAGGTGAGGTAAAACTCACTGGAGGACCGAACCAGGGCACGTTGAAAAGTGCTTGGATGACTTGTGGGTAGCGGAGAAATTCCAAACGAACTTGGAGATAGCTGGTTCTCTCCGAAATAGCTTTAGGGCTAGCGTCGATGTTAAGTCTCTTGGAGGTAGAGCACTGTTTGGGTGAGGGGTCCATCCCGGATTACCAATCTCAGATAAACTCCGAATGCCAACGAGATATAATCGGCAGTCAGACTGCGAGTGCTAAGATCCGTAGTCGAAAGGGAAACAGCCCAGACCACCAGCTAAGGTCCCAAAATATATGTTAAGTGGAAAAGGATGTGGGGTTGCACAGACAACTAGGATGTTAGCTTAGAAGCAGCTATTCATTCAAAGAGTGCGTAATAGCTCACTAGTCGAGTGACCCTGCGCCGAAAATGTACCGGGGCTAAAACATATTACCGAAGCTGTGGATGACACAAAAGTGTCATGGTAGGAGAGCGTTCTATGTGTGAAGAAGGTGTACCGTGAGGAGCGCTGGAACGCATAGAAGTGAGAATGCCGGTATGAGTAGCGCAAGACAGGTGAGAATCCTGTCCACCGTAAGACTAAGGTTTCCAGGGGAAGGCTCGTCCGCCCTGGGTTAGTCGGGACCTAAGGAGAGACCGAAAGGTGTATCCGATGGACAACAGGTTGATATTCCTGTACTAGAGTATATAGTGATGGAGGGACGCAGTAGGCTAACTAAACCAGACGATTGGAAGTGTCTGGTCAAACAGTGAGGTGTGATATGAGTCAAATGCTTATATCTTTAACATTGAGCTGTGACGAGGAGCGAAGTTTAGTAGCGAAGTTAGTGATGTCACACTGCCAAGAAAAGCTTCTAGCGATACATATACTCTACCCGTACCGCAAACCGACACAGGTAGTCGAGGCGAGTAGCCTCAGGTGAGCGAGAGAACTCTCGTTAAGGAACTCGGCAAAATGGCCCCGTAACTTCGGGAGAAGGGGCGCTGATTTTAGATCAGCCGCAGTGAATAGGCCCAAGCAACTGTTTATCAAAAACACAGCTCTCTGCTAAATCGTAAGATGATGTATAGGGGGTGACGCCTGCCCGGTGCTGGAAGGTTAAGAGGAGTGCTTAGCGTAAGCGAAGGTATGAATTGAAGCCCCAGTAAACGGCGGCCGTAACTATAACGGTCCTAAGGTAGCGAAATTCCTTGTCGGGTAAGTTCCGACCCGCACGAAAGGCGTAATGATTTGGGCACTGTCTCAACGAGAGACTCGGTGAAATTTTAGTACCTGTGAAGATGCAGGTTACCCGCGACAGGACGGAAAGACCCCATGGAGCTTTACTGCAGTTTGATATTGAGTATCTGTACCACATGTACAGGATAGGTAGGAGCCTATGATAACGGGACGCCAGTTTCGTTTGAGGCGTTGTTGGGATACTACCCTTGTGTTATGGCTACTCTAACCCAGATAGGCAATCCCTATCGGAGACAGTGTCTGACGGGCAGTTTGACTGGGGCGGTCGCCTCCTAAAAGGTAACGGAGGCGCCCAAAGGTTCCCTCAGACTGGTTGGAAATCAGTCGTAGAGTGTAAAGGTATAAGGGAGCTTGACTGCGAGAGCTACAACTCGAGCAGGGACGAAAGTCGGGCTTAGTGATCCGGTGGTTCCGTATGGAAGGGCCATCGCTCAACGGATAAAAGCTACCCTGGGGATAACAGGCTTATCTCCCCCAAGAGTTCACATCGACGGGGAGGTTTGGCACCTCGATGTCGGCTCGTCGCATCCTGGGGCTGTAGTCGGTCCCAAGGGTTGGGCTGTTCGCCCATTAAAGCGGCACGCGAGCTGGGTTCAGAACGTCGTGAGACAGTTCGGTCCCTATCCGTCGCGGGCGTAGGAAATTTGAGAGGATCTGCTCCTAGTACGAGAGGACCAGAGTGGACTTACCGCTGGTGTACCAGTTGTCTTGCCAAAGGCATCGCTGGGTAGCTATGTAGGGAAGGGATAAGCGCTGAAAGCATCTAAGTGCGAAGCCCACCTCAAGATGAGATTTCCCATGATTTTATATCAGTAAGAGCCCTGAGAGATGATCAGGTAGATAGGTTAGGAGTGTAATTGTGGTGACACATTTAGCGGACTAATACTAATAGCTCGAGGACTTATCCAAAAAGAGATATTGACAACGTTACGGTTTCTTGTTAGACTATAGATATTCAATTTTGAGTGAATAAGACTCAATAGTTAAGTGATAATTGCCTAGGAGATACACCTGTTCTCATGCCGAACACAGAAGTTAAGCCCTAGAACGCCGGAAGTAGTTGGGGGTTGCCCCCTGTGAGATAAGGTAGTCGCTTAGCTATAATCCGCCATAGCTCAGTTGGTAGTAGCGCATGACTGTTAATCATGATGTCGTAGGTTCGAGTCCTACTGGCGGAGTAGATAAAGGGAGACTAACTTTGGTTAGCCTTTTTTTATTGGAATTATTATTCCTTAAAATCGGTTAGCATCTTAATTGTCCGAATTTATCATTTGTTATGTTATAATATGGATATTCTATATTTTATTAGGGAGGTTTTATGAAAATTTTTGAGAAAGCTCCTGCCAAACTTAATTTAGGATTAGATATTAAAGGACGATGTGACGATGGTTATCATGAATTAGCTATGATTATGGTTAGTATTGATCTTAATGACTACGTTACCATTTCTGAGCTAAAGGAAGATTGTATTGTTATCGATTCTGATAGTAGCAAAATGCCTTTAAATAATGATAATGATGTGTTTAAAGCTGCAGATATAATCAAAAATCAATATGGTATTAATAAAGGTGTTCATATTAGATTAGAAAAATCCATTCCTGTCTGTGCAGGACTGGGGGGTGGTTCTACTGATGCTGCTGCTACAATAAGAGCTCTTAATCAATTATGGAATCTTCAAATGGACTATGACGAAATGGTTGCTATTGGTTTTAAAATTGGTAGTGATGTTCCTTATTGTCTTGGTGGGGGATGTTCGTTAGTATTAGGTAAAGGTGAAATTGTTAAACCCTTACCGACATTGAGACCATGTTGGATAGTTCTGGTTAAGCCGGATTTTGGTATTTCAACTAAATCTATTTTTAGAGATATTGATTGTAAGTCTATAAGCAGAGTTGATATTGATTTATTAAAGTCTGCTATTTTGTCATCAGATTATCAGTTAATGGTCAAATCTATGGGAAATTCACTCGAGGATATTACAATTACTAAAAATCCAGTTATAAGTACAATAAAAGAACGTATGTTAAATTCTGGAGCCGATGTTGCATTAATGACAGGAAGTGGACCAACTGTTTTTTCAATGTGTTCTACAGAGAAAAAAGCTGATCGTGTTTTTAATAGTATGAAAGGTTTTTGCAAAGAAGTTTATAAAGTTAGGTTGTTGAGATAAAAGGTTTTATCTTCTTCACCTATCTATGATTGATTCTTCTATATCTTCGTGATATAATTTACTGGTTAACAAAAAAGAGGTATATATGACAGTTTTAGAACAAAAATTAGACCATTTAGTGAGTCAAATCTTGCTTAAAGCAGAAAATCAACATGAATTATTGTTTGGTACTTGTCAAAGTGATGTTAAATTGACTAATACGCAAGAACACATTCTGATGCTTTTATCACAAGAGCAGTTGACAAATTCTGATTTAGCAAAGAAGTTAAATATTAGTCAGGCAGCTGTAACTAAAGCAGTAAAAAGTTTAATTTCTCAGGATATGTTGAAAGCGAATAAAGATTCTAAGGATGCTCGTATTACTTATTTTGAGTTATCTGAACTTGCTAAACCCATCGCAGATGAACACACACATCATCATGACAATACGTTAGGGGTTTACGGAAGATTAGTAAATCATTTTTCAAAGGACGAAAAGGTCGTTTTAGAACGTTTTCTTGATCTTTTCTCTAGAGAATTAGAAGGGTAATCATGCGATATATTACAGTTAGTGGTCTTACTTTTCAGTATGATAGCGATCCTGTGCTGGAAGGGGTTAATTACCATTTAGACAGCGGGGAGTTTGTTACCTTAACAGGTGAAAATGGGGCTGCTAAATCAACTTTAATAAAGGCTACTTTAGGTATTTTAACGCCCAAAGTGGGTACAGTTAATATCTCTAAAGAAAACAAAGAAGGTAAAAAATTACGTATTGCCTATTTACCTCAACAGATTGCAAGTTTTAACGCTGGCTTTCCATCGTCAGTTTATGAATTTGTGAAATCTGGACGATACCCTAGAAATGGTTGGTTTAGAAGACTGACTAAACATGATGAAGAACATATTAGGGTTAGTTTAGAAGCTGTTGGTATGTGGGATAATCGCCATAAAAAGATAGGAAGTTTATCTGGCGGTCAAAAGCAGAGAGCTGTCATTGCTAGGATGTTTGCTTCTGATCCAGATATTTTTGTATTGGATGAGCCAACAACTGGTATGGACGCAGGGACTACTGAGAAATTTTATGAGTTAATGCATCATAATGCTCATAAGCATGGTAAGTCTGTTTTGATGATTACTCACGATCCTGATGAAGTAAAGGGGTATGCTGACCGAAATATTCATCTTGTTAGGAACCAATCTTTACCATGGCGTTGTTTCAATGTCCATACAAACGAAATGGAGGCTGAATCAGATGCTACTTGATATGCTTTCCTATGATTTTATGCAACGAGCGCTCTTAGCAGTTGTGGCTATTAGTATTTTTGCTCCAATTTTAGGCATCTTCCTAATTTTACGTCGTCAGAGTTTGATGAGTGATACTTTGAGCCACGTTTCCTTAGCCGGTGTTGCATTAGGCGTTGTTTTAGGTATCTCGCCTACATGGTCAACTATTTTCGTTGTTACTTTGGCGGCAGTTGTATTAGAGTATTTGCGTACTGTATACAAACATTATATGGAAATATCAACTGCTATCCTGATGTCGATGGGGTTGGCTATATCTTTAATCGTTATGAGTAAAGCTCATAATGTTGGTAATGTCAGTCTTGAACAGTATTTATTTGGTTCTATTATTACTATTGGGAAGGAACAAGTGATTGCTTTGTTTGTTATTGCATTAATCACTTTTATTTTAACCATCCTATTTATTAGACCAATGTATATATTAACGTTTGATGAGGATACAGCTTTTGTAGATGGATTGCCTGTGCGTACAATGTCTATTTTGTTCAATGTTGTTACAGGTATTGCTATTGCGTTAACAATTCCTGCCGCAGGTGCTCTATTGGTATCAACTATTATGGTTTTACCAGCTAGTATTGCTATGCGGTTAGGTCGAAATTTTAAAACTGTTATTTTTCTGGGGATGTTAATTGGATTTGTGGGAATGGTAGCTGGTATTTTTCTTTCTTATTATTGGGAGACACCTGCTAGTGCAACAATAACGATGATTTTTATTGGCATTTTCCTATTAGTTAGCTTAGTAGCCTTGCTTCGCAAACGTTAAATAAAAAAATCTATCTTATTCTAGGATAGATTTTTTATTTATCTCCCTGTTTTTTTCGAATATATTTTATGAGGGATCAGTTGAGAAATTATCTCGATGAGGTATCTACTAAGTTTTCTGGCTTAAGTTGATAGAAGGGGCAATGTGAATCTATTTTTGCGTTTTAGGATAAAAAATACTACCGGCAATTTTGCCGGCAGTAAATTATAATTATTGTGCTTCAGTAGTGCTGTGATGTTTGTGTTGATTTAACGCTTCTTGTTCAGTCATTTGAACGATATTAGCGGTATTTGCATTTTTTATGTTTTCTAAACTATACCAATAAGTATTTGAACGACCCTTATTTGCAACGTAGACGATTCTATTTTTGGGAGCTACATTATTTGTATCTGATTCAGAAGTATTAGTGTTATTATTTTCTTCTATATCAGATGCACCTTCAATAGCTGCTTCGTTTTCATCAGCATCGCTATTTGAATCTTCACCTTCTTCTGCCTGTTTCCCATCTTCTTTGATTAGCATACCAGTTTTGTAATCAATTTTTGCGAGTGGAGACGTATTTTCTAATGTAACAGTTGTGACGCCGTATTCATCAGTCTGTTCTTTGCCGCCGCCTAATTTGATTTCTAGAAGTTTTCCTTGTTTATCAATTCCAACATACTGAAGTTCAACTCGGCTAGGTACTAAATTATTTCCTTCGTATATTGGAGTCACTTTGTAATCAAGCCAGAAATTTTTATGATTTGCCAACCAACTATCTAATCTATTTTCGTAGTATAACATACCATCAGGATTATTTTCGCTAAATCCTGTATTTAGATATTTGGTCATAGTAACTAGGTTCTCAGGAACATTGTTCATTCCTGAAAATTGATAACCAACGAGGTGACCTCGGTCCATAAGCCAAGTTGTTTTACCCTTTTCAGTAGTAAATTTGTAGTTGTGCCAACCGGTTGGATTATACGTCAGTCTTTCTCTTTTTATCTTAGGCTCATCTGCATCCCTCAATTGTATGTGAGAATATGTTGCTCTTCCTAAGTTATCTAATGGACCTACCTTGATTTGTTTATTATGAGTAAACGGTAAGATTTTTGTTGAAGAAGTACTTACATACTGTGTCTCAATATGGGATGTCGTCTTATAATGTTTAGCCTTAGCTTCAACATTCTGTTGTAATGCCCCAACGCATAGCACGACAGTTAATAGTGGGAGTGATTTGTATAATTGTTTAGATAATTTCATAAACCTAAACCCTTCTAAATGATATTTGTGAAGGCCTTTCACAAGTATAATTTTATCATTTTATTGGGAAAAAGTAATAAAAAAACATAACTAGTTAATGTTTTTTTGGATATTATGTTATTTAACTAGATAGTTATTAAAGTTAAATGTTATAGATATACTGTTATTACATAATAATTTTTATATAATTTGTTATTTTATTAGATTTTTTAATGGATTATTTCTTTAGCTGATTTTGATTACAAAGTTAAGGTATTCTAATCATATTTTCTTGATTTATAACATGTAAAGGTTAGAATAAATTCGTTGGGGTTAGACAGACGATATTTGTTGTTTTTATGAAAAAATTGTGGGTATTAGATATGTATATTTTTTCGATAACTATTTACTCTATGGTAGAAATTCTAATCTGTTTGTTTGGTGTTATTTCTTAATAAAAATAAGGTAGTCATATATAATAACTATAATTTAAAAGTTGTATCTTTAGGAATGTTGTTCATTAATAAAAAGTGTAGTCAATTGACTACACTTTTTATTGTCTTGAAATATTATTGTCAGAGTATCGATTACACTTCAAGTCTATTTAAAGTTTAATACAAAGTATTTTTTCTTTCCACGACGAATGACTGTAATTTCATTTTCAAGCTTATCATTTTCTGAGATAGTATATTCTAAATCTTGAATACGATCTCCATTAATATAAATAGCTCCATTGGAGACATCTTCTCGAGCTTGACGTTTAGAATTGACAACTCCTGAAGTGACTAGAAGGTCTATGATATTGAGGTTATCTTCCGTCTGAACGTGATAATTTGGTACTCCACGTAAACCTTGTTTGAGCTCTTTAACAGACAATCCTTTTATATTGCCAGCAAATAGCTGTTCCGTGATATTAACGGCCTCTTTATAAGCTTTTTCACCATGAACAAGAGTTACAACTTCACGTGCTAGTGTTTTTTGTGCTAAGCGTTGGTGAGGTGCTTCCTCGAATTGAATACGTATATCTTCTATTTCTTTAAGGCTTAGGAATGTAAAAATCTTAAGGAAGCGAACGGCATCAGCATCCATAACATTGAGCCAAAATTGGTACATTTCATAAGGAGAGGTCTTGTCAGCATCAAGCCAAACAGCATTTCCTTCAGATTTTCCGAATTTTTTTCCTGTAGAATCTGTTATCAATGGAACAGTCATAACATGAGATACACCATTTGATTTTCGTCTAATAAGTTCGGTTCCAGCAGTCATGTTGCCCCATTGATCAGAACCACCAATTTGCAAAGTGACATTATAGTTCTTATTTAATTCGTAAAAGTCATATCCTTGCATAATTTGATAAGCAAATTCAGTATAGGAAATCCCTGTTTCGATACGTTTTTTAACAGATTCTTTACTCATCATATAATTGACAGTAAAATATTTACCAACATCTCGTAAGAAATCAATGAAACTAATATTGCTGAACCAATCATAATTATTTACCAATACAGCTTTGTTATCACCTGTTTCAAACTCTAGAAAATTAGATAATTGACCGCGGATTTTATTACCCCAACTAACTACAGTTTCCTTTGTTTGTAAACTGCGCTCAACATCTTTAAATGAAGGATCCCCAATAAGTCCAGTTGCGCCTCCCACAAGTGCATAAGGCTTGTGACCAGCAAGTTGTAAGCGACGAGAGGTTAAAATAGCAACTAAATGTCCAAGATGAAGGCTATCAGCCGTAGGATCGTAGCCAGTATAGTAAGAGACAGAACCTTCTTCAAGAGCTTTGCGTAAAGCATCTTCGTCAGTTGTCTGAAAAACGAGTCCACGTTCTTTGAGTTCATCAAAAATATTCATCTTTTTCTCCTAATTATTAACTTGTTGTGTATCAATGTCAACTATATCAAAACTCTTTAGGATATGCAAGTTATATTAAATCTGATATAATGTAGGATGAGGTATTATTCATGTTTAAAGGTAATAAGAAGTTGAATAGTTCTAAATTAGGTGATTACACACCACTTGAATTTGGTTCTATTTTTTTAAGAATTGTAAAGCTTTTATCAGATTTCATCTATGTTATTATTTTACTATTTGTTATGCTCGGAGTAGGACTTGCAGTAGGGTATCTTGCTAGTCAAGTTGACTCTGTTAAAGTACCAAGTAAAAATAGTTTAGTGACACAAGTTAATACACTTACTAGGGTGTCTAGGTTAACTTATTCTGATAAATCACAAATTTCAGAGATTGACACTGATTTACAACGTACACCAGTGGCAAAGGATGCTATATCTGATAATATTAAAAAGGCTATCATTGCAACAGAGGACGAAAATTTCAATGACCATAAAGGTGTAGTTCCTAAAGCCGTACTACGTGCTGCAGCAGGATCTGTTCTGGGGTTTGGAGAGAGTAGCGGTGGTTCAACGCTGACACAACAATTATTAAAGCAGCAAATTTTGGGAGATGATCCGTCATTTAAACGCAAATCAAAAGAAATTATCTATGCTCTAGCATTAGAGCGTTACATGGATAAGGATTCGATTTTATCAGATTATTTAAATGTATCACCGTTTGGTCGCAATAACAAAGGACAGAATATTGCAGGTATTGAAGAAGCAGCACAAGGGATTTTTGGAGTTTCCGCAAAAGATTTAACAATTCCTCAGGCAGCTTTCCTTGCAGGTTTACCGCAAAGCCCTATTGTATATTCTCCTTATACTGCAGATGCCCAGTTGAAATCAGATAAAGATCTTAGTTTTGGTATAAAGCGCCAAAAAAATGTGTTATACAATATGTATAGAACGAGAGCTTTAACCAAAGATGAGTACAAATCCTACAAAGATTATGACATCAAAAAAGATTTTATCAAACCTGCAGTGGCGACAACAAATCATCATGATTATCTCTACTACTCGGCATTATCTGAAGCTCAAAAAGTGATGTACAATTACCTCATTAAAAAGGATAATGTTTCAGAGCATGATTTAAAAAATGACGAGACTAGAGCGACGTACAGACACCGCGCTATTGAAGAGATTCAACAGGGAGGGTATACTATTAAAACTACTATCAATAAATCTGTTTATCAAGCCATGCAGGATGCTGCAGCTCAATACGGAGGGTTGTTAGATGATGGTACTGGCAAGGTTCAAATGGGAAATGTACTAACGGACAATTCTAGTGGTGCTATTATAGGATTTATTGGTGGTCGTAACTATAGTGAGAATCAAAATAACCATGCTTTTGATACGGCACGCTCTCCAGGGTCAAGTATTAAACCGATATTACCTTACGGAATTGCTATTGATCAAGGGATGTTAGGCAGTGGTAGTGTTCTTTCAAATTATCCAACGACATATTCAAGTGGCGAAAAGATTATGCATGCGGATGAAGAAGGTACTGCTATGGTTAACCTTCAAGAGTCATTGGACATTTCTTGGAACATTCCAGCTTTCTGGACTTACAAGATGCTACGAGATCGAGGCGTTGATGTAAAAAACTATATGGAGAAATTAGACTATCCAATTGAAAACTTTGGTATAGAAAGTTTACCACTTGGTGGTGGTATTGATACGTCAGTTGCTCAGCAAACAAACCTTTATCAAATGATTGCAAATGGTGGTGTTTATCATAAGCAGTATATGATAGAAAGTATAGAGGATAGTAATGGGAAAGTGATTTATAATCACGAGAGTAAACCTGTCCGTGTCTTTTCGAAAGCAACAGCTACTATCTTACAGCAGCTATTACATGGACCAATTAACTCCGGAAAGACTACAACCTTTAAAAATCGCTTACAAGGTTTAAATAGTGGTTTAGCTGGGGTAGATTGGATTGGAAAAACGGGTACTACTAACTCAACTTCTGACGTTTGGTTGATGCTTTCTACACCTAAAGTGACTTTAGGTGGATGGGCAGGACATGATAATAATGCCTCTTTAGCGAAATTGACAGGTTACAATAATAATGCTAATTATATGGCTCACTTGGTTAATGCTATTAATAATGCAGATGGCAATACTTTTGGTAAGTCAGAAAGGTTTAGACTTGATGATAGCGTTATAAAAGCTAAAGTTCTTAAGTCTACAGGCTTACAGCCAGGTGTAGTAACAGTAAACGGTCGTCGAATCACTGTTGGAGGTGAAAGCACAACAAGTTATTGGGCAAAAAATGGACCTGGAACGATGACCTATCGTTTTGCTATTGGGGGAACTGATAGTGATTATCAAAAAGCTTGGTCTACTTTGGGTGGAAAACGATAACAGGTTTACGATACTGATAGTTTTATTTGAGGAGAATAGAGTGATCTGTTCTCCTTTTATTTTTTCCAAGATAATATGATTTAATTCTTGTATAGTCTTCTTTCAAAGAATTAGAAAAACACCAGTATGCTATGTTTAAAAATCATCGTGTTATGCTAAAACTCAAGGGTGTTGATGAACAAATTGAAATTCTAGAAGCTTCCTTGAAGTCAAGAGAATAAAACTTGATTTATTGGTGAAAATAAGTTATAATATATGTAACTATTTGTCGTCTGTCTAGGTTGAAATATTGTCCGACCTAGATATACAGCAGTTAAATCAACTTGATAAAGTGAGATTTAGCTGCTCTTTTTGTGCTTAATTTTAAGAAAAAAGGTTGTTGTAATACATATTTAAACTTTCTGAAAATTACCGCAAACGACATCTATAAGCTTGTTCTTGTTAGGCGAGCAAATGAAATAAACTCACTAAGTTTTATGAGATAAAAACTTAGTCACTCTATCTTTAAAAAGGAGCTAAAAACTTGGCAGGACATGAAGTTCAGTACGGAAAACACCGTACACGTCGTAGCTTTTCAAGAATTAAGGAAGTTCTTGATTTACCAAACTTAATTGAAATTCAAACTGATTCATTCCAAGATTTTCTTGATGCTGGCTTGAAAGAAGTATTTGAGGATGTACTTCCAATTTCAAACTTTACAGATACTATGGATCTTGAATTTGTTGGTTATGAATTAAAAGAACCTAAATATACTTTGGAAGAAGCTCGTATCCATGATGCTAGCTACTCAGCACCTATTTTTGTTACTTTCCGTTTAGTTAATAAAGAAACTGGTGAAATTAAAACTCAAGAAGTTTTCTTTGGTGATTTTCCAATTATGACTGAAATGGGTACTTTCATCATCAATGGTGGTGAACGTATCATTGTTTCACAATTAGTCCGTTCTCCTGGTGTTTACTTTAATGATAAGGTAGATAAAAATGGAAAAGTTGGTTATGGGTCAACTGTTATCCCTAACCGTGGAGCTTGGTTGGAACTTGAGACAGACGCAAAAGATATTGCTTATACACGTATCGACCGCACACGTAAAATTCCATTCACAACACTAGTCCGTGCACTTGGTTTCTCTGGAGACGATGAAATTGTTGACATCTTTGGTGACAGTGAACTTGTTCGCAATACTATTGAAAAAGACATTCATAAAAATCCAAGTGATTCTCGTACAGATGAAGCACTTAAAGAAATCTATGAACGTCTTCGTCCAGGTGAACCAAAAACTGCAGACAGCTCACGTAGTCTTTTAGTTGCACGTTTCTTTGATCCACGTCGTTATGACTTAGCGGCTGTTGGTCGTTATAAGATTAATAAAAAACTGAATCTTAAAACACGCCTATTGAACCAAACAATCGCTGAAAATTTAGTTGATGGTGAAACAGGAGAGATTCTTGTTGAAGCTGGCACTGTTATGACACGAGATGTCATTGATTCAATTGCAGAGCATATCGATGGAGACTTAAACAAGTTTGTCTACACACCAAATGATTATGCTGTAGTTACTGAACCAGTTATTCTTCAAAAATTCAAAGTTGTTGCTCCAACTGATCCAGACCGTGTTGTTACTATTGTTGGAAACTCAAATCCTGAAGATAAAGTTCGTGCCTTAACTCCTGCAGATATTTTAGCAGAGATGTCATACTTCTTAAACCTTGCAGAGGGTCTCGGTAAGGTAGATGACATTGACCATTTAGGTAACCGTCGTATTCGTGCAGTTGGTGAATTGCTTGCGAACCAATTCCGTATTGGACTTGCTCGTATGGAACGCAATGTCCGCGAACGTATGTCTGTACAAGACAATGAAGTCTTGACACCTCAACAAATCATTAACATTCGTCCAGTGACTGCCGCTGTTAAAGAATTCTTTGGTTCATCACAGCTGTCACAATTCATGGACCAACACAACCCTCTATCAGAATTGTCGCACAAACGCCGTCTCTCTGCCTTAGGACCTGGTGGTTTGACACGTGACCGTGCTGGATATGAAGTTCGTGATGTGCACTATACCCACTATGGGCGCATGTGTCCGATTGAAACACCTGAAGGTCCAAACATTGGTTTGATTAATAACTTATCTTCATTTGGACACCTCAATAAATATGGATTTATTCAAACACCATATCGTAAAGTAGATCGTTCTACTGGTGCGGTAACGAACGAAATTGTTTGGTTGACTGCTGATGAAGAAGATGAATTTACAGTTGCACAAGCCAACTCTAAACTTAACGAAGACGGTACATTTGCAGAAGAAATCGTTATGGGTCGTCATCAAGGTAATAACCAAGAGTTTCCTTCAAGCATTGTTGACTTTGTTGACGTGTCACCTAAGCAAGTAGTTGCTGTCGCAACAGCATGTATTCCTTTCTTGGAAAATGATGACTCTAACCGTGCCTTGATGGGTGCCAACATGCAACGTCAGGCTGTGCCATTGATTGATCCAAAAGCACCATATGTTGGTACTGGTATGGAGTATCAAGCAGCCCACGATTCAGGTGCAGCTGTGATTGCTAAACATGACGGTCGTGTTATTTTTTCAGATGCTGAAAAAGTTGAAGTGCGTCGCGAAGATGGTTCTCTTGATGTTTATCATGTTCAAAAATTCCGCCGTTCAAACTCAGGTACTGCTTATAACCAACGTACCTTAGTTAAAGTTGGTGATCTCGTTGAAAAAGGTGATTTTATCGCCGACGGACCATCTATGGAAAATGGTGAAATGGCTCTTGGACAAAACCCAGTTGTTGCTTATATGACTTGGGAAGGTTATAACTTCGAGGATGCCGTTATCATGAGTGAGCGCCTTGTGAAAGAAGACGTCTATACATCTGTTCACTTGGAAGAATTCGAATCTGAAACGCGTGATACAAAGCTTGGGCCTGAAGAAATTACTCGTGAAATTCCAAATGTTGGTGAAGATTCACTACGTGATCTCGATGAAATGGGAATCATCCGCATTGGTGCTGAGGTAAAAGAAGGTGACATTCTTGTTGGTAAGGTAACGCCTAAGGGTGAAAAGGACTTATCTGCTGAAGAACGTCTCTTGCATGCCATTTTTGGTGATAAATCACGTGAAGTTCGTGATACTTCACTACGTGTACCTCACGGTGGCGATGGAGTAGTTCGTGACGTTAAAATCTTTACTCGTGCAAATGGTGATGAATTGCAATCAGGTGTTAATATGCTTGTCCGCGTTTATATCGCTCAAAAACGTAAAATCAAAGTCGGTGATAAGATGGCCGGTCGTCACGGAAACAAAGGTGTCGTCTCACGTATTGTTCCTGTTGAAGATATGCCTTATTTACCAGATGGAACGCCAGTTGATATCATGTTGAACCCACTTGGGGTGCCATCACGTATGAATATCGGACAAGTTATGGAGCTTCATTTAGGTATGGCTGCTCGTAATTTAGGTATTCATATTGCAACGCCAGTCTTTGATGGGGCTTCTTCAGAAGACCTTTGGGAAACTGTTCAAGAAGCAGGTATGGATTCAGATGCTAAGACTGTTCTTTATGATGGTCGTACTGGTGAACCATTCGATAACCGTGTGTCAGTTGGTGTCATGTACATGATCAAACTTCACCACATGGTTGATGATAAACTTCATGCCCGTTCAGTAGGACCATACTCACTTGTTACTCAACAACCACTTGGAGGTAAAGCTCAATTTGGTGGACAACGTTTTGGTGAGATGGAGGTTTGGGCGCTTGAAGCTTATGGAGCTTCAAATGTTCTTCAAGAAATTTTAACATACAAATCTGATGATGTTACAGGACGTCTTAAAGCTTATGAAGCGATCACAAAAGGTAAGCCAATTCCAAAACCAGGTGTTCCAGAATCATTCCGTGTTCTTGTAAAAGAATTGCAATCACTTGGTCTTGATATGCGTGTCCTTGATGAAGATGACAACGAAGTTGAACTCCGTGATCTTGATGAAGGTGAAGATGATGATGTGATGCACGTTGATGACCTTGAAAAAGCGCGTGTGAAACAAGAAGCTGAAGAAAAACAAGCTGAACAAGTATCTGAAGTCGTTCAAGAAGATTAAATTTATCTAGTTTATAACTAGAAGCGAATATAGAATTGATATGCAATGCTAGTCCTAGGATTTATTGAAATCCTAGCTGGGCTAGTATGATGATAAATCGAAGAAAGGTAAAACTAGTGGTTGACGTAAATCGTTTTAAAAGTATGCAAATCACATTAGCATCACCAAGTAAGGTCCGTTCATGGTCTTATGGTGAAGTTAAAAAACCTGAAACAATCAACTACCGCACATTGAAACCAGAACGTGAAGGACTTTTTGATGAAGTTATTTTTGGTCCAACAAAAGATTGGGAATGTGCGTGTGGAAAATACAAACGTATTCGTTACAAAGGAATCATTTGTGACCGTTGTGGCGTTGAAGTAACTCGTGCAAAAGTTCGTCGCGAACGTATGGGACATATCGAGTTAAAAGCACCAGTATCTCATATCTGGTATTTCAAAGGTATCCCATCGCGTATGGGACTCACGTTGGATATGAGTCCTCGTGCCCTTGAAGAAGTTATTTATTTTGCGGCTTATGTTGTTATCGATCCAATGGACACACCATTAGAACCGAAGTCACTCCTTACTGAGCGTGAATACCGTGAAAAACTTCAAGAGTACGGTTACGGTTCGTTTGTTGCTAAAATGGGTGCTGAAGCCATTCAAGATCTTCTTAAACGCGTTGATTTAGATGCAGAAATCGCAGTTCTTAAAGAGGAGTTGAAATCAGCGACAGGTCAAAAACGTGTGAAAGCAGTTCGTCGTCTGGATGTGTTAGATGCCTTTAAAAAATCTGGAAATAAACCAGAATGGATGGTTCTTAACATTTTACCGGTTATCCCACCGGATCTTCGTCCGATGGTTCAATTAGATGGTGGTCGTTTTGCGGCATCAGACTTGAATGACCTTTACCGCCGTGTTATTAACCGTAACAACCGTTTGGCACGTTTGTTGGAATTAAATGCTCCTGGCATCATCGTTCAAAATGAAAAACGTATGTTACAAGAAGCTGTTGATGCGCTTATCGACAATGGTCGTCGTGGTCGTCCAATTACCGGACCAGGTAGTCGTCCTTTGAAATCATTAAGCCATATGCTTAAAGGTAAACAAGGTCGTTTCCGCCAAAACTTGCTTGGTAAACGTGTTGACTTCTCTGGACGTTCCGTTATTGCTGTTGGTCCAACACTTAAAATGTACCAATGTGGTGTACCACGTGAAATGGCTATTGAGCTCTTCAAACCTTTTGTAATGCGTGAAATCGTTGCTCGTGACCTCGCAGGGAACGTTAAAGCAGCTAAACGTATGGTTGAACGTGGGGACGAACGAATTTGGGACATCTTAGAAGAAGTTATTAAAGAGCACCCAGTACTTCTAAACCGAGCACCTACTCTTCACAGATTAGGTATCCAAGCGTTTGAACCTGTCCTTATTGATGGTAAGGCGCTTCGTCTTCACCCACTTGTATGTGAGGCCTACAATGCTGACTTTGATGGAGACCAAATGGCCATCCACGTTCCATTGTCTGAAGAAGCCCAAGCAGAAGCTCGTCTTTTGATGCTTGCTGCAGAGCACATCCTTAACCCTAAAGATGGTAAGCCAGTCGTAACACCATCTCAGGACATGGTTTTAGGAAATTACTACCTGACTATGGAAGATGCTGGTCGTGAAGGTGAAGGCATGATTTTCAAAGATCATGACGAAGCAGTTATGGCATATCAAAATGGTTATGTTCATTTACATACACGTGTTGGTATCGCTGTTGATTCAATGCCGAATAAGCCTTGGACAGAAGAGCAAAAACATAAAATCATGGTTACAACAGTTGGTAAGATTCTCTTCAACGATATCATGCCTGAAGATTTACCGTACTTAATTGAACCTAATAATGCAAACTTGACAGAAAAAACTCCAGATAAATACTTCTTAGAGCCAGGTCAGGATATTCAAGCAGTTATTGATAATTTAGAGATTAATATTCCCTTTAAGAAGAAAAATCTTGGTAATATTATCGCAGAAACTTTTAAACGTTTCCGTACAACAGAAACTTCTGCTTTCCTTGACCGTTTGAAGGATCTTGGATATTATCATTCAACACTTGCTGGTTTGACTGTGGGTATTGCTGATATCCCAGTTATTGACAATAAAGCTGAGATTATTGATGCAGCTCACCACAGAGTTGAAGATATCAATAAAGCTTTCCGTCGAGGTTTGATGACTGAAGAAGATCGTTATGTTGCTGTTACAACAACATGGCGTGAAGCTAAAGAAGCACTTGAAAAACGTCTTATTGAGACACAAGATCCAAAGAACCCTATCGTTATGATGATGGACTCAGGAGCTCGTGGTAACATCTCAAACTTCTCACAACTTGCCGGTATGCGTGGTTTGATGGCTGCTCCTAACGGACGTATCATGGAATTGCCAATCTTATCAAACTTCCGTGAAGGTCTTAGTGTTTTGGAAATGTTCTTCTCAACTCACGGTGCGCGTAAAGGTATGACTGATACGGCCCTTAAGACAGCCGACTCAGGTTACCTTACTCGTCGTTTGGTTGACGTTGCCCAAGATGTTATTATTCGTGAAGATGACTGTGGAACAGACCGCGGTTTGACAATCACAGCAATTACAGATGGTAAAGAGGTTACTGAGACACTTGAAGAGCGTTTGATAGGACGTTATACTAAGAAGTCAATCAAACATCCTGAGACAGGTGAAATTCTTGTTGGTGCGGATACCTTAATTACTGAAGATATGGCTGCTAAAGTTGTTAAAGCCGGCGTTGAGGAAGTAACTATCCGATCAGTATTTACATGTAACACTCGCCATGGTGTTTGTCGTCACTGTTACGGTATTAACTTGGCAACAGGTGATGCTGTTGAGGTTGGTGAAGCAGTTGGTACTATTGCAGCTCAATCTATCGGTGAACCAGGGACACAGCTTACAATGCGTACCTTCCATACCGGTGGTGTTGCTTCAAATACTGATATTACACAAGGTCTTCCACGTATCCAAGAAATCTTTGAAGCACGTAACCCTAAAGGTGAGGCAGTCATTACTGAAGTTAAGGGTGAAGTCGTTGCAATTGAAGAAGACTCTTCAACACGTACTAAGAAAGTATTCGTTAAAGGTCAGACAGGTGAGGGAGAATACGTTGTTCCATTTACAGCACGTATGAAAGTTGAAGTTGGTGATGAAGTAGCTCGTGGTGCGGCCTTAACTGAAGGGTCTATCCAACCAAAACGTCTCCTTGAAGTTCGTGATACTTTATCTGTTGAAACGTACCTACTTGCTGAAGTACAAAAAGTTTACCGTAGCCAAGGGGTAGAAATCGGAGATAAACACGTTGAGGTAATGGTTCGTCAGATGCTCCGTAAAGTTCGTGTCATGGATCCAGGAGATACAGATCTTCTTCCAGGTACACTTATGGATATTTCAGACTTTACAGATGCTAACAAAGATATTGTTATTTCCGGTGGTATCCCTGCGACAAGCCGTCCTGTCCTTATGGGTATTACTAAGGCTTCCCTTGAAACTAATTCATTCTTATCAGCTGCATCCTTCCAAGAAACAACACGTGTTCTTACAGATGCTGCTATCCGTGGTAAGAAAGATCACTTACTTGGTCTTAAAGAAAATGTTATTATCGGTAAAATCATTCCAGCGGGTACTGGTATGGCTCGTTACCGTAATATTGAACCACTTGCTGTTAATGAAGTTGAGATTATTGAAGGAACTCCTGTTGATGCAGAAGTTACGGAAGTATCAACACCTACAACAGAAGATTAATCAAAAAGAACTTGAGTTTAACTCAGGTTCTTTTTTTACAAGAATTTGGAATGAGCAGATATTTTTTATTTTATTCTTATTTTTTATATAATACTCTCTAAAGGAAGTGTATTATGTATCAAGTTGTAAAAATGTTTGGTGATTGGGAACCTTGGTGGTTTATTGAAGGTTGGGAAGAAGATATTACTGAAATTGCTGAGTATGATACCTTATCAGAAGCTTTGCTCTATTTTCAAGAGGAGTGGGATAGGGGACAGGAAAAGTGGCCTTATTTTCAAAGTAAGTCTAGTTTGTTGGCAACGTTTTGGAGTATAAAAGAAAAACGTTGGTGTGAAGAATGTGATGAGTACCTCCAACAGTATCATTCCTTAATGTTATTGAAAGAATGGCAAGAAATTCCTAAGGAAGAATCTATTGAGCGATTTGAAGTATTTAATAAGATAGCTGAGTTGCCATCGGCATGTTCTTTAAATTTGTAATTAAAAGTAGTTTAAAAAAGTTAGATAGTTTTTATGGGGATATAATAGGTTTGTTCAGCCTCTGCTTCATAATATTTATGTTACTACCCCCCAAGAAATCATTGAAAAAATCTCACCAATTGGTGAGATTTTTTTATTTTATTTTCGAATATATGGTTAAGGAGGTACGGGATGGTTCAATCATTAGCAAAGCACGTCATTCATCAGGCAGTAGAAGTAAATGCTCAAGATATTTATATCATTCCCAAAGGTGATTGTTATGAACTCTATATGCGTATTGATGATGAAAGGCGGTTTATTGATGTTTTTGAGTTTAATAGGATGGCTAGTCTTATTAGTCACTTTAAATTTGTGGCAGGCATGAACGTTGGAGAAAAAAGACGAAGTCAATTAGGTTCTTGTGACTATGAACTGTCAGAGGGAAGACTGATTTCATTACGACTATCGAGTGTGGGAGATTATCGTGGTCAAGAATCTTTAGTTATTCGTATTTTGTATTCAGGTCATCAGGACTTAAAATATTGGTTTGATAATATAAAGCAAATGAAGGAAGTACTGGGTACAAGAGGGCTATATCTTTTTTCCGGCCCTGTGGGGAGTGGTAAAACAACTCTCATGTATCAATTCGCTTCAGAAGTATTTAAAAATAAGCAAATTATCACGATTGAAGATCCGGTAGAAATCAAGAATGACAAGATGTTACAACTCCAATTGAATGAGGATATTGGAATGACTTATGATGCTTTAATCAAACTGTCTTTACGGCATCGTCCAGATATTTTAATTATCGGAGAGATTAGAGATCAAGCGACGGCTCGTGCTGTTATTCGTGCAAGTTTAACGGGAGTGATGGTTTTTTCTACTATTCATGCTAAAAGTATTCCCGGAGTCTATGATAGGCTTATAGAATTAGGGGTTAACTATCAAGAGTTAGAAAATAGTCTAAAATTAATAGCATATCAACGTTTAATTGGAGGAGGAAGCCTAATTGACTTTGAGACAGGTAACTTTAAAAAACACTCATCAGACAAGTGGAATAGACAAGTGGATATCTTGGCTGAAGAAGGACATATCAGTAAGAAACAGGCACAAGTCGAAAAAATTATCCCTCAAGAAACAACGGAAAGTAGTCCAACTTTTTAATAATCTTTTTGCTAGTGGTTTTTCTTTAACTGATATGGTCACCTTCTTAAAGAGGAGTAAGTTATTGTCTGATTGTTATACAGATAGGATGAATAAGGCATTATTAGAGGGAAAAGATTTATCAAAAATGTTAGGAGAGTTAGGTTTTTCTGACACTGTTATCACACAGGTTGCATTAGCTGATTTGCATGGTAACATTTCAAGGAGCCTACTAAAGATTGAGTCTTATTTAGCTAATCTTTTGTTAGTTAGAAAAAAAGTAATAGAAGTAGCTGCTTACCCATTGATATTATTGTCTTTTCTGGTGCTAATTATGATTGGCCTTAGGAATTATTTAATGCCCCAATTAGGAGAAAATAATTTTGCAACTAGACTGATTACAAATGTGCCGAATATTTTCTTATTACTTTTAGCAGTTGTACTTATTTTTAGTTTAATATTTTATATTATTCAAAAGCGATTGTCGCGCATTAAAGTAGCTTGTTTTTTAACAACAATTCCCTTAGTTGGATCATATGTTAAGCTTTATTTAACTGCTTACTATGCCCGTGAGTGGGGAAATTTATTAAGTCAAGGTGTTGAATTGGACCAAATTGTTAAAGTAATGCAAAATCAGAAATCCAAACTTTTTAGGGAAATAGGGTATGACATGGAAGAAGGTTTTCTATCAGGTAAAGCATTTCACCAAAAAGTATTAGACTATCCGTTTTTCTTAACTGAGCTTAGTTTAATGATTGAATATGGTCAAGTTAAGGCGAAATTAGGAACAGAGTTAGATATATATGCTGATGAGAAGTGGGAGGATTTTTTTACAAAATTAGCTAGAGCGACCCAGTTAATCCAACCCGTTATTTTTATTTTTGTAGCTCTTATCATTGTTATGATTTATGCAGCAATGCTGTTACCAATGTATCAAAATATGGAGATATTATCATGAAAAATTTATTGTTAAAATGTAAGGATAAGAAGGTTAAAGCATTTACACTTTTAGAAATGTTAGTTGTTTTGATCATTATTTCGGTCTTGTTGTTATTGTTTGTACCCAATTTATCAAAACAAAAGGAAAGTGTCACAAGAACTGGAAATGCCGCTGTTGTCAAGGTTGTAGAAAGTCAAGCCGAACTTTTTGAACTGCAAGAAACAGGTAGAAAAGCTAGTTTATCCACTCTAAAATCTGGAGGATATATTACTGAAAAGCAAGAAAAAGCCTATTTAGATTATTATAAAGACAGTTCCAATGGTTCTCAGAAAATTTCAAGTTAAAGCATTTACTGTTTTGGAGAGCCTTATTGCATTATCAGTAGTGGCATTTATGACGTTAGTATTTTCAACATCATTTAATAATATTTTTAGGCAGGTTGAAGAAACAATTTTCTTCATATCCTTTGAACATCTTTATAGAGATACTCAGAAATTGAGTGCATTTGGTCAGAAGAAACAAACCCTTACAATCTCTCATAATTATCTCGAAAATACTTATGAGAGACTTTATTTACCTAAAACTGTAAAAGTAGTCAAAAGTGACACACTTGCATTTGACGCTAATGGAGGGAATTCAAGCTTGGCAAAAATTCAATTTGAATGTTATAGAAAAACTGTCACGTATCAATTATATATAGGAAGTGGTAACTATCGTAAGAAAGAAAATTAGAGCCTATATTTTACTGGAAAGCCTAGTGGGATTAGCTATTTTAGTTACTATTACAAGTTTAGTAATAAGTGAAATCAATCGTCAACAATCTCATATTGCAAGAAGGCAACATGAGCAAGAAGTATTGATATTAGCTAGAATGGCTATGCAAACTGATCAAAAAATATTAGAAGCAAATGGTGTTAATATTCGTATTGAAGAAAGTAAAAATAAAATTGCGCTCTTTGAAGGTAATAAGGAAATTTTGCACGTATCAAAAGTTAAGGGTTAAAGCATTTACGCTTTTAGAATGTTTGGTAGCATTGGTTACAATTACAGGAGCTTTACTAGTTTATCAAGGACTGACAAAATTGTTGGCTCAACAGATAGTAGTGATGTCTTCTTCCAGTCAGTCTGAATGGGTGTTATTAACTCAGCAACTAAATGCAGAATTTGAAGGCGCTCATCTGGAATATTTAAGACAGAACAAACTTTATTTACGTAAGCAAGATAAGATTGTAACCTTTGGCAAATCTAATAAAGATGATTTCCGTAAGACAGGTTATGATGGTCGAGGTTATCAACCAATGGTTTATGGGTTAGACAATTGTCAAATGAGTCAAACCAAAAGTATGGTAAAACTTGTTTTTTATTTTAAGGACGGGTTAAAAAGGACATTTTACTATGATTTTAAAGAAGAAACTTAAAGCTGGTATCCTTTTGCAAGCTATTGTATTGGCTGCTGTATTTACACTCGTCTTACAGTTTTATCTAGCAAGAATATTGGCAACAGAAAGACAGTATCATAGCCAAATTGAAGCAAGTAAAGCTTATTTAACAGCGCAGTTAGCTTATAAAACAATAGAAGGTGACTCCATATCAGGAAAATGTTATTTTACAGGAGGATATGCTTCATACCTCCAAGAAGGGAACTATTTACAAGTTAAGGTTACATTGGATAAGGGAGGAAACTATAACCATAAGTTTTATCGTAAAATAGACACTCTCCAAGTACCTCTCAAGTCTAATGATAATAAAGCAAGCCATAAACATTAAAAATATACAGTGATGAAATATTAGTAAGACAAGGTTTTGCTTAAAAACAGGATTTTTGTTTGCTTCTCTTTTCAGATGCTGTCTTTTTTGTTATGATAAATTCTGGAGGAAATCATGAATTTTGAAAAAATTGAGACAGCCTATGAGCTGATTTTAGAAAATATCCAAACGATTGAGAATCAATTAAAAACTCATATTTATGATGCCTTAATTGAACAGAACTCTTATTACCTTGGTTCAAGTTGTGATTTAGATATTGTTGTGGTGAATAACCAAAAATTACGTCAACTTGACTTAAGTCAAGAAGAATGGCGTCGCACTTTCCAGTTCATTTTTATCAAATCTGCGCAAACAGAGCAATTACAAGCTAATCATCAGTTTACGCCAGATAGTATTGGTTTTATCTTGTTATTTCTTTTGGAAGAATTAACGAGTCAAGAGACAGTGGATGTCTTGGAAATTGGAAGTGGAACTGGGAATTTAGCTCAGACTCTCCTCAATAACAGCTCGAAAGAGTTAAATTATATGGGCATTGAAGTTGATGATCTTTTGATTGATCTATCAGCAAGCATTGCTGAAATTATAGGTTGTAGTGTCCAATTTATCCAAGAGGATGCTGTTAGACCACAAATTTTGAAAGAAAGCGATGTAATCATTAGTGATTTACCAGTTGGCTATTATCCTAATGATGATATTGCTAAACGATATGCTGTATCAAGTTCTAAAGAGCACACCTATGCTCACCATCTATTGATGGAGCAATCTCTTAAATATTTGAAAAAAGATGGAATCGCTATATTTTTAGCACCCGAAAACCTTTTAACAAGTCCACAAAGTGATTTGCTGAAGGAGTGGTTAAAAGGATATGCAGATGTCATTGCCGTTTTAACTCTACCAGAAACTATTTTTGGAAGTCGTCAAAATGCGAAATCTATATTTGTTCTCAAGAAGCAAGCAGAACAAAAACCAGAAACCTTTGTATATCCGCTGACAGATTTGCAAAATCGTGAGAATATGGCAAACTTCATTGAAAATTTTCAAAAATGGAGAAGAGAAAATAGTCATTACTCAAAAAATATGATAGAATAGAGATTGTGAAAACGCTTTAGAGAGGTAAATTATGTCAAAAACAATAGCAATTAATGCTGGAAGTTCAAGTTTGAAATGGCAATTATATGAAATGCCAGAGGAGAAAGTAGTTGCCAAAGGGATTATCGAACGTATTGGTTTGAAAGATTCTATTTCGACTGTAAAATTTGACGATAAAAAAGATGAACAAATTTTAGATATCGTAGATCATACCCAAGCTGTTAAAATTCTTTTAGAAGATCTAACAAAACATGGTATTATCAAAAACTTTAATGAAATTACAGGTGTTGGTCATCGTGTCGTTGCTGGTGGTGAATATTTTAAAGAGTCTGCTTTAGTAGATGATAAAGTTGTAGAACAGGTTGAAGAATTATCAGCTTTAGCTCCACTCCACAACCCAGCAGCTGCAGCAGGGATTCGTGCGTTTAGAGAAATCTTACCAGATATCACGAGTGTATGTGTATTTGATACAGCCTTCCATACAACAATGCAACCTCATACCTACTTATATCCAATCCCACAAAAGTACTATACTGATTATAAAGTACGTAAATACGGTGCACACGGGACAAGCCACCAATACGTTGCCCAAGAAGCAGCTAAGCAATTAGGACGTCCTTTAGAAGAATTAAAATTAATCACAGCACATGTGGGTAATGGTGTTTCTATTACAGCAAATTATCATGGACAGTCTATTGATACATCAATGGGATTCACACCACTTGCAGGACCAATGATGGGAACACGTTCAGGAGATATTGATCCTGCGATTATCCCTTATCTTGTAGCTAATGATCCAGAATTGGAAGATGCAGCAGCTGTTGTTAATATGCTTAACAAACAATCAGGATTGCTTGGAGTATCAGGCACTTCAAGTGATATGCGAGATATTGAAGCAGGTCTTCAAAGTAAAGATCCAAATGCAGTGTTAGCCTATAATGTCTTTATTGACCGTATTAAGAAATTTATTGGACAATACTTGGCAGTATTAAATGGCGCGGATGCTATTATTTTTACTGCAGGTATGGGAGAAAATGCGCCATTAATGCGTCAAGATGTTATCGCAGGATTATCATGGTTTGGCATTGAACTTGATCCAGAAAAAAATGTTTTTGGTTATTTTGGAGATATCACAAAACCAGATTCAAAAGTGAAGGTTTTAGTTATTCCTACTGATGAAGAATTAATGATTGCGCGTGACGTTGAGCGCCTTAAAGCTAAATAAGTTATCAAAAAATTGATAAGACCAGAAAAGTTGATAGTTTAACTATCAACTTTTTTGTTTTTTGAACAGGTATGTAAAATGTACTTGACAAAAAATGTATAGTTAACTACACTATAAATGTAAAGTTAACTATACAAAAAAGGTGTAAGATATGAAAAATTCTCTACAAAAGTTACGAAAATCTAGGAAATTAAGTCAAGCAGAACTTGCAGTTGCACTTGGAGTTACTAGGCAAACTATTATTTCTCTAGAAAAAGAGAAATACACGGCATCTTTGGAGCTAGCATTTAAGATAGCGCGTTATTTTGATAAACAAATTGAGGAAGTTTTTATTTATACAGAAAGTGAAGGAGGATAGGATTTTAATGGAAAAATACAGTCCACAAAAGACAAAAGGTTAAAAGTTAATCTGTAATATGTCAAGGAAGTGGACTATTGATTTTTGTCCACCAAACGTTTACCAGCAATATGTTTTTATCATTACTATTAGTATTAGTATTGCGATGTCTATTTTTGCTATTTATCGCTATGCTTCATTGAAGAAAACGATATAATAGCTGATGATTAAATTGAAGTTTTAGAAAGTAGTATTCTAGTTAATAAAAGGATTATTGTCACCCAATAGTAAAGTATCTCCGAAGGATTACAAAGTATATATGAGAGTTTTGTCTTTTGTTTTTAGTGTATGTAGTTTGATTATGATAGTATCATCATTTCTACATACCTTTGAATCTAATTTTACTAAAGGTTTTTCCTTTGGTTCAGGTATTGCCTTATTTGCAGGAAGTTTTTATTTTTTGGTGATAACATTTAGTGAAAAGCGATTTCAACATTACTATACCAAAGTTTTTGATGAGCATAATCAATTTATTGCTAATATGTCTTGTCGACTTCTTTTTCTTTTATCTGTCCTTGTTTTAGTGGTATTGTGCCTGATTAATGTCTGGTTTGGTATAACTTTTTCCTATGCAAAGTTCTTGCTATTGATACTCTCTTTTGTTTTACACGGTTATTTATTAATTTACTTTATTTTACAGAAGTTATTGTGAGATAAGTCTATAAGATTTGAAAATATGTTATGATAGAAAAAAGTTAATAATTTATTTTGGAGGTTTTTGTGTCATTTATTATTAAAAAAGGCAAAATTTTAGCTTTGCTAATAGCATTTTTAGTTATTAATCAACTTGTTCCTATATTGGCTGTGTGGCTCCTAAAGAATCACTATCAAACGCCTTTTACTAGTATATTGTTAATTGGCTTAGAATTACTTATTATTGCTCTTTTCCTTTATTATGCTAAGGTTAAACAAATAATCAGATGGAAAGTATTATTGACAAGGAAAGCATTAGTTACTATTTTATTAGGTTGGTTATCATTGAGGGTTCCACAAATTATTGGTTACCTCATTATGACTATGCAAGGGGTTAAAGATACAGCAAATCAAACAGTAATTATGGAATTAACAAAGCAACTTCCACTAGCTTTGATGTTAATTTTTGCCATAATTGGTGCCCCGATTATGGAAGAAATTATATTTCGCTATATTATCCCTAAAGAACTTTTTGCGAAACATCAAAAATGGGGTTTTGTCATCGGTACTTTAGCTTTTGCTCTTATTCATTCTCCTTCTGATATAGGTAGTTTTATTATTTATGCTGGGATGGGTGCTATTTTATCTTTTGTTTATTATAAAACTGAGCACTTAGAATATAGTATAATGATTCATTTTATTAACAATGCTCTTGCTTATAGTGTGTTAATCAGTACAATGATGAATAACTAAAAAAACTTTGAGCAATTTGCTCAAAGTTTTTTTGCTTTCTCAATAGTAGCATCAATAGCAGAAATAACACTATGCGTCAGACCATTTTTTTCTAAGTCTAAAAGGCCAGCAATAGTAGTTCCGCCTGGGCTACAAATGTTGTCGATTAAGTCAGAGGTGCTATTTTGTCCTTGTAATAGGTTTTGACTAGAAGCTAAGACAGTCTGTCCTACAATAGAGAGTGCTTGTTCTTTTGGAAATCCATATTTTACACCTGCTTTAGCCAAGGCTTCTATAAATAGATAGATATAGGCAGGGCTAGAACCTGCTAGAGCAGTGAAGGTATCAAAATTGGTTTCTGCTATATCAAAGCTACTTCCAAAACTATCCGTAATTTCTTTGGTTAATTGTCGTAACTCATCCGATACATGATTGTTGTAACAAATAGCTGTGCAACTTTGAAGTATTTGTGCGTTAATATTTGGCATAATACGAATCAATGGTAAATCAGAACGAGTTAATTGGCTTAAACGCGCTAAGGAGATTCCTGCTGCCATTGAGATGATTGGTTTTGTGATATCAAGTGGAAGAAGAACCTTTTCAAATAGTTGAGGTTTAATACCTAACATGATAATATCAGCTTGATTGATTAATGACTGATGAGATTCGGCGTAAGTAACATCAAGTCTTTCTGCAATTTCTTTTGAACGCTCTAAGCAAGATCCGGATATGACAATGTCATGTTGGGTTTGTTTGAGGCCTTGAATAATTGCACTGGCCATTTTTCCAACGCCGATAATTCCAATTTTCATAATGTTGATATGGGGATGAAAGGAGATACTAAAATGTGTCTACCTTATGAAACTCCCATCCTTTCTATCTTAATAACCTTTAATAATATCCACCGTCGAGCGGTCTAATTTGTTAACGATGGCCTGAAGGTAAGCTTGTGCTTGCAGAAAATCATCCATAGCGTAGAGTGTTTGATGAGAATGAATGTAGCGTGCACAGACACCGATAGTTGTAGAAGGAATACCACTATTTTTTAGGTGAGCAGCCCCAGCATCGGTACCACCTTTTGCAGCATAATATTGGTATTTTATACCTGCTTCTTCAGCTGTTGTAAGCAAGAAATCTCTCATATCTTTAAGCATGATATGTCCGGGATCATAAAAACGGATTAAGGTTCCCTCTCCTATTTTGCCTTGTTCCCCATAAATATCTCCAGCTGGGGAACAATCGACAGCTAAGAAGATATCTGGGTTGAATTTAGTTGTTGAAACATGTGCGCCACGAAGTCCGACTTCTTCTTGAACATTAGCCCCAGCAATAAGTGTGTTGCTAAGGCTTTGATCTTTTAAGCTTTTTAGCAATTCGGTCACCATAAGCACACCATAGCGATTATCCCAAGCTTTTGACATAATATGTTTTTGATTTGCAGTTAAAATGGTTTCAGATTTAGGAACAATGATATCGCCAGGAGCAATGCCAAAGCTTTTAGCTTCATTTTTATCTGTGAATCCTCCATCAAAAACAATGTCACTAATTTTGGGTAATGTCGTTCCACCGCTTTGTCCACGAAGAAAGTGAGGAGGAACTGAGCCTGATATAACAGGAATAGCATCACCAGAACGTGTGTAGAGGGTAAAGCGTTGTGAGCTGACTACTAGGGGATTCCATCCTCCAACCTCAAGTACACGAAATGTTCCATCTGGCTGAATATGACTAACCATAAAGCCGACTTCATCCATATGGGCAGCAACCATGACTTTAGGAGCATTAGTCTCATGAGTATTTTTAACTCCAAAAATTCCACCAAGTCCGTCTGTCTCAACTTGATCAACTAAAGGAGTTATTTCTTGACGAAGGAAGTTGCGGATATTGTGTTCATAGCCAGCAATCCCATCAAGCTCAGTTACGGTTTTAATTTTGTTAAATAAATCTGACATAATTACCTCAATTCTACAAATACTATTTTAGCACCTTTTAATTAAAAATAAAGAACAGAACAGGTTTCAGTCAATATAAAGACTTTCAAAAAGAATATCAAGTACTACCAGAAGACTGTTATGACTGACAAAGCCTGTTATAGTGAAAACTGGGTTGAATACAACGGAGATAATGTTTATCGGCTTAAGCTAATAAAAAGGTAGATAGGAGAGATAATACGGCTAGAAAAGTGATAATCATAGAAATCAAAGTCAAATTTTTGGGGTGATTCTTATTGATTAAAAATGAAGCTGTGCAAAGCAGTATTAGCGTTACAATAGCAAAAAGTTCTCCATTTTGAAGACGAAATAAAAACCAGTGATCACCTAGGAAGAGTAGACCTAGCAAACAATTTAAAGCAGGTACTAATAATTTTTCTTTCATGTTTTTTCTTTCTGTTTGAATGATTAACCATAATGGTATCTTAAGACAATGTCATCCTATTATACCACAAGGAATAAGTTGTTTTTTTTCATAACTGTTATGTGGATTTATTCCATCAATTCCTGTGTCTAATTCCGGGGGGTATGGTATAATAACAGTTATGAAAAATAAAAAAATCTTATTTGGGACTGGCCTTGCTGGTGTGGGTTTACTAGCAGCTGCTGGTTATACCCTAACTAAAAAAGTAACAGATTATAAACGTCAGCAAATCACTCAGACCTTAAGAGAATTTTTTAGTCAGATGGGTGATATTCAGGTATTTTATTTTAATGAATTTGAATCTGATATTAAAATGACCAGTGGTGGTCTTGTCTTGGAAGATGGCAGAATTTTCGAATTCATTTATCGTCAAGGTGTTCTTGATTATGTGGAGGTGAGCAAATGATTTTACCAGAATCTTATGAAGAAATAGCAGCCTATATTGATAGCACTAAGAAAGTTGTTTTCTTTTTTACAGCAGATTGGTGTCCAGATTGTCAATTTATATATCCAGTAATGCCATCAATTGAAAAAGACTTCTCAGATTTTGTCTTTGTACGTGTTAATCGTGATGACTATATAGAATTAGCTCAGCAGTGGAATATTTTTGGGATTCCGAGTTTCGTTGTTGTGGAAAATGGTCAGGAACTGGGTCGTTTGGTTAATAAGAATCGCAAAACAAAGGCTGAAATTACTAAATTTCTCGCTGAAATTAACCATAAATAAGACAGAAAATAGCAAAATTTAAAGGAGAATAAATGATTTTTACTTATAATAGAGAGCATGTTGGTGATACCTTAATGGTTATTGTTAAGGATAGTCAAGGAGCTAAGCTAGATGTTGATCGTCGCGGACAAGTAGCACGCGTCTATCTGCAAGATAGTAAAGAAACAGTTGCTTGGAATATCTTTGAAGTGTCAAGTTTAATTGCTATTGAGGGAGTAGGTCGAGTAACTTTATCTGATCAAGATATTAAAATCCTTAATGCAGAACTACTGAAAGAAGGATTCGAAGACTCTCTTGTTAATAATATTGAACCTACATTTGTTGTGGCGCAAATTAAAGAAATGATTGATCATCCAGATAGTGACCATTTACATATCTGTCAAGTAGAAATCAACGATGGGAAGACGGTCCAAATCGTTTGTGGGGCACCTAATGCTTCAGTAGGTCTTAAAACAGTTGCAGCTCTTCCAGGAGCTATGATGCCAAATGGTAGCCTTATTTTCCCAGGAAAACTTCGTGGAGAAGATAGCTTTGGAATGTTATGTAGTGCTCGCGAGTTAGCTCTTCCAAATGCTCCTCAAGTCAGAGGTATCATTGAATTATCTGATCAGGTAATTGTTGGAGAGTCTTTCGACGCCAATAAACATTGGAAAAATTAGTAAAAATCAACTTAGCTTCAGCTAAGTTGATTTTTAGTTGTAAACTTAAGAAGTTACAATGACTTTTTAAGTGTGATGTGTTGCAAAAAAGCAATATCTTTATAAGGAGCTTTGTCAGCAACACTTAGCTCGATAGCAAGCATTTTGTTTAGCCAATCAGTTTCAGTTTTAAAATGATTTGATTGTAATGAATAGAAGGTACGAATACCCTGATAACGTTCAACTAATAAATTTGTATTTTGTTTTAGTTCTTCTAAGGTATAAATATTTCCCTGGTCAAAACTGGCACTTTTAAAGTTTGCTTCTCCTGTTAAGAGTTCCATCGCAGTGGAGGTATCATTGCTAAAAATAACTGATTGTAATATTTTACCGGTTATATTATGTTTGATGAGAGATAGTTCTCCATTAGGTTTTAGAAGTCGAGAAAATTCGTCAAAATAAGCAGGATGATTATGTTTGTCTATATATTCAAGAACATTATGACAAACAATAGTATCAAAACTTTGATCAGGCAAAGCTCTTAATGCTTCGTAGGAACCTAGGATTTTATAAATATTGTCACTTTGATTATCGTAAAGCAGTTTAGGATTGGGTTCAATAGCAGTTACATTGTTTTCTTTTGCTAGATGTTGTGCGGTGAGACAAAAACCAGCTCCAAAATCTAAAACGTTCTGATTTTTGATATGGCTTAATTGAGCAAAAGTTATTTCATATTGTATTTTTCCCCAAGGTTTAGCCAGCATTTCTTTATAACTAGTTACATTTGTCATCTTAATTCTCCCAGAACAATTTCATATATTTTAGCATTTTTCTTCCTTATTTTCGAATAATAATAGTGAGGAGGTAGTCAATGTATAATAAAGTTATTATGATTGGGCGTCTAACAGCAAAGCCTGAGATGGTAAAAACACCAACTGACAAGTCAGTAACGCGTGCAACTGTTGCTGTTAATAGACGCTTTAAAGGAAGTAATGGTGAGCGTGAAGCAGATTTTATTAATGTGGTTATGTGGGGTCGTCTAGCGGAAACCCTTGCGAGCTATGGGACAAAGGGCTCTTTAATTTCAATAGATGGTGAATTGCGTACGCGCAAGTACGAAAAGGATGGTCAAACGCACTATATCACTGAAGTATTAGCATCATCATTTCAGTTGTTAGAAAGCCGTGCCCAACGTGCTATGCGTGAAAATAACGTTTCTGGTGATTTGTCAGATTTAGTATTGGAAGAAGAGGAGCTCCCCTTTTAAATAAAATCACTCTCAAAATATCATTTCTAAATATACTGGTTGCTTTCTGTGGGAAGCAACCTTTTTTTATTGAAAATAGAAAGGCAAACGATTACAATAAAGGGGATAGAAAGCAGGTTTAAGATGGAAAAAGTCATTATTTTTGATATGGACGGCGTTATTGTTGATTCCGAGTACACGTTTTTAGATAATAAGACAGAAATGTTACGTGAGGAGGGTATTGATACGGACGTCTCGTACCAATACCAGTACATGGGGACTACTTTTGAATTCATGTGGCAAGCTATGAAAGAGGAGTTTGGCTTACCGAAAACAGTAAAAGAGTATATTGCTGAGATGAACAGACGTCGACAAGCGATTGTGGCGCGTGATGGTGTTAGGCCCATCAAAGGAGCTCAGCGACTGATTCATTGGTTATACCAACATGGCTATCGCTTAGCAGTTGCGTCCTCATCTCCAATGGTAGATATTAAGCGTAATCTAAAAGAGTTGGGTGTGGCAGAATGCTTTGAATACATGGTTACAGGAGAAGATGTATCGTCTTCTAAACCAGCTCCAGATGTTTTTCTTAGAGCTGCAGAGCTTTTAGATGTAGACCCTAAAGTTTGTATAGTTATAGAAGATACAAGAAATGGGAGTTTAGCTGCTAAGGAAGCAGGAATGTATTGCTTTGGCTTTGCTAATCCTGATTATCCACCGCAAGATTTATCAATGGTAGACAAGGTTATTTCAGATTATCAAGATATCTATATTTATCTTCCGGAGTAAAATGGTATCTTGAGGAGGATAAGCATATGTTGATGGTGTTGTTATTCCAAAGGCTAGGAATTATTATGATTTTAGCCTTTTTATTGGTAAATAATAGTTATTTCAGACAGTTAATTGAAGAGCGGTCTAAACGTGAAACGGTAGTCCTTGTCATCATTTTCGGCTTGTTTGTTATTATATCTAATATAACAGGAATTGAAATAAAAGGGGATCGAAGTTTGGTCGAGCGCCCTTTTCTAACAACGATTTCCCATTCTGACTCACTTGCTAATACAAGGACTTTAGTTATTACAACGGCAAGTTTGGTTGGTGGACCTCTGGTTGGATCAATTGTTGGTTTTATTGGAGGGGTTCATCGCTTTTTTCAAGGAAGCTTTTCAGGTTCTTTCTATATTGTCAGTTCAGTTCTAGTCGGCATTGTTAGCGGAAAGATTGGTGATAAGCTTAAGGAAAACCATCTCTACCCTTCAACAAGCCAAGTTATTTTAATTAGTATTATTGCCGAAAGTATCCAGATGCTATTTGTTGGCATTTTTACAGGATGGGAACTTGTCAAAATGATTGTCATTCCAATGATGATTTTAAATAGTTTAGGTTCCACACTTTTCCTTGCGATTTTGAAAACTTATTTGTCAAATGAAAGTCAGTTACGCGCAGTTCAAACGAGAGATGTTCTTGAATTGACTCGACAGACTCTGCCCTACCTTAGACAAGGTTTGACACCGCAATCTGCTAGGAGCGTTTGCGAAATTATAAAGAGGCATACTAATTTTGATGCTGTGGGATTAACAGATCGGTCAAACGTATTAGCTCATATTGGTGTTGGCCATGATCACCATATTGCAGGACAACCAGTCAAAACAGACCTATCTAAAAGTGTTATTTTTGATGGCGAACCAAGAATTGCGCAAGATAAAGCGGCGATTTCTTGTCCAGATCACAACTGTCAGTTAAATTCTGCTATTGTAGTTCCTCTAAAAATAAATGATAAAACTGTGGGTGCCTTAAAAATGTACTTTGCAGGAGATAAGACAATGTCTGAGGTGGAGGAAAACCTAGTCCTTGGTTTAGCGCAAATATTTTCAGGACAACTGGCAATGGGGATAACAGAGGAACAAAATAAGTTAGCCAGTATGGCAGAGATAAAGGCTTTACAAGCACAAATCAACCCTCATTTCTTCTTTAATGCCATTAATACAATTAGTGCATTAATCCGTATTGATTCTGATAAAGCACGTTATGCACTGATGCAGTTAAGTACTTTTTTTAGAACAAGTTTGCAAGGTGGTCAGGATCGTGAGGTAACGCTTGAGCAAGAAAAATCACATGTGGATGCTTATATGAATGTTGAAAAATTACGTTTCCCTGATAAATATCAGTTATCTTATGATATTAGTGCACCAGAAAAAATGAAGTTACCGCCTTTTGGTTTACAGGTACTGGTAGAGAATGCAGTTCGACATGCTTTCAAAGAACGTAAGACGGACAACCATATATTGGTTCAAATAAAGCCAGATGGTTATTATTATTGTGTTTCTGTTAGTGACAATGGACAAGGAATCTCAGATACTATCATTGATAAATTAGGTCAAGAAACAGTTGCAGAGAGTAAGGGTACAGGTACTGCTCTAGTTAATCTAAATAACAGGCTGAATTTATTATATGGTAGTGTAAGTTGCCTTCATTTTTCGAGCGACAAGAATGGTACAAAAGTTTGGTATCGAATACCTAATAGAATAAGGGAGGATGAGCATGAAAATTTTAATTCTTGATGATGAAATGTTTGCCAGACAAGAATTATCGTTTTTAGTTGAACATAGCCAGGAGGTTGACAACCCTGAGATTTTTCAGGCTGAGGATATCAGTGAAGCCGAAAAAATCTTATTTAGACAGCAAATTGATTTAATTTTTTTAGATATTTCGCTTAGTGAAGAAAATGGCTTTACTTTGGCTAATCAGTTGAGCCAACTTGCACATCCCCCACTTGTTGTTTTTGCGACGGCTTATGATAACTATGCTGTGAAAGCTTTTGAAAGTAACGCTGTTGATTATATCATGAAACCGTTTGAACAACAGCGCGTTGATATGGCTCTATCAAAAGTGAAGAAATTGAGCCAACTCACCACTGCTTCAGATGTAGAGCAAGCAATACCTAAAAAAGCCAGTGTTGAATTGTTAACCTTGACATTATCAGATCGCAGTGTTGTTGTTAAAATGCAAGATATCGTTGCAGCTAGTGTTGAAGATGGCGAATTAACTGTTAGTACAGTTCAGAAAACTTACACTATTCGGAAAACACTCAATTGGTTTAAGTCACGCGCCGTAGCACCATATTTTCTCCAGATTCATCGAAACACAGTGATTAATCTAGAGATGATTGAGGAAATTCAACCTTGGTTTAATCATACTTTGTTACTAATTATGTCTAATGGAGAGAAATTTCCAGTAGGTCGATCGTATTTAAAAGACCTAAATGAGCATTTAACCATGTAAAAGTGCTTTTGCGAACTTCCCTTTGTTGTTTAGAAGCTTGAATTTGCAATTCGGCTTCTTTTTTTGGTAACTGAGACTGAAAATGAAAACGTTTTATTTGTTTTGAAGTACAATATAGCTATCAATAAAACAAGTTAAAACTTTGTAATAAAAGGAAGGGGTAGTGACTATGAAACACACCAGTAAAGAAACCAAAACAAAAGAAGCTCCAATGTTTATTCAAATGTCAATATATGCAGCTATTCTATTAGTTTCACAAATGATTTCAATGTTATTACCGAAATCACTACCAATCCCAACGACGGTTATTGGTTTGGTGCTAATGTATGTATTGCTAACTGCTAAAATTATCAAGGTAGAGTGGGTTGACTCTTTTGGGGCTTTGATGATAAGCATGATTGGTTTTATGTTTGTCCCCTCAGGAATATCAGTAGCAGCGAATCTTGATATCCTAAAAGCTGAAGGCTTGCAACTAGTTGCTGTTATTACAATCTCAACTGTTGTTATGTTAGTAGTGGTAGCATACGTTGCACGATTAATACTTGCTATTAGAGAACTCAGTGTCACAGATTTATTTAAAAAGATATTACCTAACCACTATAGTAAGAAAGTAGAGGAAAAATAATATGGAACTCTTAAAAACACCCATCTTTGGTATTTGCTTTTCTTTAATACTCTATACGATAGGACAACATTTATTTAAGAAGAGTAAAGGTTTCTTCCTTTTGCAGCCTCTTTTCTTTGCAATGGTTAGTGGTATTGTCATTCTTTGGCTTATGTCAAAAGGTTTAGGAACCGATGTTAAGACATTTTATACACAAGCTTATAAACCAGGTGGTGATTTAATATTTTGGTTTTTAAATCCAGCGACAATTGCTTTTGCAGTTCCTCTCTATAAGAAAAATGACGTTGTTAAAAAATATTGGGTAGAAATTCTCAGCAGTTTAGTAATCGGTATGATTGTTTCCCTTATGCTTATCGTCGCTATTTCTAAAATGGTTGGGCTTAGTCAAGTCGGAATTGCTTCAATGTTGCCACAAGCAGCAACAACAGCAATTGCTCTTCCAATAACAGCAGCAATTGGAGGGAACACAGCTGTGACAGCAATGGCGTGTATCTTAAATGCAGTTATTATTTATGCATTAGGTAAAAAATTAGTGTCATTTTTCCATTTGAATGATAGTAAGATTGGTGCAGGGTTAGGTCTAGGGACCTCTGGTCATACAGTCGGAGCAGCCTTTGCATTGGAATTGGGAGAACTACAAGGTGCGATGGCAGCTATAGCTGTGGTAGTTATCGGTTTGGTAGTTGATTTGGTTATTCCTATCTTTAGTCATTTGATTGGTTTGCTATAATTAATAGCGTGGTTAAGGCTGAATTTATTCAGCCTTTTTATGATGTCTATTAAAATACATTGGATTAACATGGTTTATGAGCTAGAGTCTAGAATTGTGTTTTACCTAACTTTAAGTTATTAATGATAAAATAACAAATTTTCTAATTAACCAGTTAAGTAATTGTCCTCCAACTTTTTTCTTGTTATAATGAAAAAAGTTGTCAAAAATATTATTTATCAATAAAAAAGGAGGTTTAATAGTGACTAAATATTTGAAGTATATCTCTTTTGTTGCTTTGTTTCTGGCGAGTATCTTTTTAGTAGCTTGTCAAAATCAAAATTCACAAACAAAGGAGCGAACACGAAAACAACGACCAAAAGATGAATTGGTTGTTTCTATGGGGGCAAAGCTTCCTCATGAATTCGATCCAAAGGACCGTTATGGAATCCATAATGAAGGTAATATTACTCATAGCACCCTATTGAAACGTTCTCCTGAACTAGATATAAAAGGAGAGCTTGCTAAAAAATATAAAATCTCTAAGGATGGCTTAACGTGGTCGTTCGACTTAAATGATGATTTTAAATTCTCCAATGGTGAGCCTGTTACTGCTGACGATGTTAAGTTTACTTATGATATGTTGAAAGCAGATGGAAAAGCTTGGGATTTGACCTTTATTAAGAATGTTGAAGTAGTTGGGAAAAACCAGGTAAATATTCATTTGACTGAGGCGCATTCGACATTTACAGCACAGTTGACAGAAATCCCAATCGTCCCTAAAAAACATTACAATGATAAGTATAAGAGCAATCCTATCGGTTCAGGACCTTACATGGTGAAAGAATATAAGGCTGGAGAACAAGCAATCTTCGTTCGAAATCCATATTGGCACGGTAAAAAGCCTTATTTTAAAAAGTGGACTTGGGTATTACTTGATGAAAATACAGCACTAGCTGCTTTAGAATCTGGTGATGTTGACATGATTTACGCAACGCCAGAGCTTGCTAGCAAGAAAGTCAAAGGAACACGTCTTCTAGATATTGCTTCAAATGATGTTCGTGGGTTATCGCTACCTTATGTGAAGAAAGGTGTTGTGAAAAATTCACCAGACGGTTATCCAGTAGGAAATGATGTCACTAGTGATCCAGCAATCAGAAAAGCCTTGACTATTGGTTTAAATAGACAAAAAGTTCTGGATACTGTTTTAAATGGTTATGGTAAACCAGCTTATTCAATTATTGATAGAACACCATTCTGGAATCCAAAAACAGCAATTAAAGATAATAAAGTAGCTAAAGTTAAGCAACTTTTGACAAAAGCTGGATGGAAAGAACAAGCAGACGGTAGCCGTAAAAAAGGAAATCTTAAAGCGGAATTTGACCTTTACTACCCTACTAATGATCAATTACGAGCAAACTTAGCCGTTGAAGTAGCGGAGCAAGCTAAAGCCTTAGGTATTACTATTAAACTCAAGGCTAGTAACTGGGATGAAATGGCAACTAAGTCACATGATTCAGCCTTACTTTATGCGGGAGGACGTCATCATGCGCAGCAATTTTATGAATCACATTACCCAAGTTTAGCTGGTAAAGGTTGGACCAATATTACTTTTTATAACAATCCTACTGTGACTAAGTACCTTGACAAAGCAATGATATCTCCTGACCTTGATAAAGCTAACAAATATTGGAAGTTAGCTCAGTGGGATGGCAAAACAGGTGCTTCCACTCTTGGAGATTTACCAAATGTATGGTTGGTGAGTCTTAACCATACTTATATTGGTGATAAACGTATCAATGTAGGTAAACAAGGTGTCCATAGTCATGGTCATGATTGGTCATTATTGACTAACATTGCTGAATGGACTTGGGATGAATCTGCTAAGTAACTAATTTAGTTAATGTAGGCTACTTTAAGTTTGGAGTCAGAGAAAACAATGTACACCTTATGGTGTGAATGGTTTCCTCGACTCCTTTTTTAACAATTAAGGAGATTTATCTGTGAAACATATTACCACTGTAGTTATCTGGAAGATACTTAGGTGTTTGTCACTCGTTTTTGGAGTATCAATTTTGACCTTTATTTTACTAAAACAATCACCGGTTGATCCAGTCATGGCAAGTGTCAATTATGACACGTCACTAACCCCTGTTCAGTACAAAGCGATTGCTCACCACTATGGCTTGGATAAGCCAGCTCCGGTCCAGTATTTTATTTGGTTAAAAAATTTTATACAGGGACATTTAGGGACTTCACTTGTTTATCGGCAACCTGTTATTGATATTATTAGATCACGGGCAGGTGCCTCTTTCATACTTATGGGACTCTCCTGGGTCTTATCGGGTCTTATTGGATTTATCTTAGGAACTTTATCAGCTTTCCATCAAGGGAAATTGCTTGATCGAATTGTAAGGTGGTTTTCTTACCTTCAGATATCAGTACCAACTTTTTGGATTGGGCTCATTTTTTTATTAATCTTTTCTGTCCAGCTGGGGTGGTTCCCGATTGGTATTTCTTCTCCGATAGGTACTTTGAGTCAAGATATTACGTTAGCTGATCGTATTAAGCACCTTATTTTACCTGTTTTCACGCTAAGTATTCTAGGCATTGCCAATGTAACTCTTCATACTAGAACTAAAATGATGTCGGTACTTTCTAGTGAATATGTCTTATTTGCCAGAGCGCGTGGGGAAACGGAATGGCAAATTTTTAAAAATCATTGTCTTAGAAATGCTATCGTACCAGCTATTACACTGCATTTTTCCTATTTTGGAGAATTGTTTGGAGGATCTGTTCTTGCTGAGCAAGTTTTCTCATATCCAGGACTAGGGTCTACCCTAACTGAAGCAGGACTTAAAAGTGATACACCGCTACTTCTAGCTATTGTGATGATAGGGACATTATTTGTTTTTGCGGGCAATCTTATTGCGGATATTTTAAATAGCATAATCAATCCACAGTTAAGGAGAAAAGTATGATATTGAGACGTCGAACTATTGTTTTATGGCAACTGGGTATCGCCATTTCTCTCATTCTTAGTATTCTAGCCTTAAATCTTTATTTCTATAGTACTCCCTTGCAAACCAATGCAGCTTTACGGAATCTTGCTCCTTCATTAAACCATCTTTTTGGGACAGATGGTTTAGGTAGGGATATGTTTGTCAGAACGATTAAAGGACTTTATTTCTCTCTACAAGTCGGCTTATTAGGTGCCCTTATGGGGGTCATTCTTGCGACAGTTTTTGGAGTGATTGCAGGTTTAGGAAATAGCATTATTGATAAAATAATAGCATGGTTAGTTGATTTGTTTATTGGTATGCCTCATTTGATTTTTATGATTCTCATTTCTTTTGTTGTTGGGAAAGGTGCTCAAGGGGTCATCATTGCAACGGCTGTTACACATTGGCCTTCTTTAGCAAGGCTTATCCGCAATGAAGTCTATCATCTAAAGAATAAAGAATTTGTCCAACTTTCTAAAAGTATGGGAAAAACGCCTTATTATATTGTGAGGCATCATATCCTGCCTTTGATTGCTTCTCAAATTTTCATTGGTTTTATCCTCTTATTTCCACATGTCATCCTACATGAAGCATCAATGACTTTCTTAGGATTTGGACTCTCTGCCGAACAACCTTCGGTTGGTATCATTCTGTCAGAGGCAGCTAAGCATATCTCTCTTGGAAATTGGTGGTTGGTTATCTTTCCAGGACTTTATCTTATTTTGGTTGTCAATGCATTTGATACTATCGGAGAATCTTTAAAGAAACTCTTTTACCCTCAAACTGATCATTTTTAGGAGGTAGAGATATGACAGAAACATTATTAAGCATTAAAGACCTCTCCATCACCTTCACTCAATACGGAAGATTTTTAAAACCATTTCAATCAACACCGATACAAGCGCTGAATTTAGAAATTAAAAAAGGTGAGTTATTAGCTATTATAGGTGCTAGTGGTTCAGGGAAGAGTTTATTAGCACATGCTATTATGGACATTCTTCCTAAAAATGCATCTGTAACGGGAGATATGATTTATCGTGGTCAATCACTAAATTCTAAACGCATTAAACAGTTGCGAGGAAAAGATATTACGTTGATTCCACAATCAGTTAATTATTTAGACCCATCTATGAAAGTCAAACATCAGGTGCGCTTAGGTATCTCAGAAAATTCAAAGGCTACTCAAGAAGGATTGTTTCAACAGTTTGGTTTAAAAGAAAGTGATGGTGACTTGTATCCTTTCCAACTTTCTGGCGGAATGCTCCGACGTGTTTTGTTTACAACATGTATTAGTGATAAGGTTTCTTTGATTATTGCGGATGAGCCCACCCCTGGATTACATCCAGATGCTCTGCAAATGGTTTTAGATCAACTACGCTCCTTTGCAGATAAAGGAATAAGCGTTATATTTATCACTCATGATATTGTAGCAGCTAGTCAAATTGCTGATCGTATTACTATTTTTAAAGAGGGAAAAGCTATTGAAACAGCTCCAGCTAGTTTCTTTAGCGGAAATGGAGAGCAGTTACAAACAGAATTTGCTAGAAGTTTATGGCGCTCTCTCCCACAGCAAGAATTTTTGAAAGGAGTTACTCATGACCTTAGAGGCTAAAAAGCTTGGCTTTTATCATAAAAAAGATCAATGGCTTTTTAAGGAGATTAATTTAGAGGTAGCACCTGGTCAAGTTTTAGGTATATTTGGACAAAGTGGTTGTGGAAAAACTAGTTTATCCAGAGTGCTTGCAGGTTTTTTACATCCTAGATCTGGTGAAGTATTAGTTGATGGCAGTAATTTGCCTAACAAAGCATTTAGACCTGTACAACTTATTCAACAACATCCTGAAAAAACGATGAATCCTTTATGGCCTATGAAAAAAAGTTTGGAAGAAGCCTATTACCCAAGTCAAGATTTACTAGATGCTTTTGGAATTCAAGAAAAATGGCTAAATCGTCGCCCTAGTGAACTCTCGGGAGGGGAATTACAACGCTTTTCGATTGTGCGTTCATTACATCCAGAGACTAAATACCTTATTGCAGATGAAATGACTACTATGTTGGATAGTATTACACAAGCTAGTGTATGGAAAAGCCTGTTGGAGATTGTAAAGGATAGAAATTTAGGTCTCATTGTTATTAGTCATGATTTCGCTATGTTAGAGAAACTTTGTAACCAATGCTATATGATTGAAGAGAATCGTATCGTAGCTTTCAATGGAGATTAAAAAACTCACCTACTATATCAATTAGTAGGTGTTTTTTATTAAGAGAGTATTGAGGGTGACTGACCTACCCATGACTCTAACATTTTGGTAACGTTGGTGAGAAATTCTAATGTTTTGGGTATTATTGACTAATTTATTTTATAATTTATAGATTTTTTAAAAAGATAAGCTAAGGATTTGCATAGGGATATGTAATCGTTTACAATTGTATTGTAAGCTAGTCTTCTTTAAGTTTCTGCCTTGGAGTCACAGACTCTCCGTTAAATAGATAAGGATAAACAGATGGAACAATTTAAACATGATGCCAAAGCCTTGTTAGAGGCAATTGGGGGTAAAGAAAATATTAGTGCAGTGACACATTGTGCCACACGCATGAGATTTGTTTTGAATGACAGTAGTAAAGCTAAGGTAAAGGTAATTGAGGAGTTACCATCAGTCAAGGGTACCTTTACCAATGCTGGGCAATTTCAAGTCATTATTGGTAATGATGTCCCTATTTTTTATAATGCTTTTGTAGCCGTTTCTGGTATTGAGGGTGTGTCTAAAGAGGCGGCAAAATCGGCTGCCCAAAAAAATCAAAACCCTTTACAGCGTGTGTTGACAATGCTGGCTGAAATATTTACACCGATTATTCCAGCCATTATTGTTGGTGGTCTGATCCTTGGTTTTCGTAATATTTTAGATGCCGTTCCATTTGAATTTTTAGGTCAAAAAGTTGTTGATGGTGTCAGGCAAGTAGACTCTTCTGGGCATCCAATTTGGAATACTCTAGTAGATGTTTCAACGTTTTGGAGCGGAGTAGACTCTTTTTTATGGTTACCAGGTGAAGCTATATTTCATTTCTTACCAGTTGGTATTGTATGGTCTGTGACTCGTAAGATGGGGACTACTCAAATCCTCGGTATTGTTCTAGGTATCTGTCTAGTGTCGCCACAATTACTTAATGCTTATTCTGTAGCTAGTACTTCAGCAGCAGACATTGCTAAAAATTGGTCTTGGAATTTTGGTTACTTTACAGTAGAAAAAATTGGTTATCAAGCTCAAGTTATTCCAGCTCTGTTAGCTGGTTTGAGCCTGTCTTACTTAGAAATCTTCTGGAGAAAACATATTCCTGAAGTTGTTTCAATGATTTTTGTGCCATTTTTATCCTTAGTTCCAGCTATTATCTTGGCTCATACCGTCCTTGGACCTATTGGTTGGACACTAGGTAAATGGATTTCTGCTATCGTTCTTATTGGATTGACTGGTCCTGTAAAATGGCTCTTTGGTGCTATTTTTGGTGCCCTGTATGCCCCATTTGTTATTACTGGTTTGCACCACATGACAAATGCTATCGATACTCAACTCATAGCAGATACAAAAACACATACAACTGGCCTTTGGCCGATGATTGCTCTTTCAAATATTGCTCAGGGTTCAGCTGTACTAGCTTATTATTTTATGCATCGTCATGATGAAAAAGAGGCTCAAATATCACTTCCAGCTGCTATCTCAGCCTACCTTGGTGTTACAGAGCCTGCGCTTTTTGGTGTAAACGTTAAATACATTTATCCATTTGTTGCTGGTATGATTGGTTCAAGTGTGGCAGGTCTTTTGGCGACAACTTTTAATGTCCAAGCTAACTCTATTGGTGTAGGCGGTCTTCCAGGCTTCCTGTCAATTAACGTTAAATATATGGGATATTTCTTTATCTGTATGGCAGTGGCTATCTTTATCCCTTTATTTTTGACACTATTCTTTAAAAAATCAGGTATTTTGACAAAAACTGAAGAAGAAAAATTAGTACCTGATGCTGTCATTGCTTCAACAACAGAAACAAAATCAGCAAAAGAAAAAGCTGTCGTATCAGGTACAAAGCTTAGTGTAGTAAGCCCTTTATCAGGTTTAGCTAAACCACTGGATCAAGCTAGTGATCCTGTCTTTTCACAAGGAATTATGGGGAAGGGAGTGGTTATCGATCCAAGTGATGGAGAACTAGTTTCACCGGTCGATGCGACAGTTTCAGTTCTTTTCCCTACGAAACATGCTATTGGATTATTAACATCAGAGGGTGTTGAGTTTCTTATTCATATTGGTATGGATACTGTTAATTTAGAAGGAAAAGGGTTTACCTCTCATGTTGCTCAAGGTGACACTGTAAAAGTAGGAGATAAACTCATTACTTTCGATATTCCAATGATAAAAGAAGAAGGATACATTGTGGAAACTCCTATTCTGATTACTAATCAACAAGAATTCCGACCAGAAGAATTGATAGATTTACCCAAACAGATAAAACGTGGACAAGCATTAATGGTTGCCAAGAAAATTTAAAAGTAATTAGGTATCCTTTTTAAAAAAGAGCACTCTTATAAAATGAGAGGTAATTTGAGGAATTGTTTGAGGGGCTTAATACATTAGCTCCTTGAATTATTTTGAACATAAGAAAAAACTCATGGGAACAGATATCACTGTAAAAATGTTATATTTTTGATGATAGTTGATGTTATAGTTAGACTGCTAAATACAGCAGCATTTTGGGAAAGGAGTAGAATATGACGATTGATAAACGTAAAGTTGTCTATCAAATTTATCCAAAATCATACAAAGATACAACTGGTAATGGGGTTGGTGATCTTCGTGGTATTATCGAAAAATTACCCTATTTAGCAGAACTTGGTATTGATATGGTTTGGCTCAACCCATTTTATCCAAGTCCACAACGAGATAATGGATATGATATCTCTGATTATACAGCCATTAACCCTGATTTTGGAACGATGGACGATTTTGAAGAAATGATTGAGGTGGGACGTCAATACCGTATAGATTTTATGCTTGATATGGTGCTTAATCATTGCTCAATAGAACATGAGTGGTTCAAAAAAGCACTTGCAGGAGATCGCTACTATCAAGATTTCTTTATCTTACGTGATAATCCAACAGATTGGGTATCTAAATTTGGTGGAAATGCTTGGGCACCATTTGGTGATACAGGGAAGTATTATCTTCATCTTTTTGATATCACTCAAGCTGACCTTAATTGGCGCAATGCCGATGTTCGCAAGGAACTTTTTAAAGTTGTCAATTTTTGGCGTGATAAAGGGGTTAAAGGTTTTCGATTTGATGTGATTAATTTAATTGGGAAAGATGAGATACTTGAGAACTGCCCAATTAATGATGGAAAACCAGCTTATACTGATCGTCCAATAACACATGATTATCTCAAGATGTTGAATAATGCTAGTTTTGGACAAGATGATTCCTTCATGACAGTTGGTGAAATGTCTTCAACGACAATTGCAAATTGCATTCTTTACACTGCACCAGAACGTGAAGAGTTATCCATGGCTTTTAATTTTCACCACCTCAAAGTAGATTATAAAGATGGGCAAAAGTGGACCATTATGGCTTTTGATTTTCCTGCATTACGTGACCTTTTCCATAGTTGGGGCGAAGGAATGAGCGAAGGAAATGGTTGGAATGCTTTATTCTATAATAATCATGACCAACCGCGAGCATTAAATCGTTTTGTAGACGTGAAACGTTTTCGAAATGAAGGAGCAACCATGTTAGCAGCATCTATCCACTTATCGCGTGGTACTCCTTATATATATATGGGTGAAGAAATCGGAATGCTTGATCCCGATTACAGTTCTATGGATGATTATGTGGATATTGAGAGTTTGAATGCCTACCAAATAATGCTTGATGAAGGCAAGTCACAAGAAGAGGCATTTAGCATTATTCGAGCGAAATCTCGAGACAATTCTCGAGTACCAATGCAATGGGATGATAGTACGAATGCAGGTTTTTCTGAAGGCACTCCATGGTTGAAAGTAGGAAAATCATATAAAGAAATCAATGTCGCAAAGGAGAAAACAGGACCGATATTTACTTTCTATCAAGAGTTGATAAGGCTACGTAAACAACTGCCAATAATAGCTGACGGGAATTATAAAGCAGCTTTCAAAGATAATGAAAAAGTATATGCTTTTGAACGCCATCTTGATAAGGAAAAACTTCTTGTTTTAAATAATTTCTTTGCTGAGAAAGTTAAGATAAAATTACCGGAGAATTATCTCCAAGGACAAGTTCTTCTATCAAATTATAAGGATGTTACTCTTGATGAAACGGTTACTTTGCAACCTTATCAAACTTTAGCTATCTTAGTGTCATAACATTTTAAAAACCTTTACTTATTCAATTAAGTAAAGGTTTTTAAAGTGCTGCTTGTGGAAAGGAATCTTGCTCTAGATTTTGCAATTTCTTTCTTTTTTCTTTACTCTATAACAATAGCCCAAATTCATTCAATTGATAGTAGTGCCAGATTGGGCTCAAATGACCTAGAAAAATGTAAACGGTTACTATAAAATAAAAATAGAAAGGAAAACAAATGGTTGATAATAAGACTGTTGTGATAATGTTGGTATTTTTAGCTCGGAAAAATCTTTCCTTGTATGAGTTAACAGTGCAAACAAAGTTTTCAATAAAAGTTATCATAGAGCAAATTAACTATCTCAATAGTTTTTTAGCAAAAAATCACCTACCAGCTATTGCTCACTCTGCTGGACGTTATCAGTTATTAGGAGATGAAAAAGAGCATGATAAAATTGTCTCCTTATTAGAAGCTGAGCAATTTTACCTAACCCAGGAAGAAAGGGTATGTCTGATTTACCTTTATAGCTTTTGCCGAAGAGAGTTTGTCTCCAATGTGCATTATCAAGATTTTTTGAAAGTAAGTAAGAATACTACTTTATCAGATATCAAGATGCTACGTTCTAAATTAGCAAAAAGAGGTATCTCACTCACTTATACAAGAGCAAAGGGATATAGTCTAGTAGGAGATGAGATGGATAAGCATCAAGTTGCTTTTCAGATGATAACTCAACTACTAGAATCTCCCATTGGTTTTTGGTCTTTGAATTATATCTTGTCTTCTTGGAAATTCGCTCTCTCATATGAGAAGTTAGAAAAGACGGTAGAATATTTCTATGAATCTTTTCAACTTTCTCCAATACAAGATAGGCTTGAGAAATCTTTATATTTTATCATTTTAATACTGTGTCGTTATCAAAGGTCAGTAGATCGTGTTTTGCAGGGTTCTCCTATTGTTTCTGAACAATTAAAAGAGTTAACGACTATTATTGTGACTAATTTAAGTCAGGATATTTCCTTATCTAAACCATTAGATCAGAAAGAAAAAGATTATATTACCTTGATCTTATCTGGCTGTTTTGAAGGTGAGGGAACTAAAGATGATGATTTCTTTGAAGCATTGGCAAAAGCAATCGTTGATGAGATGGAAACTGTTTCACTTCTTAATTTTTCCAATAAAGAAGAGTTATTACAAGGTCTGAAGCGTCATATTATTCCAGCTTATTTCCGATTGAAATATGGTTTAACTGGCGATAGTGGTTATACACAAAATATTAAAGAGCATTACAGTGATTTATTTCTATTGGTTAAAAAGGCACTACGTCCTTTGGAAGAGCAAGTAGGATTAATACCCGATAGTGAAATTTCTTACTTCGTGATTCACTTTGGAGGCTATCTTAGACAATCAGGTGGTACACAATCAATGTCTTATAAAGCTTTGATACTCTGTCCAAACGGCGTTAGTTCATCCTTAGTGATTAAGGAAAAATTGCGTGGATTATTTCCTCAAATTCATTTTCATCGTGTCTCTAAAATTGAGCAGCTGAAACTGATTGACAATCAAACTTACGATATGGTCTTTTCTACTATATTTGTAGAAACAAAAAAACCTAATTATCTAGTTTCGCTGATGATGACAGCAGAGCAAGTACAACAGCTCAAAGAACTGGTTATTTCAGATTTTCCCAAGGCTTGCCTTGACGATTTCCAACTTGATCAATTAATAGCAACTATAAAAAAATACGCTCATGTTCATTGTGAAGAGGAATTAAAATTGGCTTTGAGGACAATGGTAAAACAAGATATACTTAGAAAGGATGTGAGGCCCTTGTTGCACCAACTTATAACAGAGGAAACTTATCAGACAAGTTCTGAACAAATGAATTGGAAAGAGGCAATTCGTTTAGCGGCAAAACCCTTGTTAGCTTCTGGAAAAATTACGGAAAGTTACCCAGAAGCTATGATTGAAAAAGTCGAAGAGTTTGGTCCTTTTATCAATCTTGGTAAAGGTATTGCTATTCCACATGCCAGACCAGAAGATGGGGTAAACTCTGTCGGTATGTCAATGCTTGTTTTGGAACAGCCTATTTATTTATTGGATGACCCCAAACAGGAAATTTATCTCTTATTATGCATAGCAGCTATTGATAATGAAACGCATTTGAAAGCTCTATCGCATTTGACAACAATACTTCGTGATAATAATAATGTTAAAGCTTTGTTAGCTTCACGTAGGTATCAAGATATTGAAATGATTATAAAACAGGAGGATTAAAGATGTTAAGAATTGGAACAGCATGTGGATCAGGTTTAGGTTCAAGTTTTATGGTACAAATGAATATTGAGTCTATTTTGAAGGGTTTGGGGGTTTCTGATGTTGAAGTTGAACATTATGATTTAGGTGGAGCAGATCCAAGTGCAGCAGATGTTTGGATTGTTGGTCGTGATTTGGAGGATTCAGCTGGTCACCTGGGGGATGTTCGTATTTTAAACAGTATCATTGATATGGATGAATTGAGAGAATTAGTGACAGGTATTTGCCAAGAAAAAGGCTTAATCTAGGAGGTTGATGCCATGAAAGGTCTATTGGATTTTTTAGTTAATATTGCCAGCACGCCAGCTATTTTAGTCGCCTTGATAGCCATTATCGGTTTAGTACTGCAGAAAAAAGGCGTTCCTGATATTGTAAAAGGTGGAATAAAAACATTTGTTGGCTTCTTAGTGGTTTCTGGAGGTGCAGGGATAGTCCAAAATTCCTTGAATCCATTTGGAAAAATGTTTGAACATGCTTTTCATTTGGTGGGGGTAGTTCCTAATAATGAAGCCATTGTAGCAGTAGCTCTTACGAAGTATGGCTCAGCAACTGCTTTGATTATGTTAGCGGGAATGATTTTTAATATTTTAATTGCTCGTTTTACAAAATTTAAATATATTTTTCTGACAGGACATCATACATTGTATATGGCTTGTATGATTGCTGTTATTTTTGCCGTAGCAGGCTTTACTTCGTTCTCGCTCATCCTTTTTGGAGGTCTAGCGTTAGGGATTATTATGAGCGTATCTCCTGCATTTGTGCAAAAATACATGATTCAACTGACAGGTAATGATAAGGTGGCACTTGGGCACTTTGGTTCTTTAGGCTATTGGTTGAGTGGATTTATTGGTGGAATTGTTGGAGATAAATCAAAATCAACAGAAGATATTAAATTTCCAAAGAGTTTATCATTTTTACGTGACAGTACCGTAAGTATTACTATCTCAATGGCAATTATTTACCTTATCGTTGCAGTGTTTGCTGGTGAGGCTTATATTGCAAAAGAAATAAGTAACGGTGTCAATGGTCTTGTTTATGCCCTCCAACTAGCTGGGCAATTTGCGGCAGGTGTATTCGTTATTTTAGCAGGTGTACGCCTTATCCTAGGTGAAATTGTACCAGCCTTTAAGGGAATCTCAGAAAAATTGGTTCCAAATTCAAAACCAGCCTTGGATTGTCCAATTGTTTACCCTTATGCACCTAATGCAGTATTGATTGGTTTTATCTCAAGTTTTGTTGGTGGATTGGTTAGTATGATAGTCATGATTGTGACTGGCACTACTGTCATTTTACCAGGGGTCGTTCCTCATTTCTTCTGTGGGGCAACGGCAGGTGTTATCGGTAATGCTTCTGGTGGTGTGAGAGGAGCGACTATTGGTGCATTTGTTCAAGGTATCCTCATCAGTTTCTTGCCGATTTTCTTGATGCCTGTACTAGGTGGACTTGGTTTCAAAGGGTCAACATTCTCAGATGCTGATTTTGGTTTGACCGGTATCATTCTTGGCGCTCTTAATCATGTCGGCGGTGCGATAGCTATTGTTATTGGTATTGTAGTTATCTTAATTGGACTTTTTGGCATTTCATTTGTTGGAAAATCAACCCATAAGGAAGGTTAATAATGACATCACCAGAAGAAAGATATTCATCTCTAAGACGATTTGCAACGGAGATTCGTTTAAATACTCTAGAAACGCTAAACCATTTAGGATTCGGTCACTATGGGGGTAGTTTATCAATTGTTGAGGCTTTGGCTGTTCTGTATGGTGATATTATGGATATAAATCCTGAAAAATTCAAAGAAAGTGATCGGGATTATATGGTCTTATCAAAAGGACATGCTGGTCCAGCCTTGTATAGTACACTCTATTTAAAAGGTTTTTTTGATAAAACATTCCTTCATTCGCTCAATACAAACGGTACCAAACTACCTTCGCATCCTGACCGCAATTTAACTCCTGGTATAGATGTAACGACAGGCTCGTTAGGTCAAGGCATTAGTATTGCAACGGGAATTGCTTATGCTCAAAAGATTGAGAATTCAAGCTATTATACTTATACTATTGTAGGTGATGGTGAATTAAATGAAGGACAATGTTGGGAGGCTATACAATTTGCTGCGCATCATCAACTGCACCATTTAATTGTTTTTGTAGATGATAATAAAAAACAATTAGATGGTTTGACAGCTGATATTTGTAATCCTGGAGACTTTGTTGCTAAATTTGAAGCTTTTGGATTTGATGCAGTACGTGTAAAAGGAGATGACATTGAGGCAATTGACAAAGCTATTAAAACTTTTCAAGATTCAAATAGTGTCAGACCAAAATGTATTGTTTTAGATAGCATCAAGGGACAAGGTGTGAAAGAGTTGGAGGAGTTAGCTTCTAATCATCATTTACGACCAGATTTACAACAAAAAACAATGTTAGAGCGAGCGTTGATAAGCTTGAGAGAAAGTTTGGAGGTGGTAGAATGAGATGTTCAACCAAAGAAATGAGGCTTGTCTATCGTGATTTCCTCCTTCAAGCTAATCAAGAAAATAAACAAATTACCGTTTTAGAAGCCGATTTGTCGAGTTCAATGTCAACAAATGCACTGGCATCAGAATTTGGAAAACGTTATATTAATCTAGGTATTATGGAGGCTGAGATGGTAGGCCTTGCAGCAGGGCTCGCCATTAAAGGTTACAAGCCATACCTTCATACTTTTGGTCCTTTCGCGTCAAGGCGTGTCTTTGATCAAGTATTCTTATCGTTAGGTTACTCACAATTATCAGCTACGATTATTGGCTCAGATGCAGGAATTAGCGCAGAAATGAATGGCGGAACTCATATGCCTTTTGAAGAGTTAGGTCTACTAAGGTTAATTCCCAAAGCGACTATTTTTGAGGTTAGTGATGATATTCAGTTTGAAGCAATTTTAAAACAAACATTAAGTATTGATGGCCTAAAATACATTAGAACTATTCGTAAGGCCCCCACTGCAGTTTATGAGGGACGCGAAGATTTTTCAAAAGGTTTTATACAATTACGCCAGGGAAAAGATATTACTCTTGTAGCAAGTGGTATTATGGTTTCTAGAGCGATAGAAGCAGCCGACTACCTCAAAGAACTAGGGATTGAGGCCTCAGTTATCGACCTTTTTAAAATTAAGCCCCTTCCAGAAGAACTGAAACCATTACTGATAGATCAATCCATTGTAACTATTGAGAATCATAACCGTATTGGCGGTATCGGAAGTGCATTATGCGAATGGCTTAGTATGGAGAAAGACACTACTGTTAGTCGTATGGGTATTGATGAGCGATTTGGTCAGGTAGGTCAGATGGAATATTTATTAGAGGAGTATGGACTCGCTGTTAAAGATATAGTACAGCATTGCAAATCAATTTATAAATCATAACAAAAAGGCAACATTGGAGTTGCCTTTTTGTTATTTTCTGAAATTTTTAAGTTTTGTATAAGTATCTTGTGGTATTTTATCCTTACTAAAAATAAAGGGGTGGTCGTTATGCGAGCTTGGAAAGGTATTGTTTTAATTTTATCTAGCATAGTGGTGACACTAGTAGCATGGCAAAATGCAGGATTAAGTGAATTTGTTGTACCAGGATTAGCTTTGACAAGTTTATCGCTAACATTCCTCTTATCAACCAAATTTAGGATACTTGAAAGTTACTTTCAAGGTATTGAAAATATGTATTTTTACCACAAGGTAATGGCTGTATTTTCAATGATTTTGCTTCTATTGCACAAAATTGGTCTTGGACAAGGCGGACATGGAAGTGAGTTTGCAAAGACTATTGGCAGTGCGGGATTATATCTTTTTCTAAGTATTGTTTTTGTAGCTTATTTCGGAAATTTTTTAAAGTATGAAATTTGGCGTTTTATTCATCGCTTTGTTTATTTAGCTTATATTTTGGGATTGGTACATACTTTTATGATTTTAGGAGATAGGATACTAGGAAATACTTTACTCAGTTTAATCGTATTAGGTTATGCTGTCATTGGGGTTATATCTGGATTTTATATTATTTTCCTATATTCTAGAATGCGTTTTCGTCGTGTAGGGTACGTTCAAAAGGTTACTCATCTTAACCATGATACAACTGAGATTGAAATAGCAATGAAGCGTCCTTATCGATATGACTATGGACAATTTACTTTTTTAAAAATTTATCAAGCTGGCTTTGAATCAGCAGCTCATCCTTTCTCGATATCAGGTGGTCATGATAGAGTGATATTTTTAACTGTTAAAGCTTCAGGAGATTATACGAAATCCATTTACAAACAGCTAAAAGTTGGGACAAAAATAGCCTTAGATAGAGCTTATGGTCATATGTTATTTGATAAAGACAAGAAAGAACAGGTTTGGATTGCAGGAGGTATCGGCATCACTCCCTTCATTTCATTTATTAGAGAAAATAGTATTTTGACTAAGAGAGTTGACTTCTTTTATACCTTTTCAAATCAAGACAATTTGATTTATCAAGATATGTTAGAATCCTATGCTAAAGCCAATCCTAATTTTAAACTTCACTTAAATAATAGTAGCCTCAAAGGAAGACTTGATTTTAGTCAGTCTGTTTTTGAAGGACAACCAACAATATTTATGTGTGGGCCAACTAGTATGACATCTACTTATGCTAAGGTCTTTCGGCAAAAAGATGCAAAGTCTCGTTTAGTCTATGAAGGATTTTCCTTTAGAGACAGTTGGTTATCCATATTTCTATTAAAAACTTTTGACAAAGTTTATTCTAATTTGATAAAATAAGAGGGTCTATAAGACAAACCAACTTTTTCTTGGTTTTAGGAGTGCCAATCCTAAGACTCGGATGAAGCAATAAAAGGAGAATATATTATGGCAATCTCAAAAGAGAAAAAAAATGAAATCATTGCTCAATATGCACGTCACGAAGGTGATACAGGATCAGTTGAAGTTCAAGTAGCAGTTCTTACTTGGGAAATCAACCACCTTAACGACCACATCAAACAACACAAAAAAGACCACGCTACTTACCGTGGATTGATGAAAAAAATTGGTCACCGTCGTAACTTATTAGCATACCTACGTCGTACAGATGTTAACCGTTACCGTGAATTGATTCAATCACTTGGACTTCGTCGTTAATAGACAACAGAGTCAAGTAAAAACACTAGAAAATTTTCTAGTGTTTTTTGTTTTAAACGCACTATGAACGTAAGTACTTTGAGGAGGCCAGCAGTAAGAAAGTGTTTTAACCTATGAAGAGGGTTATTAAGCAAGCTAAGATTAACCCTAGAAATTTATTTTAATCATTGTAACAAGGTCTGATTGCTAGTATTAATAATCAGACTTTTTACGTTTACATTAATGAATGATAATACAGCTTCCTCCACGGATTTTCGCTACTCAATTTTATAGAATTATGTTAGAATAAAGCTTATACGTGGTTTTATGCAAAGTTGAGTTTAGAACAGCTAGATTGAACTTTGTAGGAAACGCGTAAACAAAAAAATATGGAGAATAATATGTCAAAACAAGTCTTTGAAATGATTTTTGCTGGAAAAAAATTAGTTGTTGAAACTGGCCAAGTGGCTAAACAAGCAAATGGATCAGTTGTCGTTCGTTATGGAGATTCTACTGTACTCACAGCAGCAGTTATGTCTAAGAAAATGTCAACAGGTGATTTTTTCCCACTTCAAGTCAATTACGAAGAAAAAATGTATGCTGCTGGGAAATTTCCGGGTGGCTTTAACAAACGTGAAGGGCGTCCAAGTACGGATGCTACCTTAACAGCACGTCTTATTGATAGACCAATCCGTCCGATGTTTGCTGAGGGATTTCGTAACGAAGTACAGGTCATCAATACTGTTCTTTCATTTGATGAAAATGCTAGCGCACCAATGGCTGCTATGTTTGGTTCATCATTAGCATTATCGATTTCCGATATTCCTTTCAATGGGCCAATTGCTGGAGTTCAAGTTGCTTATGTTGATGGTAATTTTATTATTAATCCGACAGCACAAGAACAAGAGGCTTCTGCGTTAGAATTAACGGTTGCAGGTACTAAAGAAGCGATTAACATGGTTGAATCTGGAGCGAAAGAACTTTCAGAAGAAATCATGCTAGAGGCTCTTCTTAAAGGACATGAGGCTGTCTGTGAATTAATCGCCTTTCAAGAAGAGATTGTTACTGCTATTGGTAAAGAAAAAGCCGAGGTAGAACTTCTTCAAGTTGATCCAGAACTTCAAGCAGAAATTATTGCTACTCATAACATAGCTTTACAGGCTGCAGTACAAGTTGAAGAGAAAAAGGCTAGAGAAGCAGCTACAGAAGCAGTTAAAGAAGTAGTTATAGGTGAATATGAGGCACGTTACGCTGAACATGAAGAATATGATCGCATTATGCGTGATGTTGCTGAAATTTTAGAACAAATGGAACATGCAGAAGTTCGTCGCCTCATTACAGAAGATAAGATTCGTCCTGATGGACGTCGTGTGGATGAGATTCGTCCATTAGACGCAGAGATTGATTTTTTACCACAAGTTCATGGATCAGGTCTCTTTACACGAGGACAAACCCAAGCATTATCAGTATTAACGTTAGCACCTATGGGTGAAGCACAAATCATTGATGGGCTAACACCAGAGTATAAGAAACGCTTTATGCACCACTATAACTTCCCACAATATTCAGTTGGTGAGACGGGACGTTATGGAGCTGCAGGGCGTCGTGAAATTGGTCACGGTGCTTTAGGAGAGCGTGCATTAGAACAAGTCCTTCCAAGCTTGGAGGAGTTTCCGTATGCTATCCGACTAGTTGCAGAAGTTTTAGAATCAAACGGTTCATCATCTCAGGCTTCTATATGTGCTGGAACGCTTGCTCTTATGGCAGGTGGTGTGCCTATAAAAGCTCCAGTTGCTGGTATTGCCATGGGGCTCATATCAGATGGAACAAACTATACAGTCCTCACTGATATTCAAGGATTAGAAGACCATTTTGGCGATATGGACTTTAAAGTTGCGGGTACACGTGAAGGGATTACAGCACTTCAAATGGATATTAAAATTGAAGGTATTACCCCTCAAATTTTGGAAGAAGCTCTTGCGCAAGCTAAAAAAGCACGCTTTGAAATTCTTGATGTCCTTCATGGAGCTATCGCAGAGCCACGTCCACAATTAGCACCAACGGCACCTAAGATTGATATGATAAAAATCGATGTTGATAAGATTAAAGTTGTCATCGGCAAAGGTGGCGAAACTATCGATAAAATCATCGCTGAAACAGGTGTTAAGATTGATATTGATGAAGAAGGAAATGTATCTATCTTCTCTAGTGATCAGGCTGCTATTGATCGTACGAAAGACATTATTGCAAGTTTAGTACGTGAAGCAAAAGTGGGAGAAGTTTACCATGCTAAAGTAGTTCGTATCGAGAAATTCGGTGCCTTTGTCAACCTCTTTGATAAAACAGATGCATTGGTACATATTTCAGAAATTGCATGGACACGTACAGCAAATGTAGCTGATGTTCTTGAAATTGGTGAAGAAGTTGATGTGAAAGTCATCAAAATTGATGATAAAGGGCGAGTTGATGCTTCTATGAAAGCATTGTTACCACGTCCTCCAAAAGCTGACAATCCTAAAAAGGAATCTTAATATGACAAGTACAAACGAGTTAGACATTAGATTGCGTGCTTTTATCAATGCACCGGATAATTTTTTAGATAGTATAGGTCTTGTGAATGCCTTGCACCACTCTACGGTTTGGGCAAGCAAGGAACCCTATGCTATTCAAGTAGATGGTCAAGAAGTTGTTCCTGTTTTTACGGATATTACTGACCTTAATCATTTCAAAGAGGAGCAAGAAAGTGCTCGAGATATGTTTTGGGAGAGTCGTCGTAGTTTAGACGTTCTTGATGAAGCTATTTCACATGGCTTAGCAGGATTGGTCTATAATTTAAAAAAAGAAGGCGATTTTGGGAACTCGACTATTTTCTACTGTGAAGATATGGTGCAATTTATGAATAATTACACCACAATCTTAAATCAGTTGTTAAATGAAGATAACATTGTTGCCGATATCATGGATAAAACCTACTTGGTACCTGCCTTTGTCCATCCACGTGAAGAAGGTAGTTTTGACCGTCTTTTCCCTACAATGTCTACCCCCGAAGGAAAAAGTTATGTTCCAGTATTCTCAAACCTTTTAAGTTTTGAAAAATGGTATAACCATAATGATTTTGGTGGTGCTTTTAGGAAAGCACAAGGAGTAATTTTAGCCTGGACGATTGACGATATTTATAAACCGCGTAATGGAGAAAATGAGATTGATGATACCTTTGGAGTAGCCATCAATCCATTTGATGAACAACAAGTTTTAGTTGATTGGTCTGATGTAGAAAACGATTGAGGATAACTATGGGGTGGTGGAAAGAAAGTATAGCTATTGTCAAAGAACAAGATCCAGCTGCTCGTAGTTCTCTAGAAGTTATTTTAACTTATCCAGGAATAAAAGCTCTTGCAGCTCATAGGCTATCTCATTTTTTATGGAATCATAATTTTAAATTGTTAGCACGTATGCACAGTCAATTTTGGCGTTTCTGGACACAAATTGAAATTCATCCCGGAGCGACGATTTCGGAAGGGGTTTTTATTGACCACGGTTCAGGATTGGTCATTGGAGAAACTGCCATTGTAGAGAAAGGTGCTATGCTATACCATGGGGTTACATTGGGTGGCACAGGTAAAGACAAAGGCAAACGACACCCAACCATACGTAAAGGAGCGCTAATTTCAGCACATTCTCAAATCATTGGTCCAATTGAGGTTGGAGAAAATGCTAAAGTCGGTGCTGCAGCAGTTGTCCTTGCAGATGTGCCAGCAGACGTAACAGTAGTTGGTGTTCCAGCTAAAGTTGTCCGTGTCCATGGTCAAAAGGATGATCTTCAAATCCGAAGTATTGAACATGATCGAGAAGAAAGTTATTATTCGTCCAAACTTTAGGAGGTATTTGTGAAGGATTATGTAACAACTCAAATATTATCAATCTTAGGTATACTAGCAGCAGCTTGTTTAAGCTATTTAAAGTTTGCACAAGGTAACCCTCTCTTAGGAATTATTTGGGCTGCTTTTGTTTTAATGTATGTTGTTCGTTTGTATAAAGCTTATCAAAAACAGAAAAAGGAAAAACCATGATAAAAATTTACGACACTATGACTCGCAGTTTACAAGATTTTATACCTCTCAATGAAGGTAAAGTCAACATGTACGTCTGTGGGCCAACAGTTTATAACTATATACACATCGGGAATGCCCGCAGTGTAGTAGCTTTTGATACTATTCGTCGTTATTTTGAGTATTGTGGTTACCAAGTCAATTATATTTCTAACTTTACTGATGTTGATGATAAAATTATAAAAGGTGCAGCTGAAGCAGGTATGGATACAAAATCCTTTTCAGATAAGTTTATTTCAGCATTTATGGAAGATGTTGCTGCATTAGGTGTCAAACCTGCTACAAAAAATCCTCGAGTTATTGACTATATGGATGAGATTATTGATTTTGTTAAAGTTTTAGTTGATAAGGAATTTGCCTATGAAGCTAATGGAGATGTTTATTTTAGAGTAAGTAAATCACATCATTATGCAAAATTAGCCAATAAAACTTTGGAAGATTTAGAGATTGGTGCAAGTGGTCGTGTTGATGGTGAAGGAGAGATTAAAGAGAATCCTTTAGATTTTGCACTTTGGAAATCAGCTAAATCTGGGGAAGTCTCATGGGAAAGTCCTTGGGGGAAAGGGCGCCCAGGGTGGCATATTGAATGTTCTGTTATGGCAACTGAGATCCTTGGTGATACTATTGATATCCATGGTGGAGGAGCTGATTTAGAATTTCCACATCACACGAATGAGATTGCACAATCTGAAGCTAAAACAGGTAAGACCTTTGCAAATTACTGGATGCATAATGGTTTTGTTAACGTTGATAACGAGAAAATGTCTAAATCTCTTGGTAACTTTATTACTGTTCACGATATGTTGAAGAGCGTTGACGGACAAGTAATACGTTTTTTCTTAGCGACACAACAGTATCGTAAACCCGTGAATTTCACTGAAAAGGCCGTTCATGATGCGGAAGTTAACCTTAAATATTTAAAAAATACTTTCAACTTACCAATCCAAGAGAATGCTAATGATGAAGAATTAGAGCAATTTGTGAAAGCATTTCAAGGAGCGATGGATGATGATTTTAATACAGCAAACGGTATTACTGTTATCTTTGAAATGGCAAAATGGATTAATTCAGGACACTATACTTCAAGAGTTAAGGAAACCTTTGCTGAATTATTAGAAATTTTTGGTATTGTATTCCAAGAGGAAGTTCTTGATGCTGATATTGAATCTTTAATAGAACAACGTCAAGAAGCACGAGCTAATCGTGATTTTGCAACTGCTGATCGTATTAGAGATGAATTAGCAAAACAAGGAATTAAATTGTTAGATACTAAGGATGGCGTGAGGTGGACTCGTGATTGATGTTCGTTTGATTAATGGTATTGCTTTAGCTTTTGAAGGAGATGCAGTTTATTCTTTGTATATCCGACGCCATTTAATTATGCAGGGTTTTACCAAACCTAATCAGTTACATCGGAAAGCAACCCAATATGTTTCTGCTAATGCCCAAGCATTGTTAATTAATGCCATGTTAGAAGAAAATATTTTAACTGATGAAGAGCAGTTAATTTATAAACGAGGACGTAATGCGAATAGTCATACAAAAGCTAAAAATGCTGATATTATTACCTATCGTATGTCTACAGGTTTTGAGGCTCTTATGGGGTACTTGGATATGACTGGTCAGATAAAGCGCTTGGAAACTCTAATACAGTGGTGTATTGAAACCATTGAAAAATAAACAAAAAGAGAGGCTATATCCTCTCTTTTTTATAGAGACATTAGGATTTGTTGGTAAAATATTGCTATAAAAAGCTTTATGCTATAGCATTCATGATATAATATGACTATGAAAGATAAACAATTTAAAGAAGAATCAAGTGACCTTGTCTATGGCTTACATGCTGTGACAGAGAGTTTAAGAGCTAATACTGGTAATAAATTATACTTGCAAGATGACTTAAGAGGAAAGAACGTTGATAAAGTCAAAGCACTAGCGACTGAAAAAAAAGTATCCATTTCCTGGACTCCTAAAAAAATCTTATCAGACATGACAAATGGTGGAGTTCACCAAGGATTCGTTCTAAAAGTTTCGGAATTTGCCTATGCGGATTTATCAGAGATAATGACAAAGGCAGAGAATGAAGAAAATCCTCTCATTTTAATCCTTGATGGTCTGACCGACCCTCACAACCTAGGTTCTATTCTACGCACAGCTGATGCAACCAATGTAACAGGTATTATCATCCCCAAACATCGTTCTGTTGGAGTGACCCCAGTGGTTTCAAAGACATCTACAGGAGCTGTTGAACATGTTCCTATTGCAAGGGTAACTAATCTCAGTCAAACTTTGGATACTTTAAAAGATAAGGAGTTCTGGATATTTGGCACTGATATGAATGGGACACCATCGCATAAGTGGAATACCAAAGGTAAATTAGCCCTAGTTATTGGTAATGAAGGAAAAGGTATTTCTCATAATATCAAAAAGCAAGTAGATGAAATGATTACAATTCCCATGAATGGTCATGTTCAGAGTTTAAATGCCAGTGTCGCAGCCGCTATTTTGATGTATGAAGTATTTAGAAACCGCCTATGAAAAAACATTCTATCTTACTCGTTGATGGCTACAATATGATTGCTTTTTGGAAAGATACTCGACAGCTTTTTAAAAGCAATCGTTTAGAAGAGGCAAGGGAAGTACTACTTAGAAAGCTAAATCATTACGCACATTTCGAACACATTGATATTATTTGTGTATTTGATGCACAGTATGTTCCTGGTGTACGTCAACGTTATGACCAATACAAAATATCCGTTATCTTTACTGAGGAGGACGAAACTGCGGATAGCTATATTGAACGAGCAGCGGCAGAACTTAATCAATCTGTGTTAAATTTAGTCTCCGTTGCTACCAGTGATTTAAATGAACAATGGACTATATTTTCTCAGGGTGCTTTACGTGTCTCGGCTAGAGAATTGGAACAGCGTGTAGCGACAGTAAAATCAGATTTGGATAAGATGTCCAGTCAAATCGATTTGAGTACGCCAAAGTTAAGGCCGTGGAATGATGAACAACTAGGAAAACTCAAGGATTTTTTAGATGGTATGTAAAACCTAACACTTTATTAGCCAGCCAACAATTTTTTTGATATAATATTGGAACTACTTTGATTATCAAATAAAAATAATAGATTGAGGTAACAATGACTTTTAAAATACTAACGGATTCGACATCGGATTTAGATGAAAAGTGGGCTCAAGAGCACAATGTCGATATTATAGGTTTAACCATTGAACTTGATGGAAAGACTTATGAGACAGTCGGAGACGAAAAAATTACTAGTGACTTCTTGTTGGAGCGTATGCAAGAGGGAGCAAAGCCTACAACAAGCCAAATTAACGTTGGTCAGTTTGAAGAAGTTTTTTCAACCTATGCAGAAAATGACCATGCCTTGTTATATTTAGCGCTATCTTCACATTTATCAGGCACTTACCAGAGTGCAACTATTGCGCGTGAGATGGTCTTAGACAAATATCCTGATGCTCAAATTGAGATTGTGGATACGATGGCAGCTTCATGTGGTGAGGGTGTCTTAGCGATGTTAGCAACTAAAGAGCGACAAGAAGGTAAATCTTTAGAAGAAGTGAAACAAAAAATTGAATCACTTCTCCCTAAATTAAACACATACTTTTTAGTTGACGATCTCAACCATTTAATGCGTAGTGGTCGCTTATCAAAAGGTGCAGCTATCATTGGAAGTGTTGCTAAGATTAAACCATTACTTAAGTTAGATAGTGAGGGTAAATTAGTACCATTTGCCAAGACAAGGGGCCGTAAAAAAGGTATTAAAGAGATTGTGACTCAGGCAACAAAAACACTATCTTATAGCACTTTAATTATTGCTTATAGTGGAGAGAAAGATTCAGCTCAAGTTATGAAAGAACAGTTATTAGCAGATGAGCGTATTGAAGAAGTTATTATTCGTCCATTAGGGCCAGTTATTTCAGCTCATGTGGGCTCAGGTGCTTTAGCTCTATTCTCTTTAGGGGAAGAAAACCGATAACAAATCAAAGGGCATAACAGTACGTTATGTTCTTTTAGTATACATTTTATAAAATGTATTTTATATGATGCTATGAAACTATAAAATAGTAGGAGACCTATTATAAAAAATAAAATAAGAACTATCCTCAATATGATAAACGACAACAACAATTGGTTTTACAAAGTTATCAAAAATGTTTTTAGACGATGGTTTTTATCTTATGGCTTGAAAGTGTTTTTGGAAAGCTAATAAGGGGAGTGTGTTACCTGATTTTATAATAATATTAACTTTATTTAGTGGTATTTCTATTTTGTTACGACTTCTAATCTAAAAAGCGTCTCTCCGTTTGTTGATGAAAGTTTTTGGAAAATGTTTTTGTTGCTGGCGCATTTGCCCTCATAGGAATAACTATTTTATTGATGCTTTTACTAGGAAGGTTGATATTGCTACTTATTTTTCAAGGGGAGATGATGCAATTTTAGCAGTTATAGGAATATCATTGATAGCTATGGGAATTTCAGTGTACTACCATAAGTATAAGGACAGATAGTAATATGAAAAATTTACGCTTAAAGACGGCTAGAGCTAGTATGGATTTATTATAACAGTCTCTAGCTGAAAAGGTCGGTGTATCATGTCAGACAATAGCCGCCATTGAAAAAGGAGACTATAATTAAGCGATTAAATTGTGTCAAGCTTTGAATAAAACTGTAGATGATTTATTTTGGGATGAAAATTGATAAAATAAAAGAAATAACTTGACGAATGCTATCTTATTTTGATATGATTATAAGCGGTATTGTTTACCCCATTTGTAAGGCCCCGGAACCTTTCAAATACTCTCGTGGACCGGAACATCCACACCTGTAAACAAAAACGAATTCGTATAGGAGAAATCATGAACAAAACAACTTTCATGGCTAAACCAGGCCAAGTTGAACGCAAATGGTACGTTGTTGACGCAGCAGATGTACCTCTTGGACGTCTTTCTGCAGTAGTTGCTAGCGTACTTCGCGGAAAAAACAAACCAACTTTCACACCACACACTGATACAGGTGACTTTGTGATTGTTATCAATGCTGAAAAAGTTAAATTAACTGGTAAAAAAGCGTCAGATAAAATCTACTACACTCACTCAATGTATCCAGGTGGTTTGAAACAAATCTCAGCAGGTGAACTTCGTTCTAAAAATGCTGTTCGTTTGATTGAAAAATCAGTTAAAGGCATGCTTCCACATAACACTCTTGGACGTGCACAAGGTATGAAATTGAAAGTATTTGTTGGCGGTGAGCATACACATGCTGCACAACAACCAGAAGTACTTGATATCTCAGGACTTATCTAAGAGGAAAGGAGCATTATATAATGGCACAAGCACAATATGCAGGTACTGGTCGCCGTAAAAACGCTGTTGCACGCGTTCGTTTGGTCCCAGGTACTGGTAAAATTACAATCAATAAAAAAGATGTAGAAGAGTACATCCCACACGCAGACCTTCGTCTTGTTATCAACCAACCTTTCGCAGTTACTTCAACTCAAGGTTCATACGATGTTTTTGTTAACGTTGTAGGTGGTGGATATGCAGGTCAATCAGGTGCGATCCGTCATGGTATCTCACGTGCACTTTTAGAAGTTGACCCAGATTTCCGCGATTCATTGAAACGTGCTGGACTTCTTACACGTGACGCACGTATGGTTGAACGTAAAAAACCAGGTCTTAAAAAAGCCCGTAAAGCATCACAATTCTCAAAACGTTAATATACTGTTATATCAACGTTTCAAAGCACTTTGCAAGCAATTGCAAGGTGTTTTTTTATTGTCAATTTTACTTTTGATAACCTGATAACCCCTTCGCGAATATATTGCAATACATAGTACACTTTTTGGATGTAAATTGATGAGTATTAGCTAGTTTATACTATATAACACCATATATTACAGTTGTCAGAGAAAACCAGGTCTTAAAAAAGCCCGTAAAGCATCACAATTCTCAAAATGTTAATATACTGTTATATCAACGTTTCAAAGCACTTTGCAAGATATTGTAGGGTGTTTTTTTAAAACCTTTTGATAACCTTTCCGTTTTGAAAGTAAAGTAGATGTAATATAAATCGCTGTTTGTATTTTTAATAGATTAACCTATTATGAGTTTTATCTGTGTAAGGAACATCTAAATATGCTATACTGCAGTTAAAAAAATAGGGAGCAAATGATGTCACAAATTAAACTAACACCTGAAGAACTCCGTATTTCAGCACAAAAATATACAACAGGATCACAATCAATTACAGATGTGTTAACAGTTTTGACTCAAGAACAAGCTGTTATTGATGAAAATTGGGATGGTACAGCATTTGATAGCTTTGAAGCCCAATTCAATGAATTATCTCCAAAAATCACACAATTTGCACAATTATTAGAAGATATAAATCAACAATTATTGAAAGTTGCGGATGTTGTCGAACAAACAGACTCAGATATTGCCTCACAAATTAATAAATAATTGGCTTATTCAAATTCATAAGTTTAACTTAGGAGGGCATAAGCTCTCCTAAGTTGATATATTATAGCTAGATGATGTAATTGTTTCATAAAGGAGTAAAAATGAAAAAGAGTACCCAAATAATACTACTAATAGTTGCATTATTCATACTTGTTTTTAGCGGAGGATTTTATATGAAAGAACAACAAAGAAAAGAAGAACTAAAACGGAATCGAGAATATGAAGTTAGTCTAGTCAAAGCATTGAAAAATTCCTATGAGAATATAGAAGAAATAAAAATCACACATCCTGTTTCAACTGAAATTCCTGGAGATTGGCATTGTACTGTAAAGATTTCATTTAATGATAAAAAATCTATTGTTTATAATATTACACATAATTTGGAATCGAAAAAAAATTATAGCGGAAAATTTAATGAAAAAAATATGAATTTTTTTGATTCAAGAATTGGTAAAACAAAAAAAACTATAAAAATTATTTTTTCAGATGGTCAGGAGAAGATACAATAATGGGATTTACATATACCGAGAAAGAACTTCGTGAATTCAATATTGGAGATAATGTATATTCAGTTAACCCCAATTATGCAGAAAAAATCATTCAACTGTCATAACGGATTTACCCCAGAAAGATAACGAAACAAATATTATTACAACAGAAGATAGAAAAAAATTTAAAGTATTAAAAATTTCTCCTGACGATATGTCCGGCTATCAGGGTATGGCAGTTGCACCAATTATCAAGGGTAAAGTAGATTATAATAGTGTTGCTGTTATATCTGCTGCAACTGATTCAAGTAATTATAAAGATTTAATTGGCGCAGTTTCATCTGCTCAACCACATCAAAGTTCGACTCAGTTAAAATTAGCTGATAAATTTTTAAAAGACGTATAGTCACATGACAAATGGACTGTGACTCAGCTTTCAGGCTATTCTCAATCTGCATATATGTTAAAATTAGGTGCTCAATATCATATCCCGACTACAGTATTTAATGGATGGTTTAGGTATAGCACTTTAAATGAAGATGAAAAAAATTCATGGCTAAGCATCCTGAATATTTTGCTAATTTTCGACATAAAGAGGATAACGTAACTTGGTGGAACGATTTTAATAAACTAGATGATAAAGATTATGGTACCGTGAAATGGGGAAATGGTAAAAGTCATAAAATAGAGAGTTGGAAATTTACTGATGATGGTAAGTTAAAAGATGAAAAAGGTAACATCGTAAATCCTAAGTCACTAGCTATTCAGTCTGTTCTTTATGAAGAAGTTCATTTTCAAAAAGCTAAAGCTAAATTAAAAAAATCTGGAGGCAAACTTAGTCATAGTGAAAAAGTATATTTAGATTCTGAACAGGCTATATTTATTGCTAACGGTTTAACCACGGCATCTCAAACAGCTTCTGATGATATCAAGAAGAATGCTGAATTAGCTAAAGAAAAAGCATCAGAACTATTTGCAAAAACTAAAGTGATGCCTCCTGGTATAACAGATTTAAGTCCGGAAGAATTAGCTGATGCATATAGTGAGGGCGGAGTTAGAGAGGACACCATAGTAACACCAATTGAAACTTTCTTTGATGAAAAAGTTACTAATGCACAAGAGATCACAACTTCATATATTAATCTTCAAAAACAAATTGAATCTGGTGTTCAAAAATTGCTGGAAGAGGATTCCAAATTAGCAGGAGAATTTAAGGAATGGTCACAGTACTAGATCAAAAAGAAAACAAAATTAATAGTCTAAAAATAAAGCTAGAAAAATTGGAAGATAATTATCATCGCGAAAATATGGAGATAGAAAATAAATTATATAGCCTTGAGGATAAAAAGAATGAGTTAGAGACTTATTTACAAGAAGTCTATGAAGAGATAAGTCACTTTTTGAGACAAAATGATTCAGATGGTTCGACTTTTATGAGTTTAAATCGAATAATCGAAAGTTATCAAATGGAATTAATTGATGAATATGAAAACTATAAACAGACTATCATCGTCCAAGAGGAAAATAGTCGGACACAGTTTCTAAAAGACCGAGTAAAATTAGAAAATGACATTTCTAGTTTAGAAGGAAGAAAATACTACTAATTTAGATGGACTATAAAGTGAAAGAGGCAATAAATGAGTTCAATAGGCGCTGTATTGAAAGGAACCAAAGAAGACAAAGAATTCAAAAAGCAAATTCAAAGAGCTTTAGTAAGGATTGTCTATGCCCCTGAAATAGTAGAAGAAGCTGATTCTATTAAGACGACTTATAGTGAAAAGATTGATGATATTTCTGAGACTGCTAAATCATCAATAAAAACGATAAAAAACCAAATTGACACTGGACTCGTGGGACAATTTGGGGAAAAAGTAAAGGCACAGGTAGATTTAAATAAAGGTAGTTATGATGATTTATAATCGAGTGAAAATGTTGAGGAAGCTTACTATCCTGATAGTTATTATAGATATGAAAATAATCAAGTTGGATTAGAAGACATAACATTTTACATGAAGGATAGCAAAGTTTATTATTTACATTTTGGTAAAGCAATAGATAAAAATGAAGCTAAAAATGATAAGTATCTCAATCAAATTATAAATAATTAATTTCTTTATTTTATAAGCCCCGAAAACAAATTTTTTGATAACCTTTTGATAACCCCTCCGCGAACATATTGTAATACATAGTGCACTTTTGGGATATAAATTGTTGATTTTTAGCTAGTTTATACCATATAACACCATATATTACAGTTGTCAGAGAAAACCAGGTTTAAAAAAAGCCCGTAAAGCATCACAATCCTCAAAACGTTAATATATACCTATATATCAGCGATTGGAAGCACTTCATGGTTCACACCATGGGGTGTTTTTTGTGTAATATTCAAAAATTGTCCTAAAGTCATTTTTAAAACTTCTAAATACTTGAGAAACCATTGTAAATTTAAATAACTACTTTAAATAGCACAAAGGCAATGACAAAGTTAGATGAGATGATTCTATTTTAATTTATAATTGAAAAAAAAGAGTATATGATGGAGGAATTTTGTATGGTAAGTACTCAATATATGAAAGTAACCTTACGAGAAAAATTCCCAGATAAATTAACATATGTTGATTTAGAAGAACTTGTGATATGATATTACAAATAAAAGAAAATGACTATATATCAGCTCATATATTGGTTAAAGTTGGTAAATATAAATTATTGAAATTACCTCATAAGTTTACCAATGAGATTACGGTTAGAAAGGAATACTAATGTTTAAATATGGCCCTATTTTTAGGGAATTTCGACTTAATCGACAGTTTTCTCTTAAACAGGTTGCTTCAAATGAACTTTCTGTTTCTCAGTTATCACGATTTGAGAGGGGTGAATCAGATTTATCATTAACAAAATTTTTAGGGGCTTTAGAGGCAATTGATTTATCAATTAGCGAATTTATGGATAGAGTAAATAAATATCAAAAATCTGATCAGATATCTTTAATGTCTCAGATGGCTCAATATCATTATCAAAGAGACGTAGCTGGGTTAGAAAAGATGATTTCTGTGGAAGAAGGTAAACTAAAAAAGGATAGTTCAGATATACGTTGTCGTTTAAACATAGTTCTTTTTAGAGGAATGATATGTGAATGTGACTCCTCAAGAAAAATGTCGGAAGAAGACCTTTGCTTTTTGTCGGATTACCTCTTTCAAAAGGATAGTTGGGAAATTAGTGACTATATTTTGATTGGAAATCTTTACCGGTATTACAACACAAGGCATATTTGCCAACTTGTTAAAGAGGTTATCAATCAAAAGGAATATTATCGAGATATTTATACAAACCGCAATGTTGTCGAAGCAACCCTCCTAAATGTGGTAGAGACACTAATAGAACGGCGCGCTCTAGAAGAAGCAACGTTTTTTCTAGAGAAAGTTGAAGCACTTTTAAATAATGAGCGGAATGCTTATCACCGTATTATTTTACTCTATGAAAAAGGATTTCTTGCCTATGCTAAAGGGGATAGTCGAGGAATACAAAGCATGAAGCAAGCTATTTTTTGCTTCCAAGCAATTGGTTCTAAACATCATGTTGAAAATTTTCAGGAACACTTTAATAGGGTAACAAGATTATAAAAAATCCCATTTATGGGATTTTTTAATATTTCTCCTTTTGGTTTGCTATAATGTCGAACTAAGGAGGGAATTATGAATATTAATGGTATAAAATTACTATCTAGTCGAGCAGTCAGTAAACTTGGTGATGTGCTTTATGATTATGGAAATAGTACTTGGATTGCTTCGATGGGTGGTCTAGGACAAAAGATTTTAGGTATTTATCAGATAGTAGAGTTGTTGGTTTCTATTGTCCTCAACCCTTTTGGAGGCGCCTTAGCTGATCGCTTTCAACGAAGAAAAATTTTACTAATAACAGATGCTATCTGTGCTATCATGTGTTTCTTACTTTCTTTTATTGGAGATGATAAAGTAATGGTGTATGGTCTAATAGTTGCTAATGCTATCTTAGCGGTTTCCAATGCTTTTTCTTCTCCGGCTTATAAATCTTATATTCCTGAAATAGTAGATAAAGCTGATATCATTACCTATAATGCTAATCTGGAAACCATTGTGCAAATTATTAGTGTAAGTTCCCCTGTTTTAGGTTTCCTTATTTTTAATAATTTTGGTATTAGGATTACTTTAATTGTTGATGCGATTACTTTTTTGATCTCTTTCCTGTTTCTTTATGCTATTAAAGTGGAAAGGGTACAGCTTTCAAAACAAGAAAAGGTAGCGATAAAAAATATTTTAGCTGATATTGCAGATGGATTTACTTACATCAAAAAAGAAAAAGAAATTATGTTTTTTCTAATTATTGCTGCTTTATTAAACACTTTCCTAGCAATGTTCAATTATCTTTTACCTTTTACTAACTCCCTATTGAAAACTTCAGGTTCTTATGCAACAATACTTAGTATATCAGCTATCGGATCAATTATTGGAGCGCTTATTGCTAGAAAAATTAAATCTAGTATTAATTCTATGCTATCTATGCTAGTATTCAGTAGTTTGGGAGTCATAGTTATGGGATTCCCATCTCTATTTGAATTACCGATATGGATATCTTACAGTGGTAGTTTTCTTTTTAATAGTCTTCTGACAATGTTTAATATTCATTTTTTCAGTCAGGTATAAATCAGGGTCGATGAAGCGTATATGGGGCGTGTGATGTCGACTATATTTACTATTGCTATTATGTTTATGCCTATAGGAACACTATTTATGACTATCTTTTCATTTGCCTTATCAAATGTTAGCTTTATTGTTATAGGATGTGCCATTGCTATATTGGGAGGATTAGGATTTAGCTATAGTAAAAAACAATTTTAGAACTTAAGAAATTATTCTGAAACATCAAAAAAACTTGTCTCTACTGACAAGTTTTTAATAGTTATTTTCTTGGTTCAAGCATGCGTTGGATACCGCCTAGGATTAAATCAGAGAAAATTGCCATAAGGGCTGTTGGAAGAGATCCTGCTAAGATAATAGCACCACCATTTGTTGCATTAGTTCCTCTTATGATGATATCTCCAAGTCCGCCTCCACCGACGAAAGCACCAATGGCTGTAATACCAATTGCTACAACAAGGGCATTTCTAAGTCCAGCCATGATAACAGAAATAGATAGTGGTAACTCAACCATAAATAAACGTTGACGCTTAGTCATGCCCATTCCTTTAGCAGCATCTAGTAAGTCGGAGTCAACATTTCTAATACCAGTGTAAGTATTTGTGATGATTGGCAGAAGAGAATAAAGAAAGACAGTTGCAACTACTGTTTTAATACCTAGCCCTAGACCTAACATAATGATAGAGATCATAGCTAAAGAAGGAATGGTTTGGATGACATTTGCGATTCCCATAACAAAGGTTTTAATTTTACCACGTCTAGCGATGAAGATACCTAGAGGGATACCAACGATTGCAGCTAAAATAACGCCGTAAATTGAAATTAAAAAGTGGTGGATAAATTGTTCTAAGATATAACTACCATTATGTTGGAAGTAGTAGATAAATTGTTGGAAAGTATTCATTTGTTTCATTTATTTATCTCCTCTAAAATAATGGTTTTTTTCTAAAAATTGTTTGGCAACAACTGAAGGTTCTAAAAGTTTATCATCTACCATATAATTAAGGTTTTGCATCGTTTTTAAATTGATTTTACCATCGAGTCGATGGAGTAATTTTTTTAGTTTAGGATCTTTTTTGATGATAGAATTGTTGACAACCATAGAGGCTTCATAAGGAGGAAAGAATTTTTTATCATCCCTTAAAATTTCTAAATCATAGCTCGAAATACGACCGTCAGTGGAGTAGCCTAATACAGATTGCATTTTGTTACTTTCAACTGCATCATAGACTAAGCCAATTTGCATAGGGTAAATATGTGAAAATTCAAAACCGTATGTTTTAGCGAAATCAGTGTATCCATCTCCCTCGCGATTCATCCATGAACTATCAGCCCCTGCCTTCATAGTTGTTGATAACTTTTTGAGATCAGAGATCTTGGTGATTTTATTCTGTCTGGCAAACTCTTTAGTAACCATGAATGCATAAGTATCAGAAAAACCATAAGTAGGATACCAAGTTTGATTGTAGCGTTTTTGGAATTCAGTTTTTACAATCTTAGAAGCTTCTTTAGGGTCTTTAACAGCTTTTAAGCCAAGAGTTCCTGTGATGTCTGTTCCTGTATAACGTGTGGCAGCAATGTCAGCATCACCACGGAGCAAAGCTTGGTGAGTAACCGTAGAGGAACCAAGATTGCTTATTAAAGTTGTGTTGTATCCTAATTCGTGATGAATTAATTCGGTGACAATATTTGCCATGATACTAGACTCTGTAGAACTTTGGGCAGCAACCTTAATTGTGGTATGACCAGGTTTTTTAGTATCGGTTAATTGACAACCAGAAATCGTTAAGAGGGCTAAGCAAAGTGTAAATATCTGTAAAAAGTGCGATTTTTTAAGCATATCTAAGCCTCCCTTCTTGTTGTTCTGGGCGTTAGAGCTGTTTCCAGTAATCCTAAAAGATAATCTATAATAAGTGACAGGATAATAACAGGAATTGTGCCCCCTAGAATTAATTTGGGCTGAAAAAGATTTAACCCGCTAAAAATGAGATCACCAAGTCCACCTGCACCTATATAAGAAGCTAATGTAGCCCAAGCAATAACATAAATAGTAGACAAGCGAATACCAGCCATAATAATTGGAGTAGCTAAAGGTAACTCAACTTGAAATATAGATTGAATAGGTTTCATTCCCATCCCTTTAGCACAATCTTTAAGTGTTGGATTGACATTATTCATACCTATATAAGTATTCCTTAGTATAGGAAGCAAGGAATAAATAAATAAAGCAACGATAGCTGGGACTTTTCCAATTCCAAACAATGGAATCATTAAAGCTAATAAGGCTAAACTTGGTATAGTTTGTAGCATGCTAGCTATAGCAATGATAATTTTGGCTACTTTGGGAAAACGTGTTAAGACCACACCCAATGGAACAGCAATTGCAATCCCAAGTGCTATAGCAAAAAATGAGATATAGACTTGTTCCCATGTTTTTACTAATATTTGCATGCCATACTGTGATAAGAAATTGACCATTATTGATCCTCCGTTTCAGTATCGCCCCAAATAATATCGTATAACATATCAACTAGGGATGCACGAGTAACAATGCCCTTTAAGTTATTCTCATGGTCAACAACTGGAGCGTATTTTAAACCACGTTTTAAAATACGCTCAGCAGTATTTCTAAGTAAGTCGTCTTCCATAACATAAAAATCAGTATGTTTTAAGATATCAGAAACAAGTCGATCTTTCTTATATTTACTGCTTAGAGATTCTAAGTCAATAAAACCAATTAATTTACCGTTATCGGTTACTAGAAGTGAGTCAACGCGTTTTTGGCGCATTAGTGTAATAGCTTCAGTTAGTGTTTTTTCAGTAGTTATTGAAACAGGATTATTTAACATTATCTGTTTAACAGGAGTAATATCAGCCTGCGCATGAAGGAGACGCTCTTCTCCAATCATTTGTTCAACGAAACTAGTAGCAGGATGATGTAAGAGATCATTGGGTGTCCCTTCTTGGACCATTTTACCATTGTCCATAACAATAATTTTTGTTGCTAACTTGAGGGCTTCATCCATATCATGAGTAACTAAGATGATAGTTTTCCCCATTTCTTCCTGAAGAGACTTGACTAAGTCTTGAATACCTTCTCTAGTAATAGGATCCAGAGCTCCAAAAGGCTCATCCATTAAAATAATATCTTGGTCTGCTGCAAGAGCGCGAATGACACCGATACGTTGTTGCTGACCGCCAGACAACTCACTAGGGTAGCGATCCAAATATTCTTCGGGTAATTCAACTAATTTAATAAGTTCCCTTGCTTTAGCTCTTTTAGCTTCTTCTGACCATTTCAATAATTTTGGTACAAGAACTATATTTTCGTAAATGGTCATATGAGGCATTAAACCAATGTTTTGGATAACATATCCAATTCTGCGTCTTAATTCAATGGGGTTAATAGTAGAGATATCTTTTCCCTTAAATAATAGAGTACCATTTGTTGGTTTTAACATATGGTTAACCATACGCATTAATGTTGTTTTACCTGATCCACTCGTACCGATGAAACAAACGAAATCACCAGGGTAAATTTTAAGGTTAATATCTTCAACCGCAACATTTTCCCCATACACTTTATTGATATTTTGATATTCGATGATAGGTTCTTGGCCCATATTATTCTCCTCTACAAACTATATTATATTAATAATATCAAAACTTTGGCAACATGTCTGAAATTTGTTTTAAAATTTAATGATTTTAAAAAGAATCGTTAAGCTTGCGCCCGATCTACATTTTCAGAAAATGTAGAAAAAGTATGAAAAAAGAGTTGACAAAGTAAGAGATGATGTAGTAAACTAAATAAGTTGTCTCGAGAGAGCAGTTTCTATTAGCGCGTAGTTAACAACTTAAAAAAAGTAGTTGACAAAGCAGAATAAGTTTGCTAGAATATAGAAGTTGTCTCAAGAGAGGCAAAGACCTTTGAAAACTGAACAAGACGAACGAATGTGCAGGGTGGATTTACAATGTAAATCCGTCAATGACAAAAAAACAATAAATCTGTCAGCGAGACAGAAAAGAGCAAAGCTCAAACTTTTAATGAGAGTTTGATCCTGGCTCAGGACGAACGCTGGCGGCGTGCCTAATACATGCAAGTAGAACGCTGAGGTTTGGTGTTTACACTAGACTGATGAGTTGCGAACGGGTGAGTAACGCGTAGGTAACCTGCCTCATAGCGGGGGATAACTATTGGAAACGATAGCTAATACCGCATAAGAGTAATTAACACATGTTAGTTATTTAAAAGGAGCAATTGCTTCACTGTGAGATGGACCTGCGTTGTATTAGCTAGTTGGTGAGGTAAAGGCTCACCAAGGCGACGATACATAGCCGACCTGAGAGGGTGATCGGCCACACTGGGACTGAGACACGGCCCAGACTCCTACGGGAGGCAGCAGTAGGGAATCTTCGGCAATGGACGGAAGTCTGACCGAGCAACGCCGCGTGAGTGAAGAAGGTTTTCGGATCGTAAAGCTCTGTTGTTAGAGAAGAACGTTGGTAGGAGTGGAAAATCTACCAAGTGACGGTAACTAACCAGAAAGGGACGGCTAACTACGTGCCAGCAGCCGCGGTAATACGTAGGTCCCGAGCGTTGTCCGGATTTATTGGGCGTAAAGCGAGCGCAGGCGGTTCTTTAAGTCTGAAGTTAAAGGCAGTGGCTTAACCATTGTACGCTTTGGAAACTGGAGGACTTGAGTGCAGAAGGGGAGAGTGGAATTCCATGTGTAGCGGTGAAATGCGTAGATATATGGAGGAACACCGGTGGCGAAAGCGGCTCTCTGGTCTGTAACTGACGCTGAGGCTCGAAAGCGTGGGGAGCAAACAGGATTAGATACCCTGGTAGTCCACGCCGTAAACGATGAGTGCTAGGTGTTAGGCCCTTTCCGGGGCTTAGTGCCGCAGCTAACGCATTAAGCACTCCGCCTGGGGAGTACGACCGCAAGGTTGAAACTCAAAGGAATTGACGGGGGCCCGCACAAGCGGTGGAGCATGTGGTTTAATTCGAAGCAACGCGAAGAACCTTACCAGGTCTTGACATCCTTCTGACCGGCCTAGAGATAGGCTTTCTCTTCGGAGCAGAAGTGACAGGTGGTGCATGGTTGTCGTCAGCTCGTGTCGTGAGATGTTGGGTTAAGTCCCGCAACGAGCGCAACCCCTATTGTTAGTTGCCATCATTAAGTTGGGCACTCTAGCGAGACTGCCGGTAATAAACCGGAGGAAGGTGGGGATGACGTCAAATCATCATGCCCCTTATGACCTGGGCTACACACGTGCTACAATGGTTGGTACAACGAGTCGCAAGCCGGTGACGGCAAGCTAATCTCTTAAAGCCAATCTCAGTTCGGATTGTAGGCTGCAACTCGCCTACATGAAGTCGGAATCGCTAGTAATCGCGGATCAGCACGCCGCGGTGAATACGTTCCCGGGCCTTGTACACACCGCCCGTCACACCACGAGAGTTTGTAACACCCGAAGTCGGTGAGGTAACCTTTTAGGAGCCAGCCGCCTAAGGTGGGATAGATGATTGGGGTGAAGTCGTAACAAGGTAGCCGTATCGGAAGGTGCGGCTGGATCACCTCCTTTCTAAGGATAAGGAAACCTGCCATTTGTGTCTTGTTTAGTTTTGAGAGGTCTTGTGGGGCCTTAGCTCAGCTGGGAGAGCGCCTGCTTTGCACGCAGGAGGTCAGCGGTTCGATCCCGCTAGGCTCCATTGAATCGAAAGATTCAAATTGTTCATTGAAAATTGAATATCTATATCAAATTCCACGATCTAGAAATAGATTGTAGAAAGTAACAAGAAAATAAACCGAAAACGCTGTGAATATTTAATGAGTTTTCTAGTTTTAAAGAAACTAGGTTAATAAGGTTAAGTTAATAAGGGCGCACGGTGGATGCCTTGGCACTAGAAGCCGAAGAAGGACGTGACTAACGACGAAATGCTTTGGGGAGCTGTAAGTAAGCGCTGATCCAGAGATGTCCGAATGGGGGAACCCACTAGTTAATGACTAGTATCCATATCTGTTAAGGATATGAGAAGGAAGACGCAGTGAACTGAAACATCTAAGTAGCTGCAGGAAGAGAAAGCAAAAGCGATTGCCTTAGTAGCGGCGAGCGAAACGGCAGGAGGGCAAACCGAAGTGTTTACACTTCGGGGTTGTAGGACTGCGATATAGGATTAATCATTATAGAAGAATTACCTGGGAAGGTAAGCCAAAGAGAGTAACAGCCTCGTATTTAAAATGATAGATTAACCTTAGCAGTATCCTGAGTACGGCGAGACACGCGAAATCTCGTCGGAATCTGGGAGGACCATCTCCCAACCCTAAATACTCTCTAGTGACCGATAGTGAACCAGTACCGTGAGGGAAAGGTGAAAAGCACCCCGGGAGGGGAGTGAAATAGAACCTGAAACCGTGTGCCTACAACAAGTTCGAGCCCGTTAATGGGTGAGAGCGTGCCTTTTGTAGAATGAACCGGCGAGTTACGATATGATGCGAGGTTAAGTTGAAGAGACGGAGCCGTAGGGAAACCGAGTCTTAATAGGGCGTCATAGTATCATGTTGTAGACCCGAAACCATGTGACCTACCCATGAGCAGGTTGAAGGTGAGGTAAAACTCACTGGAGGACCGAACCAGGGCACGTTGAAAAGTGCTTGGATGACTTGTGGGTAGCGGAGAAATTCCAAACGAACTTGGAGATAGCTGGTTCTCTCCGAAATAGCTTTAGGGCTAGCGTCGATGTTAAGTCTCTTGGAGGTAGAGCACTGTTTGGGTGAGGGGTCCATCCCGGATTACCAATCTCAGATAAACTCCGAATGCCAACGAGATATAATCGGCAGTCAGACTGCGAGTGCTAAGATCCGTAGTCGAAAGGGAAACAG
>NZ_OX460931.1:247500-332500 GCF_949788565.1 Streptococcus agalactiae
GGGTTCGAATCCCACATCCTCCTTTAAAGATATCGCGGGATGGAGCAGCTAGGTAGCTCGTCGGGCTCATAACCCGAAGGTCGTAGGTTCAAATCCTGCTCCCGCAATAGGCTCGGTAGCTCAGTTGGTAGAGCAATGGATTGAAGCTCCATGTGTCGGCGGTTCGATTCCGTCTCGCGCCATTTATACCTTAGGAGAGATAGCGAAGAGGCTAAACGCGGCGGACTGTAAATCCGCTCCTTCGGGTTCGGGGGTTCGAATCCCTCTCTCTCCATAGTAAACGGGCATAGTTTAAAGGTAGAACTAAGGTCTCCAAAACCTTCAGTGTGGGTTCGATTCCTACTGCCCGTGTTTTTTCTAATATGGCGGGTGTGGTGAAGTGGTTAACACATCAGATTGTGGCTCTGACATTCGTGGGTTCGATTCCCATCACTCGCCTTTTCATGGGGTATAGCCAAGCGGTAAGGCAAGGGACTTTGACTCCCTCATGCGTTGGTTCGAATCCAGCTACCCCAGTTTTAAGATAGCCGGCGTGGCGGAATTGGCAGACGCGCTGGACTCAAAATCCAGTGTCCTCACGGACGTGCCGGTTCGACCCCGGCCGCCGGTATACTTATAAAGACAAGGTTTCTAAACCTTGTCTTTTTTCTACTAGATAATTTATTGTGAAAAGTTACTTGTAATATATATTTATTTTTTTCATTGTAGAAGAATTTATATAATAATAAATATTAATTATTAATTTAATTAGGGCATTTAAAATATACAAATGATTTTCTGTTTACATGTTAAGACTAAAACTATAAGAATACGTGAAAATTTTGTTATACTAAAATTAATTTTATAATGTTGGTGAATAATAGTTAATTTCATTATATACTTGATATATAAAATTTATATTCTAAGAAAAGAGAACATGATGAGAAAATATATAAAATGGTTAATTCCCATATCAATTTTTGGGATGATACTTGGAGGCTGTCAAATGAATAGTGAACATAAAAGTCAGTCAAACGAAGTAAAAAATAGCAAGCAATCAGAAGTGAAGAAAGGTAAAAATATGATAAAAAAGAACAGTTAGCCTACCTAAAGAACATGAACAAGAAATAATGGTGAATTATTTAAATGTATCTTTTGATAGAGTAGAGTATACGATGGTATTTTTAATGAGATGTAGAGTAGATTGAATGCTTTCTTTAAATTTAGAAGTATTATCTAGCTCAGTAATTTTAATATTTGTTTTTCTATTTGTTTTAGTTCTTCCTCTAGATTTTCAGGCTTTATATTAAGGATATATAATTGAATAAAGAAAGTAATGAACTGTCCGATTACTGCTCGAAGTATTTCCATTTTATTCAACGAATTTCCTTCACTTAAACAGTTGAAAATTTTAGTAATGTTTGGATCAGTTGAATTTATTAGCTTAGTAAAAATAGTTGATGTTTCACTATTGATTAATAATTCTTGCATCAATATTTTAATGAGATCATTATTTTTTTCAATAAATTTAAAACGGTCCTGTACAAAGAAATGAATTAGTTCCTCTTTAGTAGAAAATGTAGATAATTCTGTAAAGAAGGGGCGTCCAATAGTTTGTACGATTAACTCGAGAATAAAGACCAAAAGCTTGTCTTTAGTTTCAAAATATTTATATATAGTTGCTTGGCTAACTTCTGCATTTTTAGCTAGTTGAGCAGTGGAAGTTCCATGGAAGCCTTGTGAAGCAAAGAGCTCTATAGCGGATAAAATAACTTTTTGTTTTCCTTTTGGCATCTCTTGGTCATTAATATACTGTTCAATAGAAAAAATAATATTATTTTTCATACTTAGTTCCTTTTCAAATGGTATTATACTTTACGGTATCGTTTTAGTCCAAAGATATTTGCGATGGTTAAAATAATTAAAAATAGAAGAAGTACCAGAAGATTTGAAGAAACGTTAGGTAATCCTTGACCGTACATAATTATTTTTGTAAGTGCATCACCAGAGTAGGAGAGCGGTAGAATTTTACCGACTGTCTGAGCCCAACTTGCCATATTTTCTAGAGGGATTATTCCTGAAAAGAATAATTGAGGCATTATAATTAAGGGAATAAATTGCATCATTTGAAATTCTGATTTTGCTAGAGTAGACATTAAGATTCCTAATGATAAGGCAACCAGAGCCAAAATAAAATTGACAATGATGACACTAAAAATACTACCTACAACTTGAATATCTAGTAGCCAAATAGTTGATAAAACGATAACTATCGTTTGAATAATTGCTAGAATGCCGTATGATAACATATATCCAAATACAATATCACTACGTTTAACAGGAGTTGCAAGGAGTCGATCAAGTGTACCAGAAGTACGCTCTTTTAATAAAGCCATTCCAGAAATTAAAAAAACAAAGAAGAAGACCATAAATCCCATTAGTATTGGTATCATTTTTGCAAAAAAGCCTGTATTTTTATTTCCGTAATTATATTTTTCTTTGATATATTTGGAGCGAGTTTGTAAGGATTGTGCTAGTTTCGGATTCTTATTAGCTAAAATTTTAACTTGCGAAATCAGTTCCTTACTGTTCATTGTATTAACAGCGGTTTTAAAAGCTTGTCTTGTTAAAGTCGTCTTTGAAGAATCTGTATTCGCATAGAAGACAGTATAAGATTTATTGTCCTCCGAAATAAGAGCATCAATTTTATTTGATTTGAGTGCTTTTTTAGCAGATGAGTTAAATTTAAATGATCTCACTTGAATATGCTTAATATTATCTAAATTTGAAACGACCTTCGTGTTAACGTTAATAGTTCCAATCTTAACTTTTGTATTACTATTCGCAGAAAACATAACATTCATCAAAAACATAATTAAAATAGGTGCTAAAAACATCATAGCAAGTGTTCTTTTATCACGAAACAGTTCTTTTATAACCTTTTCAGTTATTGCAATAATTCTCATGATTATTCTCCTTCAGCTTTTAAGAAAACTTCCTCAATAGTACTCACATTAAATTGTTTTTTTAAATGTAATGGAGTATCAAAGGCAATAATGTTTCCACGTAATAGTAGTGCAACCTTACTTGTTAATTCTGCTTCATCCATAACGTGGGTTGTAATAAAGATAGAACGTCCTTCATCCTTAATATTAATTAGCTCTTGCCAGATTTTTCTCCTCAAGGATGGATCAATTCCAACGGTAGGTTCATCTAGGATTAAAACTGTGGGGTTTCCAAGTAGGGCGATGGCTAGAGAAAGCCGTCTTTTCATACCTCCTGAGTAACCTGAGACAAATTTATCAAGTTGGTTTTCTAGATCTACTACTTTAGAAATATGAGTTATCTGCTGTTTTAATTCAGTTTTTTGAATACCTTTCATTTTTCCAAAGAATAATAAATTTTCTAAGCCAGTTAAAGACTCGTATAAGGCATCAGATTGAGCCATATAGCCAATTTGATTTAAAATATTACGATCTGGCATTTGAGTATCAAGAACAAGAGCTGTTCCCTTATCTGCTTTTTCCATGCCAAGCATAGTTTTAATCAAGGTAGATTTCCCTGCTCCAGAGGGTCCTATTAATCCAATTATTTCGCCTTTAAACACCTCCAAATTAATATTATTTAAAACGGTTTCTGAGGCATATGCTTTTTGTAGTTTTTTTAAATCGATGACTTTTTTCATGATAACTTTTTGCTCCTCTCTCAGTGAGTGAGTGTTTACTCACTTATTTGATATCATATATTATAGTGTGTAAAGACAGGCTTGTCAATAAAAGAATTGACAGGAAGTTAATATACCATAATAGTCAATAAAATGGCTTATTTGAGATAACTAATTTTTTATCTTAAAAATCAGTTGCATGGAGAGCATTCGTGAAAATGGGCACAGAATAAAACGACTAAGAATATCCTTGTCGTTTTATTTTTTATATAGTTATACCTCTTTTAAAATTCAATATAATAATGTTTATTCAGGTATTTTTTAACAATGATATGAAGAGAGAAGCTAAGTCCCAGTATAATTAAATAAATCCAAAGGGGGATATTAATGAAAGGAAGATGATAATATTTTCCTATAAGGATATAAGCTATGATAAGCGAAAGAATTAGAAACATATATCGAAAGAAATATTTCTTTTCTTTCGATTTATCGAAGTTATATGTAGCATATATTATGGTATCAGCTATCTTGACAGCAATAATACTGATAAAGATTGCAAAAAGAACATCTAATAGAGTAATAGGGATTAGATCTGGTACTGACTGTTGAAGTGCTTCAGTAATGAGATATCCTCCTAAAAAGATAATCATTTGGATAGTTAGTAGTAAAATGGCTAAATCCCAACGTTGTAATGTTTCTTCTTTCTTAGAGATTTTAGGTGTAGATTTAATAACTTGGTTTATAAAGTCATGCCTATCTTCTCCAAATACACTAACTAAACTTGCTTGTCGCTCTTGTGCTTCTAATAACATATTGACAATATCATTTCGAATGAGCTCCTGATGGTAGGGGCTAATGCTAGCACCTCGCAAATAGACAATCATATCTGTATAGGTTTGGTTATTAGAGTTATCAATTCTTCCTTCTAATAGCGTATTTTCTTTTTGTAATTTTTTCAGTTTATCCATGCTAGTTTCCTCTCCAATTTTTAGAGTAGTTTGTTTAATGCTTTACTAAGTGACTCCCAATTCTGTTTAAATTGGGCTAATTGCTCCACGCCTTCATTGGTTAACGTATAATATTTACGCTTAGGTCCTTGAGGGGAAGGCTTTTGTTGTCCTTTTATATATTTATTGCTTTGTAGCCTTAAGATAATGGGGTAGATTGTCCCTTCGGAAATTTCTCCAAAACCATAAGAATTTAATTTTTTTGAGATTTCATAAGCATAAGTCTCCTCTTGCTGTATGATTTTTAGGATAGCTCCTTCAAGTAATCCTTTTAGCATTTGCGATGGAATCATATTATATCCTTGTCTATATTGTAATACAAGTTACTGGTATAGCTACATTGTAATACAAAGTAGTTGAGATGTCAAATATAACTAAGTTACCGGTAGAAAATAAGAGTGATAGACGATGATTCTTCTAAAATAGGTTTGTTTATGTCCTTTAGTTTATGTTATAATAATGTGAAGAAACTTTAGGAGTGAGTATGAAAATAGATAAAAAAGAACTTTTAGCACTTATTGCTAGTATTATTTTATTAATTTTTGCTTCTGTTACGTTTTTCTTATTTAAAGATCATGGCACTACTCAAATGGATACTGTAGAAAGCAGTGTTAACCATGTCAGTGATTCTCAATTAACTGAGGCACAAGATATGTTAGATAAATTTGAGAAGAAACCTTCAGAAAAATTATTGAAGGATGTCGAACTTGCTTTAAATAAATTGTCCAATTCTTCTAAAAAAGAAGCTTTGCAAAAACGTTTTAAGAAAGCAAAAGATAAGTATCTTAAAGACGAAGCAGATAAGAAAGCTACCAAAGATGCTACAGATTTAGTAGAAATTCTAGAACAAGCCCCTTCAGAAGAAAATGTGTTAAAAGCTGAAGCAGCAGTCAATAAGTTAACTGTCAAAGAATCTAAAGAAGCTTTACAAAAACGTATTGATACTGTTAAGACACAATATGGTTTGATTGGGAATCAAACTCCCTCTAGTTCAGTAGCTGAAACTACAGAACAAGGGACAGCTAATCCTGCTAGTCAGGATACTTCTAGTTACGTTAATCAGAATGTAGCACCAACTTATGAGCAACCGCAAGCGAATAATACACCAGTTACTCCAGGGGTTAACAATACTGTTCCGACTCCAGGAACTGGTACTGTACCTGCTACTAATGGGACAGGTGTTGCTCAGTAAAATCCTGAAAGTCTAGTTTTACTAGACTTTTTTGCTATGCTTTTTAATTAGCCATTCTCATCAAAAACTATAAGAGAATTAGCAATTGATAGTTTTGAAGAAGGAAAAGAATTATGAGCAACAGCAATTAAAACCTTAAAAATACAACCAAGTGAAGTGGTTTATAACAAGTGTACAGTTCTTTCTTAGAATAAACCATGACTTGTCAAAAAATAGGTATATACCATTTACAAAAATACCTTAAAGCGTTATAATGAGAGTGAATGGGGGGAAGAAGATGACGAAGTACATCAAGGCTGACCGATTCTTTTATGCTGATCATGTAAAGGAAAACGGTTATTTAGAAATAAAAGATAATCACTTTGGTAAATGGATAGAAAATATTTCTGGACAAGAGGAGATTTTAGATTATTCAGGTTACCAAATAGCACCTGGTTTAGTTGATACACATATTCATGGTTTTGCTGGCGCTGATGTTATGGATTGTGATTCAGAAGGAATTTTGCGAATGAGTGCTGGCTTACTATCTACTGGAGTCACATCTTTCTTGCCGACAACCCTAACTTCAGATACAAAGCGACTAGAAGAGGCGTCTAAATCAGTTGCGGCAGTAGCGGGCAAAGAACAAGGAGCAAAAATTCAAGGCATCTATTTTGAGGGACCATATTTTACTGAGGAATATAAAGGAGCTCAAAATCCGATTTATATGAGAAATCCAAACTTGGAAGAGTTTGCTCAATGGCAGAAGGCTGCAAAAGGCTTGATTACAAAAATTGCTTTGGCACCAGAACGTGAGGGAGTTGAGGAATTTGTCTCAGCAATCACAAAGCAAGGTGTTACGGTAGCTTTAGGTCATTCTAATGGGACATATAAAGAAGCTAAAAAGGCAGTGAAGGCGGGTGCCTCAGTTTGGGTACATGCGTATAATGGTATGCGTGGTTTGACACACCGAGAACCAGGTATGGTTGGTGCGGTTTATAATTTACCTAATACCTATGCCGAACTCATTTGCGATGGTCATCACGTTGATCCTGTTGCTTGTGACATTTTAATGACACAAAAAGGCCATAATCATGTGGCATTAATAACAGATTGTATGGCAGCTGGAGGTGCCCCTGATGGAGATTATATGTTAGGGGAATTGCCCGTGGTTGTGTCTAATGGAACTGCGCGTTTGAAAGATGGAGGTAATTTAGCTGGTTCTATTCTTAAGCTCAAAGATGGATTAAAAAATGTTGTAGAATGGGGAATTGCTACTCCGGAAGAGGCAGTGCGTATGGCGAGTTATGTTCCGGCAGTGTCTGTAGGCATTGATAATGTCTGTGGACAGATAAAAGAAGGTTATGCAGCGGATTTTATTGTATTAGATAAACATCTAGATTTAGTTGCAACATACCTTGATGGGGAAAAACGTTGGCAATCTTGAAAGAACTAGTTTTTACTAGTTCTTTTTAATTTATTAATTTTTAATGAAATATAGTTTGACAATAAAACTATTTTTTCTTATAATGTTGTAATATAATACAAAACAATAGGAGTTTACAATGTCAATTATTATTGGGTTAATGGCCGCTATGTTTATTATTCGTTTAGCTTATTTAAAGCTATCTATAGCTAATGAAAAGGCCTTAAGAAAAAATGGTGCTAAAGAATATGGTGTAGGTGTTTCAAAAGCAATCACAGTTCTTCATATTATCATTTATTTTTCATCTGTAACTGAGGCTATTCTAACAAAAGCAAGTTTTAATTTTGTTAGCGTAATCGGGCTTAGCTTGATGATTTTTTCTGTGTTTATGTTACATACAGTAACACGTTTACTTGGTCGTATTTGGACAGTGAAATTAATGGTAGATAAAAATCATCAATTTGTAGATCACTGGTTATTTAGGGTTGTTAAGCATCCTAACTATTTCTTAAATATTGCTCCTGAACTTTTAGGTGTAACTTTATTGTGTCATGCTAAATACACAGCATTATTTGTCTTGCCAATTTATGCTTTTGTTATTTATTTAAGAATTCGTGAAGAAAACTTATTATTAAAAACGATCATTATTCCAAATGGAATCAAAAAGTCTAGGGTATCTTAAGAATAAGATAAATAGTAGACATAAAAGTCATTTTTTGTTATACTGTCTCAGTAAGAAGAGGTGTTCATCAGCTGTTTTTTTAGCGAGCTCAAGGTAGTGAAAGTTGGGTAGAATAGGATGAATATTGGCACTTTTTAGTGAGTAAAAGTACAATCAAAAATGAAGTAATAAATTAGGGTGGAACCGCGTCTTTGACGCCCCTGTGCTGTTGGGCATAGGTGGTGTAGGACGTGGTTTTTATCATTTGTCCGTTTTAAGTCAATTGTTGTCACCTTCCCAACAGCTGTAATAAAGTGTGAAAGAAGGAAAATGATGTCTAAGAAATTAACTTTTCAAGAAATTATTCTAACTTTACAACAGTTTTGGAATGACCAAGGCTGTATGTTAATGCAAGCTTATGATAATGAGAAAGGAGCAGGGACAATGAGCCCTTATACTTTCTTACGTGCTATAGGCCCTGAGCCTTGGAATGCTGCATACGTTGAACCATCACGTCGTCCAGCTGACGGCCGCTATGGCGAAAATCCAAACCGTCTTTACCAACATCATCAATTTCAAGTGGTAATGAAGCCTTCGCCGTCAAATATTCAAGAACTTTATTTGAAGTCTTTGGAATTACTAGGTATCAATCCACTTGAGCATGATATCCGTTTTGTTGAAGATAACTGGGAAAATCCATCTACAGGTTCAGCTGGATTAGGTTGGGAAGTTTGGCTTGATGGAATGGAAATAACACAATTTACTTATTTCCAACAAGTAGGTGGACTTCAAACAGGTCCTGTAACTTCTGAAGTTACTTATGGACTAGAGCGTTTAGCCTCTTATATTCAAGAGGTAGATTCTGTTTATGATATTGAGTGGGCACCAGGTGTTAAATATGGTGAAATCTTTACTCAGCCAGAGTATGAGCATTCAAAATATTCATTTGAGATATCAGACCAAGTAATGTTACTTGAAAACTTTGAGAAATTTGAAAGAGAAGCAAAACGTGCTTTAGAAGAAGGACTTGTTCATCCAGCTTATGACTACGTCCTTAAATGTTCACACACCTTTAATTTATTAGATGCACGTGGAGCAGTATCTGTTACTGAGCGTGCAGGCTATATTGCACGTATCCGGAATTTAGCACGTGTTGTTGCTAAAACCTTTGTTGCCGAACGTAAAAAACTTGGTTTCCCACTTTTGGATGAGGAAACTCGTATCAAATTACTTGCTGAGGAAGACTAATGAACACACTCATTGTTAATAGTCATCCTGATTTTTCGAATCCGTACTCATTTACAACTATTCTACAAGAAAAGTTTATTGAACTTTATAATGAGCATTTTCCTAACCATCAGTTATCTATTTTAAATTTATATGATTGTGTTTTGCCAGAAATTACGAAAGAAGTACTACTTTCGATTTGGTCTAAACAAAGAAAGGGTTTGGAATTAACAGCCGATGAGATTGTTCAAGCTAAAATCTCTAAAGATTTACTTGAACAGTTTAAGTCACATCACCGTATTGTCTTTGTTTCTCCAATGCACAATTACAATGTGACTGCTAGAGCAAAAACTTATATTGATAATATTTTTATTGCAGGTGAGACTTTCAAGTACACTGAAAATGGTTCAGTCGGATTAATGACAGATGACTATCGTCTGCTTATGTTAGAATCTGCGGGTTCTATTTATTCTAAAGGACAGTATAGTCCATATGAATTTCCTGTTCATTATTTAAAAGCTATCTTTAAAGATTTTATGGCTTTTGATGATTTCTGTGTTGTTCGTGCAGAAGGTACCGATATTTTAGATAGGCAAGTTGTTCTTGATAAGATGAATCAGGATTTAAGAGAAGCATTTGAAGCGTTTTACAGTAAGGAGTAGGAAATGACTAAAGATTTATTATTGGAGCTTGGCCTTGAAGAGTTGCCAGCTTATGTTGTGACACCGAGTGAGAAGCAATTGGGCCAAAAAATGGTCAAGTTTTTAGAGGATCATCGTTTATCATTTGAAACTGTTCAAACTTTTTCAACTCCACGTCGTTTGGCTGTTCGTGTGAAAGGATTGGCAGACCAGCAGACAGATTTAACAGAAGATTTCAAGGGTCCTTCTAAGAAAATTGCTTTGGATGCAGAAGGGAATTTTTCTAAAGCAGCCCAAGGTTTTGTTCGCGGAAAAGGTTTAAGTGTTGATGATATCGAATTTCGTGAAGTTAAGGGAGAAGAATATGTTTATGTCACTAAGCATGAAACTGGAAAAAGTGCGATTGATGTTTTAGCGAGTGTGACAGAGGTATTAACAGAATTGACTTTCCCAGTGAACATGCATTGGGCAAATAATAGTTTTGAATATATTCGTCCAGTTCACACTTTAGTGGTATTATTAGATGATCAAGCCTTAGAGCTAGACTTCCTTGATATTCATTCAGGGCGTATTAGTCGAGGACACCGTTTCTTGGGTTCTGACACTGAAATTTCATCTGCCAGTTCGTATGAAGATGACTTGCGACAACAATTTGTTATTGCTGATGCAAAAGAACGCCAGCAAATGATTGTTAATCAAATTCATGCTATCGAAGAAAAGAAAAATATTTCAGTTGAAATTGACGAAGATTTACTAAATGAAGTGCTTAATTTAGTTGAGTATCCGACAGCATTCTTGGGTTCTTTTGACGAGAAATACCTTGATGTACCTGAAGAAGTTTTAGTCACTTCAATGAAAAATCATCAACGCTATTTTGTTGTTCGCGACAGGGATGGAAAATTGTTACCAAACTTTATTTCTGTGCGTAATGGAAATGCTGAGCATATCGAAAATGTTATAAAAGGTAATGAAAAAGTTTTAGTGGCTCGTCTTGAAGATGGTGAATTCTTCTGGCAAGAAGATCAGAAACTTAATATTGCAGATTTAGTTGAGAAATTAAAACAAGTAACTTTCCATGAAAAAATTGGTTCACTTTATGAACATATGGATCGTGTAAAAGTTATTTCACAATATTTGGCTGAGAAGGCAGATCTTTCTGATGAAGAAAAATTAGCTGTGCTTCGAGCTGCAAGTATTTATAAATTTGACCTCTTAACTGGAATGGTTGATGAGTTTGATGAATTACAAGGTATTATGGGTGAGAAATATGCCTTACTTGCAGGGGAACAGCCCGCAGTAGCAGCAGCGATACGTGAACATTATATGCCGACATCTGCAGATGGAGAGCTTCCAGAAACCAGAGTTGGTGCAATTCTAGCTTTAGCTGATAAATTTGACACCTTACTTTCATTCTTCTCAGTTGGTTTGATTCCAAGTGGTTCAAATGATCCATATGCTCTTCGTCGAGCTACTCAGGGGATTGTCCGTATTTTGGAAGCTTTTGGTTGGGATATCCCACTTGATGAATTAGTAACTAACCTTTATGGTCTATCGTTTGCTAGTTTGGATTATGCTAATCAAAAAGAGGTCATGGCCTTTATTTCAGCTCGTATTGAAAAGATGATTGGCTCTAAGGTCCCTAAAGATATTCGAGAAGCCGTTTTAGAATCAGACACTTATATTGTTAGCCTTATTCTAGAAGCTAGTCAAGCATTGGTGCAAAAGAGCAAGGATGCTCAATATAAAGTTTCCGTTGAAAGTTTGTCACGTGCATTTAATTTAGCTGAAAAAGTTACTCATTCTGTATTGGTGGACTCTTCATTGTTTGAAAATAATCAAGAGAAGGCGCTATATCAAGCTATTTTGTCACTTGAACTGACTGAGGATATGCATGACAACTTAGATAAGCTTTTCGCACTTAGTCCAATTATTAATGATTTCTTTGATAATACAATGGTAATGACAGATGATGAAAAAATGAAACAAAATCGTCTGGCTTTACTCAATAGCCTTGTTGCAAAGGCAAGAACAGTCGCTGCTTTTAACTTATTAAACACAAAATAAGGAGGCATTTTATGGATCCTAAAAAAATTGCTCGTATTAACGAGCTTTCAAAAAAGAAAAAAACAGTTGGATTGACCGGAGAAGAGAAGGTTGAACAAGCAAAGCTCCGTGAAGAGTATATTGAAGGTTTCCGCCGATCAGTCCGTCACCACGTTGAAGGAATTAAATTAGTGGATGATGAGGGCAATGATGTTACCCCGGAAAAACTTCGTCAAGTCCAGAGAGAAAAAGGACTACATGGTCGTAGTTTGGATGATCCAAATTCTTAATGGTGAGACAATTTTAGATTAAAGTCAACACTTGGGTGGGGCAAAAGATAATCTTTGTCTCGCCTTTTTTATTAGGAAGGAAAAAATAATGATTGAATTACTATTAGCATTACTGTTATGGAATATTTTAGTATTTGCAACCTATGCTATTGATAAAAGGCGTGCAATTAGAGGGGCATGGCGTATTAGTGAGAAAACATTGATGATAGAGAGTTTATTATTAGGGGGATTTGGTGCATTCCTAGGTGGAGAAGTTTTTCGTCATAAAACGACTAAATGGTATTTCAGACTAGTTTGGTATATCGGAATGATTATTGATTTAGCTATTATTTGGCTAATTTGGTGTTATTGATGATATCTTATCAAAAATTTTAGGAGCATATTAAATTTTTGATAGTGCAGGATAGACTGATTTAGGTATAATAGAATTACAAAAAGAAAACGCTTACTTTTAAGGAGGAAGTTTATGTCTTCAGAAGAAAAATACATTATGGCGATTGACCAGGGAACAACAAGCTCTCGAGCAATTATTTTTAATAAAAAAGGTGAAAAAATTGCGAGTAGCCAAAAAGAATTTCCCCAAATTTTTCCTCAAGCAGGCTGGGTAGAGCATAATGCTAATCAGATTTGGAATTCTGTTCAATCTGTCATTGCTGGAGCTTTTATTGAATCAAGCATCAAACCTGGACAGATAGAGGCTATTGGGATTACCAATCAACGTGAAACAACTGTTGTTTGGGATAAAAAAACAGGTCTTCCAATTTATAATGCTATTGTATGGCAATCGCGACAAACAGCCCCGATTGCTGATCAATTGAAGCAAGAAGGTCATACTAACATGATTCATGAAAAAACTGGTCTTGTCATTGATGCTTACTTCTCAGCAACAAAAGTTCGTTGGATTTTAGACCACGTTCCTGGAGCACAGGAACGTGCTGAAAAAGGAGAGTTGCTTTTTGGAACAATTGATACTTGGTTAGTTTGGAAGTTAACTGATGGTCTCGTCCATGTTACAGACTATTCAAATGCTGCTCGTACGATGCTTTATAATATTAAAGAACTTAAATGGGATGATGAAATTTTAGAGTTACTAAATATTCCTAAAGCAATGTTACCAGAAGTAAAATCTAATTCTGAAGTTTATGGGAAAACTACTCCATTCCATTTTTACGGTGGAGAGGTGCCAATTTCTGGTATGGCTGGTGACCAACAGGCAGCATTATTTGGACAGTTGGCCTTTGAACCTGGTATGGTAAAAAACACTTATGGTACAGGTTCCTTCATTATCATGAATACGGGCGAAGAGATGCAACTGTCTCAAAATAATCTATTAACAACGATTGGTTACGGCATTAATGGTAAGGTTCATTATGCACTTGAAGGATCAATCTTCATTGCAGGAAGCGCTATTCAATGGTTACGTGATGGTCTTAGAATGATTGAAACGTCAAGTGAGTCAGAAGGCCTTGCTCAATCATCAACAAGTGACGATGAGGTTTATGTGGTTCCAGCTTTTACAGGTTTGGGTGCACCGTATTGGGATTCAAATGCTAGAGGGTCAGTATTTGGATTAACTCGTGGGACAAGTAAAGAAGATTTTGTTAAAGCTACACTTCAGTCAATTGCTTATCAAGTACGAGACGTTATTGACACTATGCAAGTTGATTCAGGAATTGATATCCAACAACTTCGTGTAGATGGTGGAGCTGCAATGAATAATTTATTAATGCAATTCCAAGCGGATATTTTAGGGATTGATATTGCTCGTGCGAAGAACCTTGAAACTACTGCCTTGGGTGCAGCTTTCTTAGCCGGACTTTCAGTTGGCTATTGGGAAAGTATGGATGAACTAAAAGAACTGAACGCAACAGGACAACTTTTCCAAGCAACAATGAATGAGTCTCGAAAAGAAAAACTGTATAAAGGGTGGAGAAAAGCTGTCAAAGCGACACAAGTATTTGCTCAAGAGGATTAAGGGGGTGTAGAGATGGAATTTTCACGAGAAACACGACGTTTAGCCTTACAAAGAATGCAAGATCGTACTCTGGATTTACTTATCATAGGTGGGGGTATCACAGGCGCTGGTGTCGCTTTACAAGCAGCAGCTAGTGGATTAGATACTGGACTTATTGAAATGCAAGATTTTGCAGAAGGGACAAGTAGTCGCTCAACAAAATTGGTCCATGGTGGTCTTCGTTACTTGAAGCAATTTGATGTAGAAGTTGTTTCTGATACAGTATCAGAGCGTGCAGTCGTGCAGCAAATTGCACCACACATTCCTAAGCCAGATCCAATGCTTTTACCGGTTTACGATGAGCCGGGTTCTACTTTTAGTATGTTTCGCCTTAAAGTGGCTATGGATTTATATGATTTATTAGCAGGTGTGACAAACACACCCGCAGCCAATAAAGTTTTAAGCGCAGAAGATGTTCTTAAGCGTGAGCCTGATTTACAAAAAGAAGGTTTGCTAGGCGGAGGGGTCTATTTAGATTTCCGTAATAACGATGCACGCCTAGTGATTGAAAATATTAAACGCGCTAATAGGGATGGAGCTTATATTGCCAGTCATGTCAAAGCTGAGGACTTCTTATTTGATGACAACAATCAAATTATAGGAGTACGTGCGCGTGATTTGTTGACTGACCAAGTTATCGATATAAAAGCTAGGCTTGTTATTAATACAACTGGACCTTGGAGTGACACCGTTCGCAACTTCTCCAATGAAGGTAAACAAATTCATCAATTACGTCCAACTAAGGGAGTTCACTTAGTTGTAGATCGCCAAAAATTAAATATTTCTCAACCTGTTTATGTTGATACAGGCCTGAATGATGGTCGCATGATTTTTGTTTTGCCACGTGAAGATAAGACTTATTTTGGAACTACAGATACTGATTACCATGGAGACTTAGAACATCCTACGGTAACTAAAGAAGATGTTGACTACCTCCTTAATATTGTAAACAAACGCTTCCCAGAAGCAGAGCTTACTATTGATGATATTGAGAGTTCATGGGCAGGTTTGCGTCCACTACTATCAGGGAATAGTGCCTCTGACTATAATGGAGGCAATAGTGGAAAACTAAGCGATGAAAGTTTTGAAGAATTAATTGATTCCGTTAAAGATTATATTGCACATAAAAATCATCGTGAGGATGTTGAAAAAGCTATTTCTCATGTAGAATCTAGTACTTCTGAAAAAGAATTGGACCCATCAGCTGTTTCTCGAGGATCAAGTTTTGAGCGTGATGATAATGGCCTATTAACACTTGCTGGTGGTAAAATTACTGATTATCGAAAAATGGCAGAAGGTGCCATGGAAACTATTATTAACATTTTGGATAAAGAATATAATCGCAAGTTTAAACTAATCAATTCTAAAACCTATCCTGTTTCAGGAGGAGAGATTAACCCATCTAATGTTGATTCTGAAATTGAAGCTTATGCTCAATTGGGCACACTAAGTGGTTTAAGTATTGAGGATGCACGTTATATTGCTAACCTTTATGGGTCAAATGCACCAAAATTATTTGCATTGACACGCCAAATTACAGAAGCAGAAGGTCTGAGCTTGGTAGAAACGTTGTCACTTCACTATGCTATGGATTATGAAATGGCGCTTAGCCCAACGGATTTCTTCTTAAGACGTACGAACCATATGCTTTTCATGAGAGATAATTTAGATTCTTTGATTCAGCCTGTTATTGATGAGATGGCTAAACATTATCAATGGTCTGATCAAGACAAAACTTTCTATGAAGAAGAATTACATGAGACTCTAAAAGACAATGACTTGGCAGCTTTGAAGGATAATTGAAGGAGATAATAATGGATATTTTTGGAGAATTCTTAGGAACAGCTCTCTTAGTCTTACTTGGTAATGGTGTTGTAGCAGGTGTTGTTTTGCCTAAAACGAAGAATCATAATTCTGGATGGATTGTTATCACATTTGGATGGGGACTTGCTGTAGCTATTGCAGCGTTGGTATCTGGCAATATTAGCCCTGCCCACTTGAATCCAGCTGTGTCATTAGCTTTTGCGATCAAAGGTGATTTAGCTTGGGGAACAGCTATTCTTTATATGATTGCACAGATTATTGGTGCAATGCTAGGTTCACTTCTTGTTTATTTGCAATTTAGACCCCATTATGAGGCTGCAGAAAATAGAGCAGACATCCTTGGAACTTTTGCAACTGGTCCGGCTTTGAAGGATAATTTTTCCAATTTTTTAAGTGAAGTATTGGGAACACTTGTTCTTGTACTTACTATTTTTGCCATCGGAAAATACAATATGCCTCCAGGAGTTGGTACGATGAGTGTTGGTATGTTAGTGGTTGGGATTGGTCTATCGCTCGGTGGAACAACAGGTTATGCTATTAATCCTGCACGTGATTTTGGTCCTCGTTTATTGCATGCCTTGTTACCGATGAAGAACAAAGGTGATTCTGATTGGACTTATTCATGGATTCCGATAGTAGGACCTATGGTAGGAGCTATTTTAGCAGCCTTAATATTTGCTATGATGTAAGAGATTTTTGATGCTGAGACCGACTTTATGGTCTCAGTTTTTTGTTACCGTTTTCAAAAATAACTTCTTTTGTTATAATAAGTAATTATGACAGAAAAATATGTAAATAAAGTAATTGTCATTTTAGGAGCTTCTTTTGCTGGTATGACTTGTGCGCAGAAATTACGCCAATTAAATCCTAATTGGGATATCGTTTTGATTGATAAAGAAATTCATCCAGATTATGTTCCAAATGGCTTAAATTGGTATTATCGTCACGAAATTAGTGGTTTAAATCAGGCCATGTGGCAGACAGAAGAAGAGCAACGGTTGCAGAATATACGCTGTCTATTTGGTCTAAAAGTTGAGAAAATTAATAAAGAAGATAGGGAATTAATGTTATCAGATGGTTCTTCTGTCTATTATGATCAATTGATTTGTGCCATGGGCTCCCAAGCAGAATCAACTTATATTGATGGGGCTGATGCGCAAGGTGTTTTAACAACAAAAACTTATGCAACTAGTCAAAATGCTAAGCAGGTATTAGATAAAAGTCATAAGGTAGCAGTTGTTGGGGCAGGTATCATCGGTTTAGATATTGCTTATAGTTTACATGAATCAGGGAAGGCGGTCACTTTGTTAGAAGCTCAAGAAAGACCAGACTTCAGGCATACAGATCCTGATATGTCCCTTCCTTTACTTGATGCGATGGCTGAATCAAAACTACATTTTTTCCAAAATCAAAAGGTTGAGAAAATTACTGTAACCCGAGAAGAAAAACTTTGTTTGCGAACGCTAACAGGAGACACCTTTACAGTTGATGCTGTCATATTAGCTGTTAATTTTCGTCCGGATAGTCGTCTTTTAACTGGGTTGGTTGATTTAAGTGTTGATAATAGTGTTGTTGTAAATGATTATTTCCAAACGAGTGACCCTAATATCTATGCTATTGGCGATTTGATTTGGTCGTATTTTAAAGGTCTTAATAGTGCTTATTATATGCCCTTAATTAACCAAGCAATCCGTTCGGCACAAATGTTGGCATACCATTTATCGGGACATGCTGTTCCAAAATTAAAAATAACACGCGCTACAGGATCTAAACACTTTGGCTATTATAGAGCTAACATTGGATTAACTGAATTGGAAGCTGGTCTTTACGAGGATACCGTTAGTGTTACTTATTTCCCTAAAGAACAGTATGATTTAAGGATAAAATTGATTGCTAACCAAAAAACGGGCCATTTATTGGGGGCTCAATTAATCTCAAAGGAAAATTGTTTGGCTACTGCCAATCAGCTTGTTCAAGCTATATCGTGTGATATGACAGATTTTGATCTGGCTTTTCAAGATTTCATTTATACAGCTAGAGAATCTGAGATGGCTTATATGTTGCATCAAGCAGCTATCAACCTTTATGAAAAGAGGATTGGGCTATGCGAATAGAAGCTCTAATGGAAAAAGAAAGGCGTGTTCAATATCGGCTACTTTCTTTTTTAAGAGGCTCTCCTCAGGCAATAGCACTGAAGTTAGCTTTATTAGAAACTGGTTTAAGTCGAGCAACTTTGCTTAAATATATCAATAATCTTAATAGCTACTTTGAACAAGAAAAAGTTAATTGTCGAATCGTTTATTATAAGGATAAGTTATTTTTAGAAGAGGATTATAACTTATCCAATCAAGAAGTGTTGAAAGCTCTGATGAAAGATAGTATTAAATACACTATCTTAATATCTTTATTTAATCAGCGTCAGTTCACAATCGTTGGTCTTTCTCAAGAATTGATGGTTAGTGAGGCTACTTTAAATCGTCATCTTGCTCATCTCAATGAATTGTTAGCGGAATTTGATATTGCTATTTCACAAGGAAAACAGATTGGTGATGAATTGCAATGGCGTTATTTTTATTATGAATTATTCAAGCAACTATGGTCTTATGACAAGTGCCAAAATATGATAAAGAAATTAGACTTAGACTCATTAATTCTATTAATAGAGCGCTTGGCTCAACATACTTTAACTCGAGAAGCTCATCAAAATCTGGGACTTTGGTTTAGTATTTGTCATCATCGTCTCCTTGCTATGGAAAAAATATCTGATAATCTCAAGCCTATTGTGAAACATTATCAATGTAATGCTTTTTATAAACGGTTAGACGCAGCCTTAGTTTTGTATATGAGTCGTTTTGCTCTTGAGTATAGGGAAGGAGAAGTTCTGGCAACTTTTGCTTTTCTACATTCACAAAATATTTTACCAATCAATACAATGGAATACATCATGGGATTTGGAGGCCCGATTATTGATTGTGTAACCGAAACAATCATCTACTTTAAAAAGGAGAGTATTTTAGCTGACGAGACATCAGATCAGGTTATTTACCAACTTGGTCAGTTATATAGCCATTATTATTTCTTTAAAGGTCATATTTTAGTTGAACAACCTGATTTAGAACAAACGTATCGACTTATTGATCATAATATGAGGGATAAGTTGCATCATATTTCAAAGAAGATTATTGCAAATGTTAATCGAATTAGACCTTTAACAGAAGATGGTTGTTCTTTGCTGACTTTACATTTGTTGGAATTGCTTATTTTCTCGAAAAATAGTCAAAAAATGCCCTTTAGGATTGGTCTAGATATGACAGGTAATGCTGTGGAACAGTCATTGTTGGAATATCGCATTCGACAACATTTCTCTGGTAATAATTCTATTCAAGTCGAACCTTATGACGAAGGAAAGGGATTTGATATGGTTATTTATCAGAGTCACTCAAGACCTTATAAAGCCAAACTAACCTATTGCCTTAATAAAGGTGCTTCAGAGCGAGAACTACAGGAAATAGATTCACTTATTTATGACAATTAATCCCATTACTTAATTGAATGGTTTTAATCCCTCCAGAAATTGTTAAAACGTTTACGTATTTTATGTTATAATATCAAAGACGAACAATTTTAAATTTAGTTGTTAAAAACAGAAAGGTTTTATCATGACATTTGACACCATTGATCAATTAGCGGTTAATACAGTCCGCACGCTTTCTATTGATGCTATCCAAGCAGCAAATTCTGGGCACCCAGGTCTTCCTATGGGAGCTGCGCCTATGGCTTATGTGCTTTGGAATAAATTCTTAAATGTAAACCCAAAAACAAGTCGCAATTGGACAAACCGTGACCGTTTTGTGCTATCAGCTGGGCATGGTTCAGCTCTTCTTTATAGCCTACTTCATTTAGCTGGCTATGATTTATCAATTGATGATTTAAAACAATTTCGCCAATGGGGATCAAAAACACCTGGACATCCAGAAGTTAACCATACTGATGGTGTAGAAGCAACAACTGGACCTTTAGGGCAAGGTATTGCTAATGCTGTTGGTATGGCAATGGCTGAAGCTCATTTGGCTGCTAAATTTAATAAACCAGGCTTTGATTTAGTTGATCATTACACTTATACACTTCATGGTGATGGTTGTTTGATGGAGGGTGTTAGCCAAGAAGCTGCCAGTCTTGCTGGACACTTAAAACTTGGTAAATTGGTCCTTCTTTATGATTCAAATGATATCTCACTTGATGGTCCAACATCTCAATCATTTACAGAAGATGTTAAAGGACGTTTTGAATCATATGGTTGGCAACATATCTTAGTTAAAGATGGTAATGATTTAGAAGCGATTGCTGCAGCAATTGAAGCTGCTAAAGCTGAAACTGATAAACCAACCATTATTGAAGTTAAAACTATTATTGGATTTGGCGCAGAGAAACAGGGAACATCTTCAGTTCATGGAGCGCCACTTGGTGCAGAAGGTATTACTTTTGCCAAGAAGGCTTATGGATGGGAATATCCAGACTTTACTGTTCCTGCTGAAGTTGCAGATCGATTTGCCTCAGATCTTCAAGCGCGTGGTGCGAAGGCAGAAGAGGCATGGAATGATCTTTTTGCTAAATATGAAGTTGAGTATCCAGAATTAGCAACTGAATACAAAGAAGCTTTTGCTGGCCAAGCTGAGACAGTTGAACTGAAAGCTCATGACCTAGGTTCATCAGTGGCTAGTCGTGTTTCAAGCCAACAAGCTATTCAACAATTATCGACTCAATTACCGAACCTCTGGGGAGGGTCAGCAGACCTCTCAGCTTCTAATAACACAATGGTAGCAGCAGAAACAGATTTCCAAGCAAGTAACTACGCTGGGCGTAATATTTGGTTTGGTGTACGTGAATTTGCAATGGCTGCTGCAATGAATGGAATTGCGCTTCACGGTGGGACTCGTGTTTATGGGGGTACGTTCTTTGTCTTCTCAAACTACTTGTTACCAGCAGTACGTATGGCTGCACTTCAAAACTTGCCAACTGTCTATGTTATGACACATGATTCTATTGCTGTTGGAGAAGATGGGCCAACTCATGAGCCAATAGAACAATTAGCATCAGTGCGCTCAATGCCTAATTTGAACGTTATCCGTCCCGCAGACGGTAATGAAACAAACGCTGCATGGCAACGAGCTGTATCAGAGACAGATCGACCAACGATGCTTGTTTTAACACGTCAAAACTTACCAGTTCTTGAAGGAACATCAGAATTAGCCCAAGAAGGGGTTAATAAAGGTGCTTATATTTTATCAGAAGCTAAAGGTGAACTTGATGGTATCATCATTGCAACAGGTTCAGAAGTTAAATTAGCTTTAGATACTCAAGACAAACTTGAGTCAGAGGGCATCCATGTTCGCGTCGTATCTATGCCAGCACAAAACATTTTTGATGAACAAGAGGCTTCATATCAAGAGCAAGTGCTTCCATCAGCTGTTACAAAACGTCTTGCTATTGAGGCAGGATCAAGCTTCGGTTGGGGTAAATATGTTGGTTTAAATGGGCTAACACTTACTATTGATACTTGGGGAGCATCAGCACCAGGTAACAGAATTTTCGAAGAGTATGGCTTTACAGTTGAGAATGCTGTATCGCTATATAAAGAACTTTAAGAGCATGAAGAAGTTGGGAAAGATACCTCAACTTCTTTTTTGTAAGATATAGGATGGATTTGAGAATAGTTTTGATAGACTGATAAGTGATGGAAAGCACTCTTTTTTGAAAACGTTTGACAAACATTCCATAGCGCAGTATAATTGATAAAACTATTGTATATATAAAATAATACAACTATTATTAATTATCTTTTTAGAAAGGTTTGTTTATGAAGAAGGAGTGTCGTGATTTTTATCGGCAGATACAGCATACTTACAATGATATATCTGTCCGTGAAGATGCAGTGCTATCATCAATACTATTATCAGCATCGAATGGTTTGATAAAAACTAGCGATGTACCTCGTGTTGCTTATGAGTTAACTCAGCAATTGGAAAATAATGAGATAGAAAAATCTTTCGAGTCATTAGCTACAGTTAAGGAATTGAAAAAATCTGCTAAAAAATTGTCTGAGAGATATGAGCAAAATAAGGTAACAACGGGATTGCTTTCTAAAGTATTTGGAAATCATTAGGAGATAAAAGGAGATTTTTATGATTAAGTTTGAACATGTTTCGAAAGTATACGGAGAAAAAGAAGCTCTCAGTGATTTAACCCTCTCTGTTAAAGATGGTGAGATTTTTGGATTAATAGGTCACAATGGAGCAGGAAAAACAACGACAATTAGTATTCTAACATCTATTATTGATGCAACTTATGGCCAAGTCTATATTGATGACCTACTTTTGACAGAACATCGTGACCAAATTAAGAAAAAAATAGGTTATGTACCGGACTCGCCAGATATTTTCTTAAATTTAACCGCAGAGGAATACTGGTACTTTTTAGCTAAAATTTATGACGTTGCCCCAGAAGATATTGAAGCACGTATCACAAAATTGGTAGACATATTTGAACTAGAGGAGCAACGCTATAATCCTATTGAAAGTTTTTCACATGGTATGCGTCAAAAAGTCATTGTTATAGGTGCCCTTCTTCCAAATCCTGACATTTGGATTCTAGATGAGCCGTTAACTGGTTTAGACCCTCAAGCTTCTTTTGATTTGAAAGAAATGATGAAAGAACATGCTAAAAATGGAAAAACAGTTATTTTTTCAACACATGTCTTAGCAGTTGCAGAACAGTTATGCGACAGAATAGGTATTTTGAAACAAGGGAAATTAATCTTTGTCGGTAGCTTAGGTGAGTTAAAAATGAAATATCCAGATAAAGATTTGGAAACTATCTATTTGGAATTAGCAGGACGTCAAGCTAGTAGGGAGGGATAAAGTATGAATTGGTCACGTATCTGGGAACTCGTAAAAATTAATATCCTTTATTCAAACCCTCAGACTCTATCGGCACTAAGAAAAAAGCAAGAAAAACATCCTAAAAAAGAATTTTCAGCTTATAAATCCATGTTTAGAAATCAGTTATTTCAGATTTTGCTCTTTTCAATAATTTATGTATTTCTCTTTGTATCACTTGATTTTAAAGAATATCCGGGCTACTTCACGTTCTACATTGGTATCTTTACACTAGTATCCATTATCTACTCTTTTATTGCGATGTACAGTGTTTTCTATGAGAGTGACGATGTTAAACAATATGCTTATTTGCCTATTAAATCTGAAGAGCTCTATGTTGCTAAAATTTTTGCAACATTTGGGATGTCTGTAACTTTTCTAATGCCAATCCTAACCTTAATGATTGTGGCTTATTGGCGTATAATAGGTGGCCCACTTGCGGTCCTCCTAGCAATCATAAATTTTGCTATTTTATTTTTATCGGTAACGGTGATTTCATTGTATATTAATAGTTTAATAGGCCGTGCCATTATTCGAAGTGCTAATCGGAAACTTATTTCTACTATATTAATTTCACTAGCTACATTTGGAGCAATAGTTCCCTTATTATTTGTGAATATGACGAGTCAAAAGATGGTACAAGGGAAATTACAAGATATCGCTCCAATCCCTTATGTCAGAGGTTATTATGATATTGTTACAGCGCCATTTAGTATGGAGAGTCTCCTCAACTATTATCTCCCGCTCTTAATCATTTTATTCTTGATAGGTGCTATTTATAAATGGGTTATGCCACGCTACTATCAGGAGTTGTTGTATGGACAGGTCAAGCAGAGAAAAGTCCATCGTCAAATCGATTTTAGTAAACGTGAGTCAATTAATAAAACTCTTGTTAAACACCATTTATCAAGTTTACAAAATGCGACATTATTGACAAATACATTTTTAATGCCACTATTATATCTAGCAATGTTCATTGTTCCAATTTTGAATAATGGTAAAGAGATTGGTCGATTTTTTAATGAAAATTATTTTGGGATAGCTTTTCTAGCAGGAATATTAATAGGTAGTTTATGTGTGATGCCAGCTAGCATTGTAGGGGTAGGTATTTCTTTAGAAAAAAGTAATTTCTACTTTATAAAAAGTTTGCCTATATCATTTTCGTATTTCTTGAAGCATAAATTTGTAACTTTGATAACCTTACAACTTGCAGTTCCTACTTTTATTTATTTCTTGGTAGGATTCTTTCTACTTAAACTATCAATCCTCGTTTTATTGAGCTTCATTTTAGGTCTAGTCTTCATGGGACTTATCGAAGGCCAGTTTATTTATAGACGTGACTATAAACATTTGTTCTTGAATTGGCAAGAGGTTACGCAACTATTTAATAGAGGGTTAGGCCAATGGCTGTTAGTTGGTTCATTGTTTGGAATGATGATAATAGGTAGTTTTCTTATTGGAATAAGTATTTTTTGGTCAATGGTATGGAATACTGTAGCTGTCAATATCATAATCCTTATCATTGGGTTGCTCATATTATCAATTTGCCAATACTTACTGCTAAAAAATTTTTGGAAGAAGCTTGTTTAGTAAAAAGGTTTTAGAAAAATCATACAGTAAGAATAATGCTTAATAACTGAGATAGTTATAGCGGATAAAATAAAGGCTTGTTGTGGACTTTACGGTTGGAAGGCAGCCACTGTAATCCTTTGTTTAATAACGCTAGTTTTAGCTCTAAAATATTTGATTTTTATTGCTATCTATTATATCTTATCAGACAAAGAGACTAGGGATAACCTAGTCTCTTTGTCTGATGCTAACTTGTTTTTCGTAATATTGTGCTAGAATGAATGTCAATATAGCAGTTGTGCTTACAGTAATGATAACTGCAATAAGCATGGTAATAAAAAGATGTGTTGAAGTATGACTGATATAAAGAAACAGACCTGGTAGACCAGAAGAGCCTACAGCGAAGCGGTGAGCGTTCATTATACCGGCATAGAGTCCTCCAAGACCACCACCAATAAGTGAGGCTATTAGAGGATAACGTTTCGGAAGGTTGACACCATATAAGATAGGTTCGGTGATTCCCATATAAGCTGTTATGGCAGCAGGTCCAGCAATTTCTTTAAGTTTTTTTTCTTTTGTTATAAGAGTCACCACTGTACCTGCAGTTGCTTGTGCGATATTTGAGCAGAGCATGCCTGGTCCAAAAATAGAATCAACCCCTAATTTCGCTAGTTGTGTGATTCCTAATGCAGCAATTCCACTATGAACACCAAACATGATTAGGATAGGAGCAAATGCTCCTACTAGAAAAGCAGGTGCCCAACTGGCGTATTTGGATAAAAAAGTAAAAATAACAGCTAAATATTGGCCAGCGATAGTACCCATTGGTCCCAATATAGAGAACGACAAAATTCCCATGCTGAGAAATATTAACATAGGAACAAGCACTAAACGCAGTGATTTAGGAATAATTTGCTTTAAATATTTTTCTATATAAGCCTGAACACAAATAATTAGAATAATGGGAATGACACTTGATGCATAGTTAGTAAGTGTGAATGGGATCGTATGGAATAAGGATACTGGTTTACCAGAAGCTACTAAATTAGCCCAATTAGGGTGAAGGAGCATGACAACAGTTCCCAAAGCTAAAATAGGATTAGCTTTCAATTTTTGAGCAGCTGTGATGGCGATTAAGATAGGTAAAAAATAGAAAACACCATCTGCAAAAAGATTTAGTAATATATATGTTTGAGATGACGGTGTCAAGATTTTGAATACTAGTAATAAAGCTAGCAATGCCTTAATCATACCAGCGCCTGATAAAGCAGGTAAAATCGGTTGGAAAGTCCCAGAAACAAAATCAATAATTCGACTAACTGCTTTGGCTTTTTTGGTTTGTTCTATTTTAGTCGTTGAGTTAGTTTCAATGAGGGAGTTAATTTCTTCAAACACTTTTGCGACATGAGTCCCTATCACTATCTGATGTTGCCCTCCGCTGATAACGACAGTTTTTACCTCTTTTAAAGTTTTTAATTGCTCAAGGTTTACTTTCGTCGGATCATTGAGACTAAAGCGAAGGCGTGTTTGACAATGGTAAACATTGTTAATATTATTTTGTCCACCAAGGTGTTTGATGATATTTTTTGACAAGGTGATGTATTCTCTAGACATAATATCTCCTTAATACTTATAAAACGTTTTCCGATTCTAGATTATAGCATAGTAATAAAAGAAAACACTTGGAAATGCTTGTGAATTTTCAATGATGTTTTCAGATAGCATTCCTAAAGGGCCTATGATATAATTTTTTTATGAAAAGACATTTTGAGACAACTAGAAGAATTGTTATTAAAGTAGGAACCAGTTCCCTCGTACAGACAAGCGGGAAAATTAATTTAAGTAAAATAGACCATTTAGCATTTGTTATTTCTAGTCTTATGAATAGAGGCATGGAGGTGATTTTAGTATCATCTGGTGCTATGGGGTTTGGTTTAGACATTTTGAAAATGGATAAGCGTCCTCAAGAAATATCACAACAACAAGCAGTTTCTAGCGTAGGACAAGTAGCCATGATGAGTCTTTATTCTCAGATATTTTCGCACTATCAAACTCATGTTTCCCAAATTTTATTAACACGTGACGTTGTGGTTTTTCCAGAGAGTTTGCAAAATGTAACAAACTCTTTTGAGAGTCTGCTCTCTATGGGAATTTTGCCAATCGTCAATGAGAATGATGCTGTCAGCGTGGATGAGATGGATCATAAAACGAAGTTTGGGGATAATGACCGTCTCTCTGCTGTCGTTGCTAAAATTACTAAAGCAGATTTATTAATTATGCTGTCAGATATTGATGGTCTTTTTGATAAAAATCCTAATATTTATGATGATGCTGTTTTACGTAGTCATGTTTCTGAAATCACCGATGACATCATCAAGTCAGCTGGAGGAGCAGGAAGTAAATTTGGTACTGGGGGCATGCTTAGTAAAATTAAAAGTGCACAAATGGTGTTTGATAACAATGGACAAATGATATTGATGAATGGCGCCAATCCTCGTGATATTTTAAAGGTGTTAGATGGGCATAATATTGGAACTTATTTTGCTCAAGGAAAGTGAGATTGAGTTATGACGTATATTGAAATATTAGGGCAAAATGCTAAAAAAGCTAGTCAATCAGTAGCACGATTAAGTACAGCTAGTAAAAATGAGATACTCAGGGACTTAGCGAGAAACATAGTGGCTGATACTGAAACCATTTTGACTGAGAATGCTCGCGATGTTGTTAAGGCAAAAGATAATGGTATCTCAGAAATTATGGTGGACCGTCTACGACTAAACAAAGACCGCATACAGGCGATAGCAAACGGTATTTATCAGGTAGCAGATTTGGCAGATCCGATTGGTCAAGTTGTTAGTGGTTATACAAATTTAGATGGTTTAAAAATCCTTAAAAAAAGAGTGCCTTTAGGGGTTATTGCAATGATATTTGAAAGTCGTCCCAATGTATCGGTGGATGCCTTTAGTTTAGCTTTTAAAACAGGGAACGCTATTATTTTGCGTGGTGGTAAAGATGCTATTTTTTCAAATACTGCCTTGGTTAATTGTATGCGCCAAACATTGCAAGATACAGGCCACAACCCAGATATAGTACAATTAGTTGAAGATACTAGTCACGTTGTAGCAGAGGAGTTAATGCAGGCAACAGACTACGTGGACGTCTTAATTCCAAGAGGTGGTGCAAAATTAATTCAAACGGTGAAGGAAAAGTCAAAGATTCCTGTTATCGAAACAGGTGTTGGAAATGTTCATATCTATATTGATGAATTTGCAGATTTAGATATGGCAGCTAAGATTGTTATTAATGCTAAAACCCAACGCCCTAGTGTCTGTAATGCTGCCGAAGGGTTAGTTGTTCATCAAGCTATTGCTAAGGGATTTTTATCTCAATTGGAGAAAATGCTCAAAGAATCGAACCAGTCAGTTGAATTTCGTGCCGATGAGGAAGCTTTGCAACTTTTAGAAAATGCTGTTGCTGCAAGTGAGTCTGATTATGCTACTGAATTTTTAGACTATATTATGTCAGTAAAAGTAGTAGATTCTTTTGAACAAGCAATTAGCTGGATTAATAAATACAGTAGTCATCACTCAGAAGCTATCATTACTAATAATATCAGTAGGGCAGAAATTTTTCAGGATATGGTAGATGCAGCGGCAGTTTATGTTAATGCTTCAACACGTTTTACAGATGGTTTCGTTTTTGGACTCGGAGCAGAGATTGGTATTTCGACTCAAAAATTACACGCGCGTGGACCGATGGGATTAGAAGCTTTAACAAGTACAAAATACTATATTAATGGAACTGGTCAAGTAAGGGAATAGTTGACCTATAATAGGAGAGATTGCATTTATCGGTCTCTCTTTTACTTTTCTAAAGTTTAGGATTTATGGTACAATTAAAGTTATGACAAACGATTTTCATCATATTACTGTGCTTTTGCACGAGACTGTGGATATGCTTGATATTAAGCCGGATGGTATCTATGTAGATGCTACTTTAGGTGGGGCAGGACACAGCGAATATCTTCTTTCACAATTAGGCCCAGATGGGCACCTTTACGCATTTGACCAAGACCAGAAGGCTATTGACAATGCTCATATACGTTTAAAGAAATATGTGGATACCGGTCAAGTAACCTTTATCAAAGATAATTTCAGAAATCTATCTTCTAACTTAAAAGCATTAGGAGTGTCGGAAATTAATGGTATTTGTTATGATTTAGGTGTATCAAGCCCACAGCTGGACGAGCGTGAACGCGGTTTCTCATATAAACAAGACGCCCCCCTTGATATGCGAATGAATAGAGAGCAGAGTCTTACAGCTTATGACGTTGTGAACACTTATAGTTATCATGATTTAGTAAGGATTTTCTTTAAGTATGGCGAAGATAAATTTTCAAAACAAATTGCTCGAAAAATTGAGCAAGTACGAGCTGAAAAAACAATATCTACAACAACAGAATTGGCTGAGATTATCAAATCGTCTAAATCTGCCAAAGAACTGAAGAAAAAAGGTCACCCAGCTAAACAAATTTTTCAAGCTATTCGTATTGAAGTCAATGACGAACTAGGAGCTGCAGATGAATCTATACAACAAGCAATGGACTTATTAGCTGTTGATGGTCGTATATCTGTCATCACTTTTCATTCTTTAGAAGATCGTCTTACTAAGCAACTTTTTAAAGAAGCATCAACAGTAGAAGTACCTAAAGGTCTTCCTTTTATACCAGATGATTTACAACCTAAGATGGAGCTCGTTAATCGTAAACCCATCTTACCAAGTCAAGAAGAACTAGAAGCGAACAATCGTGCCCATTCAGCGAAATTGAGAGTAGCGCGTCGTATTCGATAATAAGAAAGAAACTTATGACAAATGAAAAACGAACTGAAGCAGTAACACAAACTTTACAACGTCACATCAAGACTTTCTCTCGTATTGAGAAAGCTTTTTATGGTGCTATTGTAATTACTGCTATTATCATGGCAGTCGGTATTATTTACTTGCAAAGTAATAGTTTACAAGTTAAACAAGAAGTAAATCAATTAAATAGTAAAATCAACGATAAACAGACAGAATTTGACAATGCTAAACAAGAAGTAAATGAGCTTTCTAATCGTGATCGAATTACTAAAATTGCTAAAGATGCTGGTTTAACAATTCAAAACGACAATATTTATCGGAAGGTGGACTAGTCTGTGACTTTTTTTAAAAAGCTAAAAAAAATCTTCCTTGATTATGTGATCCATATAAGAGATAGGCGTTCGCCGCAGAAAAATAGGGAAAGAGTAGGTCAAAATCTGATGATTTTAACCATTTTCCTATTTTTCATTTTTATCATCAACTTTGTCATCATCGTTGGTACAGATAGTAAATTTGGGGTTAATTTATCCAAGGAAGCCAAGAAAGTCTATCAACAAAGTATGACAGTACAGGCGAAGCGTGGGACAATTTACGACCGTAATGGAAATCCTATCGCTGAGGATGCTACGACCTATAGTCTCTACGCTATTATCTCAAAGAACTATACGACAGCTACAGGTCAAAAACTATATGTACAACCTTCTCAGTATGAAAAAGTAGCTAGTATCTTAGAGAATAAATTGGGCATGAAGAAAAATCTTGTCCTAAAACAACTCAATCAAAAGAAATTGTTTCAAGTTTCCTTTGGAAGTTCAGGTTCAGGATTGTCTTATACCAAGATGGCTGACATCAAGAAAACGATGGAAAAGTCAGATATCAAAGGAATTGGTTTTTCTACCAGTCCGGGGCGTATTTATCCAAATGGGATATTTGCTTCACAATTTATAGGATTTACTCTTCCTCAGGATGATGGAGATGGAAAAAAATTAGTTGGTAATACAGGCCTTGAAGCGGCACTTAACAAGGTATTATCAGGTACTGATGGTAAAGTAACATACGAAAAAGACCGTAGTGGGAATGTTCTTTTAGGTACTGCAACAACAGAACGTAGGGCGGTTAATGGTAAGGATATCTACACAACTTTATCAGAGCCTATTCAGACTGTTTTAGAGACTCAGATGGATGTTTTCGCAGAAAAAACCAAAGGAAAATTTGCGAGTGCTACAGTTGTCAACGCTAAAACGGGTGAAATTCTAGCAACGAGTCAGCGTCCTACTTATAATCCTTCTACCCTTAAAGGTTACGATAAGAAAAATTTGGGTACCTATAACACACTACTATATGATAACTTTTTTGAACCTGGTTCAACAATGAAGGTAATGACTCTAGCCTCTGCAATTGATTCTAAGCATTTTAACTCTACTGAAGTGTATAACAGTGCACAATATAAAATTGCAGATGCGATTATTCGAGATTGGGATGTCAATGAAGGGTTATCATCTGGTAGTTATATGACTTTTCCACAAGGGTTTGCACATTCCAGTAACGTTGGTATGGTAACCTTGGAACAAAAAATGGGACGAGATAAATGGTTAAACTATCTTTCTAAGTTTAAATTTGGTTACCCAACACGTTTTGGGATGCTTCATGAAAGTGGAGGTTTGTTCCCATCTGACAATGAAGTAACTATCGCTATGAGCTCATTTGGTCAAGGTATTGGTGTAACGCAAGTTCAAATGTTGCGCGCATTTACGTCTATCTCGAATGATGGTGTTATGTTACAACCACAGTTTATTAGCAGTATTTATGATCCAAATACAGGGACTTCTCGTACAGCACGAAAAGAAGTCGTTGGAAAACCAGTTTCCAAAGAAGCAGCTAGTAAAACACGTGATTATATGGTTACTGTTGGGACAGATCCTTATTATGGTACATTATACGCAGCAGGTGCCCCAGTTATTCAGGTGGGGAATCAATCAGTTGCAGTAAAATCTGGTACTGCCCAAATCGCCCAGGAAGGTGGTGGTGGTTATCTGCAAGGAAAAAATGATACTATTAACTCAGTTGTGGCTATGGTGCCATCGGAAAATCCTGACTTCATCATGTATGTTACCATCCAACAACCCGAAAAATTTAGTATCACATTCTGGAAAGATGTTGTTAATCCTGTTTTAGAACAAGCAACAGCAATGAAAGAAACGATATTAAAACCGGGATTGAATGACTCAGAACATCAGACAAAATATAAACTATCAAAAATAGTTGGTGAAAATCCAGGTCATGTAGCGGAAGAATTACGTCGTAATCTGGTTCAGCCAATTATTTTAGGAAATGGTAGTAAAGTTTCTAAAGTATCTAAAAGACCAGGAGCTAATCTTGCTGAGAATGAACAGCTACTAGTATTAACAAATAAACTGACTGAATTACCTGATATGTATGGTTGGTCTAAAGCAAACGTTGAACAGTTTGCTAAATGGACAGGTATAAAAGTGACCTATAAAGGTTCAACCTCAGGTAAAGTAAGAAAACAAAGTATTGATGTTGGAAAATCCATCAATAAAATTAAAAAAATCAAAATTACAATAGGAGATTAACATGTTTTTAAGTATAATGGCAGGTGTCATAGCATTTGTCCTGACAGTTATTGCCATTCCGCGCTTCATTAAGTTTTACCAATTGAAGAAAATTGGCGGGCAACAAATGCATGAAGATGTCAAACAACATCTAGCCAAAGCAGGTACGCCGACAATGGGAGGAACGGTATTTTTGATTGTTGCTCTTCTTGTCTCACTTATTTTTAGTATTATTTTATCTAAAGAAAATAGTGGTAATTTAGGTGCAACTTTTGGTATTTTATCTGTTGTTCTCATCTATGGAATTATTGGTTTTTTAGATGATTTTTTGAAAATTTTTAAACAAATCAATGAGGGCTTGACTCCAAAGCAAAAAATGTCGCTCCAACTAATTGCGGGTCTAATTTTTTATTTTGTCCATGTGTTACCAAGTGGCACATCTGCGATAAATATTTTTGGTTTTTACCTTGAAGTAGGATACTTATACGCTTTTTTTGTTCTTTTCTGGGTTGTTGGTTTTTCAAATGCTGTGAACCTAACAGATGGAATTGATGGTCTAGCTTCTATTTCGGTTGTTATCAGTTTGATTACTTATGGAATCATTGCTTATAATCAAACGCAATTTGATATTTTATTGATTATCGTTATCATGATTGGTGCTTTACTTGGCTTTTTTGTCTTTAATCATAAACCAGCTAAAGTCTTTATGGGAGATGTTGGTTCACTTGCATTGGGTGCTATGTTAGCAGCCATTTCAATTGCCTTACGTCAGGAATGGACCTTGCTTTTTATCGGCTTTGTCTATGTTTTTGAGACGTCTTCAGTGATGTTGCAAGTAGCATACTTTAAGTATACTAAGAAGAAAACTGGTGTTGGGAAACGTATCTTCCGCATGACACCATTTCATCACCATTTAGAATTAGGTGGTGTGTCTGGCAAAGGTAATAAATGGAGCGAATGGAAAGTAGATGCTTTTTTATGGGCTATTGGTATTTTCATGAGCGCTATTACACTTGCTATTTTATATCTTTAAACTTTATTAGGGGATGTGGTATGGACTGCCAGATTCCCTTTTGCTTTCTTGTAGCCTTTAATGGTATAATGAACATAATAATAGTAAGGAAATAGACATGTCATTTAAAGATTTTAATTTTAAACCATACATTCAGAGGGCTCTCGATGAGTTAAAATTCGTCGATCCAACTGATGTTCAAGCTAAATTGATTCCAGTTGTTCGTTCAGGCCGCGATCTTGTGGGGGAATCGAAAACTGGTTCTGGTAAAACCCACACCTTTTTACTTCCTATTTTTGAGAAGCTAGATGAAAGTAGTGATGATGTTCAAGTTGTTATTACTGCACCAAGTAGAGAGTTGGGAACACAAATTTATCAGGCAACTAAACAAATTGCTGAGCATTCAGAGCAAGAAATACGGGTGGTTAACTATGTTGGTGGTACTGACAAATTACGTCAAATTGAAAAGTTGAAAGTAAGCCAACCTCATATTGTCATTGGAACCCCAGGACGAATTTATGATTTGGTGAAGTCAGGTGATTTAGCTATTCATAAGGCGCATACTTTTGTTGTTGATGAAGCAGATATGACTCTAGATATGGGATTTCTTGATACCGTTGATAAGATTGCAGGGTCTTTACCCAAGGATGTCCAAATTTTAGTCTTTTCAGCAACGATTCCACAAAAATTACAGCCATTTTTAAAGAAATATTTGACCAATCCTGTAATGGAAAAAATCAAAACAGCAACAGTTATCGCTGATACCATCGATAACTGGCTTTTGTCCACTAAAGGACGTGATAAAAATGCACAAATTTTGGAACTCTCTAAACTAATGCAGCCCTATCTTGCAATGATATTTGTTAATACGAAAGAGCGTGCAGACGAATTACATTCGTACCTTTCTAGTAATGGCTTAAAAGTAGCTAAAATTCATGGTGGGATTGCACCTCGTGAACGTAAACGTATTATGAATCAGGTTAAAAACCTCGAATTTGAATATATCGTTGCAACAGATTTAGCAGCGCGTGGTATTGATATTGAAGGTGTTAGCCATGTTATCAATGATGCCATACCTCAAGACCTATCTTTCTTTGTCCACCGTGTCGGTCGCACAGGCCGTAATGGCTTATCTGGTACTGCTATAACTTTATATCAGCCAAGTGACGATTCTGATATTCGTGAACTTGAAAAACTAGGTATTAATTTTATTCCTAAAGTCATTAAAAACGGTGAATTTCAAGATACATACGACCGTGATCGTCGTAATAACCGTGAAAAGTCCTATCAAAAATTAGATACAGAAATGATTGGACTTGTGAAAAAGAAAAAGAAAAAAATAAAACCAGGTTACAAGAAAAAAATTCAATGGAAAGTTGATGAAAAGCGTCGCAAAGAGCGTAGAGCAAGTAATCGTGCTAAGGGGCGTGCGGAGCGCAAAGCTAAAAAACAAAGTTTTTAAAATTATTAAAGTCTGAAATCAGCTCGTTTCAGGCTTTTTTATTGATATAAAATCTTTATCACCTGATAAGGAAATACTATTATACAGATAGATTTTAGAGTGTTAGACTAGTAATATGATATTTTAGGAGAATTCTTATGTTTAAAAAAATAATATTATCTATTGCAACTATAGCCGCAACCGCCAGCCTAGCAGTATCAGTTCAGGCGTCAGAGAAAGTAGAACTTAAAGTAGCTACAGATTCTGACACGGCACCATTTACTTATCAAAAAGACGGGAAATTCAAAGGTTATGATGTTGATGTTGTCAAAGCTGTTTTTAAAGGTAGTAAGTACAAAGTAACCTTCAAGACAGTTCCTTTTGATACTATTTCAACAGGTATTGATGCAGGGAAATTTGATTTATCAGCTAATGATTTTTCATACAATAAAGAAAGAGCAGAAAAATATCTCTTCTCAGATCCTATATCCCGTTCAAATTATGCCGTAGTAGGGGAGAAGGGGAGCCATTACAAATCATTAAGTGACCTCTCTGGAAAATCAACCGAAGTTTTATCTGGCGTTAACTATGCACAGGTTCTAGAAAATTGGAATAAAAATCATCCTAATAAAAAACCAATAAAAATCAAATATGTTTCTGGGACAACTGGTGTTACTAGCAGATTAAAAAATATTGAGAGTGGGAAAATTGACTTTATCCTATATGATGCCATTTCATCCGACTATATTGTAAAAGACCAATCATTAAACTTAAGCGTTTCTCCTTTGAAAGGTAAAATTGGTAATAATAAGGATGGACTAGAATACCTCCTTTTACCAAAAGATAAAAAAGGTAAAACTCTACAGAAATTTATAAATAAGCGTATTAAAGTTTTGAAAGAAAATGGTACTTTGGCACGTTTAAGTAAACAATATTTCGGTGGAGATTACGTTTCAAACATTGATAAATAAATCAGTGAGACTATAAGTTTTATCTTTTTACATGTGAGAGTTTGCGTGATAGAATAACGGAGATAAGAAAGTTTAGAAAAGGAAAGTAGAAGGAATGAATCAATTTATCTTGACGGGTGGATGGTCTTGGTATAATAATTTGGTTAGTCAGGTTCCAGCGGGGAAATTATTTAGTTGGAAGGCTGTTTTAGATGCAATACCCTCAATTTTAGAGCGATTACCCATAACACTATTATTGACAGTAGCAGGAGCCTTATTTGGACTCATTTTAGCTTTGATTTTTGCAGTAGTGAAAATTAACCGTGTCAAAATTTTATATCCGATTCAAGCTTTATTTGTTAGTTTTTTACGTGGGACTCCAATACTTGTTCAATTAATGCTGAGTTATTATGGAATTCCACTTTTCTTGAAATTTTTAAACCAAAAATATGGTTTTGATTGGAACATTAATGCTATACCGGCTTCTGTATTTGCTATTACTGCATTTGCTTTTAATGAAGCGGCTTATACAAGTGAAACTATACGAGCGGCGATTTTGTCGGTTGATCAAGGTGAAATTGAGGCAGCACGTAGTTTAGGGATGACCTCAGCGCAAGTTTATCGTCGTGTTATTATTCCAAACGCAGCAGTAGTCGCAACACCTACTTTGATAAACACGTTAATTGGTCTAACTAAGGGAACCTCTTTAGCTTTTAATGCTGGTATTGTTGAAATGTTTGCCCAAGCACAAATTATGGGTGGTAGCGATTATCGCTATTTTGAACGTTATATCTCTGTGGCACTTGTTTACTGGGCGGTTAGTTTCTTAATTGAACAATTGGGAAATGCTATTGAACGAAAAATGGCAATTAAGGCTCCACGCCATTTAACTGATGAGATTCCAGGAGGAGTACGCTAATGATAAAATTGAGACAATTGACTAAATCATTTTCTGGTCAAAAAGTGTTAGACAAACTTGATTTAGATATTGAAAAAGGTCAAGTTGTTGCTCTAGTAGGTGCTTCAGGTGCAGGAAAATCAACCTTTCTTCGTAGTATGAATTATTTAGAAGAGCCTGATTATGGAACAATTGAAATTGATGATTTTAAAGTTGATTTTAAATCAATCAGTAAAGATGACATACTAACATTACGCCGTAAGTTAGCCATGGTTTTTCAACAATTCAATCTATTTGAGCGTCGTACAGCTTTGGATAATGTAAAAGAAGGTTTGAAAATTGTCAAAAAGATGTCAGATCAAGAGGCAACACGGATTGCAAGAGACGAACTGGCAAAGGTCGGACTTGCAGATCGTGAAAAATATTATCCAAGACATTTATCAGGTGGACAGAAACAACGTGTTGCTTTGGCACGCGCATTAGCCATGAAACCTGATGTTCTTCTTTTAGACGAACCGACATCAGCACTTGATCCAGAATTAGTTGGAGAAGTTGAAAAATCTATTGCAGATGCTGCTAAGCAGGGGCAAACCATGGTACTTGTTAGTCATGATATGAATTTTGTTTACCAAGTAGCAGATAAAGTTTTATTTTTGGAAAAAGGTCGTATTTTAGAGTCTGGGACGCCTGAACAATTATTTAACCATCCTTTAGAAGAACGTACAAAAGAATTCTTCGCTAGTTATAACAAATCGTACCTATAAGCTAAAATATTTTGATATAATGAAGGTTAGAATGTCTAATCTTCATTTTTAATTATTCTTGAGTTAGGCTAAGTATATAAGAAAGCTGCGATATGTTTTGACAATCGCTTGTTGGATAGAGATGTTTTTAGAAATAGCAAAAGTTTATTTACAAGGTTTAGGGCTTGCCAGCATAACTGTTATTTTAGTTGGTATAATTTGGGTCTTTTGGCGTGCCAAGAAAAACATAGATAAAACAGCTAGAGAACGCCAATCTGTTCTTTATGATGTCCTTCTGATAGCTCTTATGACAGCTCCAATACTTGCCTTTGCATTTGTAGCTATCATTTTAATGATAAAAGCTTAGTCAGATTAGTTGGAAATATAGACGCTTTGCTATAGAATAAAACCATAAGATTCAAAGGAGAAATAGTAATGTATGATACTTTAATAATAGGTTCAGGTCCTGGTGGTATGACAGCAGCGCTTTACGCTGCACGTTCAAACCTTAAAGTTGGGTTAATTGAACAAGGTACTCCAGGTGGACAGATGAATAATACTGCTGAAATTGAGAACTATCCAGGCTACGATCATATCTCAGGTCCAGAATTATCAATGAAGATGTATGAGCCGTTGGAAAAATTTGAAGTAGAGCATATTTATGGTATAGTTCAAAGAGTTGAGAACGATGGTGATGTAAAGCGTGTTATCACCGAAGATGAATCGTATGAAGCCAAAACAGTAATCCTTGCTACCGGAGCTAAAAACAGCCTTTTAGGAGTTCCGGGTGAAGAGGAATATACTAGTCGTGGCGTTTCTTACTGTGCGGTTTGTGATGGTGCATTTTTCCGTGATCAGGATCTTTTAGTTGTGGGTGGCGGTGATTCTGCTGTTGAAGAAGCTGTCTTCTTAACTCAATTTGCTAAAAGTGTTACTATTATTCACCGACGTGATCAATTGAGAGCTCAAAAAGTACTTCAAGACCGAGCTTTTGCTAACGAAAAAATAAAATTTGTATGGGATTCAGTGGTCAAAGAGATTAAAGGAAATGAGATTAAAGTATCTGGTGTAACTGTTGAAAATCTAAAGACTGGAGAAATCTCAGAGATGACTTTCGGAGGTGTTTTCATTTACGTTGGTTTGAAACCACATTCTAGCATGGTCTCAGAATTAGGTATTACGGACGAGACTGGCTGGGTCTTAACTGATACAAATATGAAAACATCAATTCCAGGACTATATGCTATTGGGGATGTTCGTCAAAAAGATCTACGTCAGATTGCGACTGCTGTTGGTGAAGGTGCTATCGCTGGACAGGGTGTCTATAACTATATAACTGAGCGTTTCTAAGAAATACTAAAAGTAGAAAAGACTATCGAAAAACGATTAGTCTTTCTTTTTATTTTCATGAAAGTAAGGTGATAAACTGAACTACCGAGATAGAAATATGCTATAATGTTAGACATATAGCCTTATCCTAGGCTCATGATTAAAAGGAGATTGTCTGATGTATAAAGACGATAGTTTAACACTACATACTGATTTATATCAAATCAATATGATGCAAGTTTATTTTAATAAAGGTATTCACAATAAAAGAGCGGTGTTTGAAGCTTACTTTCGCAAGGTTCCATTTGAAAATGGTTATGCTGTTTTTGCAGGTTTAGAGCGTATTGTTCGTTATTTAGAAAATCTGAGCTTTTCTGATAGTGATTTATCCTATTTAGAAGAGTTAGGTTATCCTGAAGAATTTTTAGATTACTTAAAAAATTTAAAAATGGAACTGACTGTCAAATCAGCCAAGGAAGGTGACCTTGTATTTGCTAATGAACCATTAGTTCAAATTGAAGGTCCTTTAGCACAATGTCAGTTAGTAGAGACAGCGATTTTAAATATCATCAACTACCAGACACTTGTTGCTACAAAAGCAGCTCGTATTCGTTCTGTTATTGAAGATGAACCGCTATTAGAGTTTGGGACACGACGTGCTCAAGAAATGGATGCAGCCATTTGGGGTACTAGGGCAGCGATTATTGGTGGTGCTAACGCAACGAGCAATGTTCGTGCTGGTAAAATCTTTAATATTCCAGTATCAGGAACGCATGCACATGCTTTAGTTCAAACTTATGGCGATGATTACCAGGCATTTAAAGCTTACGCAGAAACTCATAAAGATTGCGTCTTTTTAGTGGATACTTATGATACCCTTCGTGTAGGTGTGCCTAATGCTATTCGAGTTGCAAAAGAGATGGGCGAAAAGATTAATTTCTTGGGAGTTCGCCTTGATTCAGGTGATTTAGCTTATTTGTCTAAGAAAGTTCGTCAGCAGTTAGATGACGCCGGTTTTCCTAATGCAAAGATTTATGCTTCGAATGATCTAGATGAAAATACAATCCTCAACCTAAAAATGCAAAAAGCTAAAATTGATGTTTGGGGTGTCGGAACAAAATTAATTACAGCCTATGATCAGCCTGCGCTAGGTGCTGTTTATAAAATTGTTTCTATTGAGACTGACGCCGGTAGTATGCGAGATACAATTAAACTATCAAACAATGCTGAAAAAGTATCAACACCTGGGAAAAAGCAAGTTTGGCGTATCACCAGTCGAGCTAAAGGGAAATCTGAGGGTGATTACATCACATTTGCAGACACTGATGTGACACAATTAGATGAAATTGAAATGTTTCATCCAACTTATACTTATATCAATAAAACAGTCCGTGATTTTGACGCAGTACCCTTACTGGTAGATATCTTTGACAAAGGGAAATTAGTTTATCAATTACCAAGTCTTCAAGAAATTCAAGAGTACGGACGCAAAGAATTTGATCAGCTTTGGGATGAGTATAAACGTGTTCTGAATCCACAGGATTACCCAGTTGATTTGGCACGCGATGTTTGGCAAAATAAAATGGACCTGATTGATCGTATCCGTAAAGAAGCTTTGGCAAAAGGAGAAGTAAGATGACTTTGCAAGATCAAATTATCAAAGAACTCGGTGTAAAACCTGTTATTAATCCAAGTCAAGAAATCCGTCGTTCCGTAGAATTTTTAAAAGACTATCTATTAAAACATAGTTTTCTAAAGACCTATGTACTGGGTATTTCAGGGGGGCAAGATTCAACTTTAGCAGGACGTCTAGCTCAACTAGCAGTTGAAGAGTTGCGTGCTGATACAGGGGAAAACTATCAATTTATAGCTATTCGTTTACCATATGGTATTCAGGCCGATGAAGAAGATGCACAAAAAGCATTAGATTTTATCAAGCCAGATATTGCTTTGACCATTAATATTAAAGAAGCTGTTGATGGCCAAGTTAGAGCTCTTAATGCAGCAGGAGTAGAGATTACAGACTTTAATAAAGGAAATATTAAAGCTCGTCAAAGAATGATTAGTCAATATGCAGTTGCAGGTCAATATGCTGGAGCGGTTATTGGTACTGATCATGCTGCAGAAAATATTACAGGTTTTTTCACCAAATTTGGTGATGGAGGTGCTGACTTATTACCTCTCTTTAGACTTAATAAAAGTCAGGGGAAACAGTTATTAGCTGAACTTGGTGCTGATAAAGCCTTGTACGAAAAGATTCCAACCGCAGATTTAGAAGAAAATAAACCAGGAATCGCTGATGAAATAGCCCTTGGAGTAACCTACCAAGAAATTGATGCTTATCTTGAAGGGAAGGTGGTTTCGGACAAGTCTCGAGGTATCATTGAAAATTGGTGGTATAAGGGTCAACATAAACGTCATCTTCCAATCACAATTTTTGATGATTTCTGGAAATAAGAAAAATAGCTAGAATATTCTAGCTATTTTTGTTTCTCTAATAAATTACTTTCAGACTTGCAGAAATATTCAGAATGTTTATAATAGTAGCTAAGTATAAAAGGAGGAATTTATGTCAAAATTAACTCAAACATTTACAGATAAGTTATTTGCTGATTACCAAGCAAATACAAAATTTAGCGCTATTGAAAATGCAGTAACTCACAATGGTTTATTGAAGTCTCTAGAGACTCGTCAAAGTGAGATTGAGAACGACTATGTCTTTTCAATTGATTTGACCAAAGATGAAGTTTCTAATCAGAAACAATCAGGACGTTGCTGGATGTTTGCTGCACTGAATACATTTCGTCATAAACTGATTTCAGATTTTAAACTTGAGAATTTTGAATTATCTCAGGCACATACATTTTTCTGGGATAAGTATGAAAAATCAAATTGGTTTATGGAACAAATTATTGCGACTGCAAATCAGGAATTGAGTAGTCGTAAGGTGAAATTCCTATTAGATGTACCTCAACAAGATGGAGGACAATGGGACATGGTGGTTGCTCTGTTTGAGAAATATGGTGTCGTTCCTAAAACAGTTTATCCTGAATCTGTTTCATCAAGTGCTAGTCGTGAACTAAATCAATATTTGAATAAACTCTTACGCCAAGATGCACAGATTCTACGAGAATTAATAGCACAGGGAGCAGATGGGGCAACTGTTCAAAATAAAAAGGAAGAATTGCTTCAAGAAATTTTTAACTTTTTAGCAATGAACCTTGGCTTGCCACCGCAATCTTTTGATTTTGCTTATCGTGATAAAGACAATCATTATCAGTCTGATAAAAATATTACACCGAAAGCATTTTATCAAAAATATGTTAATCTTGACCTATCAGATTATGTTTCTATTATCAATGCTCCAACTGTAGATAAGCCTTATGGACAATCCTATACAGTTGAGATGCTTGGAAATGTTGTCGGAGGGCCAGCTGTTAAATATTTAAACCTTGATATGAAACGGTTTAAAGAGTTAGCGATTGCGCAAATGAAATCAGGAGAAACTGTGTGGTTTGGTTCAGACGTAGGTCAAGTATCAAATCGTCAAAAGGGTATCCTAGCAACTACGACTTATGATTTTAATTCATCTATGGATATTAAACTTAGCCAAGACAAAGCGGGCCGCCTAGATTATAGTGAAAGTTTAATGACACATGCTATGGTCTTAACGGGAGTAGACCTTGATGAATCTGGACAACCTTTAAAATGGAAAGTTGAGAACTCTTGGGGAGAGAAAGTTGGTAAGGATGGTTATTTTGTAGCTTCAGATGCTTGGATGGATGAATATACTTACCAAATAGTCGTTCGTAAAGAATTGCTTACTAAAGAAGAATTAGAGGCTTACAACGCAGAGCCAATTACTTTAGCGCCGTGGGATCCGATGGGAGCATTAGCTAATTAGTAATAGTAATTATAAATTAAAAAACTGGATAATATATCCAGTTTTTTAATTACCGTTAGGTACTGTATTGTTGTTACCATTACCATTACCATGTCCAGTTCCTGGCACAGTTTGATTGGAATTATTAGGGGTAGTAGCATTACCATTATTAGGTGTTTCGACTTGTGGGGATGATGAATTGGCATCATTTGCTGTATTCTTATCCTCTTTTTGTTTCTCAGAGGATGTTGAACTACTGCTTTGACTTGACTGTCCAGAATTTTGATAGATATTCTTATAGACAGAAGAAGAGTAAGTGCCGGTTGTAGTTGTCCCATTGATATACAAGTAGCTTCCGCTTCGATAGAGCCCTTCTGGCATTGTCCAATCTGCACTGTATCCGCCAGTTAGGTAGGACATCATTGCACGATAAACCTCAGTAGCAATATCCAGTTGGCTACCATAAAGTGGTGTAAGGCGATTTTTATAACCAGTCCAAATTGCCATTGTGTACTTAGAAGTATAGCCGACAAAGTTTTCATCAGGAGCCATTGTACCAACGGCGCTATTGTAGATACCAGTAGTTGCTTCAATTTTAGCTAACTCATCTTCCGTATAGTTGGAAGTACCAGTCTTACCAGCTTGTGCAACACCAGGGATAGCTGCTTTAGTACCAGTACCAAATGTTAGTACTGTTTTCAGCATATCCGTCATCATGTAGGCAGTAGTCTCTTTCATCGCACGGCTACCAGACGCTGCATAAGTATCATTGGTTCCATCGCTAAATTCAATTTTATTAACATATTGCGGTTTATAGTAAGTTCCGCCGTTTGCAAAAGCCGAGTAAGCCGCTGCCATTTTCTCACTACTTGCACCATATTTTGCATCACTGCTACTGTTGTTACTTGAAATAGCATTTGAATAGTTCATTTCTGGATAGTATATGCCTAATTTTTCAAGGAAAGATTTTGCTTCGTCTAATCCAGCGGCTTCAAGTGCTCTGACAGCAGGGACGTTACGTGATTGTTGAATAGCGGTCTGCATACTCATCCAACCCATATATTGACGATCCCAGTCATATAGTTGAGTAGAAGTACCAGGCCAGTAGTAAACTGAGTCGTTTAATGATTGACCTGTTGAATTATAGACACCACTATCAATAGCAGGTGCATAAGCTGAGATAGGTTTCATTGTAGAACCCCAATCGCGGTCTGTTAAGACAGATTGATTTGTCCCAAATGAAATATTTTCATTCTGATGACGCCCGCCTAATTGTGCAATGACTTTACCATTAGTCGCATCCATGATGGTAGATGCTATTTGTAATTCATTGTTTGGATAAGCGATGTAAGTGTCACTGTTGTAGATGTCATATAGTTGTTTTTGTGCATCAGTGTTGATATTAGTATACACTTTTAGCCCAGCAGTAAAGATATCTTTACCAGTTTTTTGTTTAACTTCACTAATAACTTGTTTTAAGTAGTTATCCATATATTTTGGATAAGTAGATTTTTGCTTTAATTCTTTTAAGCCATCAGTTACTGGAGTTGCAACAGCTTGGTCGTATTCCTTTTTAGAAATGTTTTTATCTTGATACATCTGCTGAAGAACGGTATTACGTCTTGTTTGAGCAGATTCTGGGTTTTTATAAGGGTCATATTGTGTAGGTGCTTGAGGAATACCAGCGAGCAAAGCAAGTTGTGCAATAGATAATTCCTTTAGGTCTTTACCAAAGTATGATTTAGCTGTTGTTCTCATACCATAATTCCCATTTCCCATATAAACTTTATTAATATAGAAAGTAAGAATTTCTTCTTTGGTGTATTTACGCTCCATTTGAAGCGCAAGCCAAACTTCCTGTGATTTACGTTTTAACGTTTGGTCAGATTTATTGGTAGAAAAGTAAGCCAGTTTAATCAACTGTTGATCAAGGGTTGAACCACCTTGCGTATTACTACTAACAAGATTATGCCAAGCTGCACCTAAAATACGATAAATATCGACACCTCTATGTTTAAAGAAACGTTTATCTTCGATAGAAGTGATAGCGTTAACCAAATTTAGTGGAATGCTATCCGCACTAACACTTTCACGCTTTTCTGAGCCTAAATCGGCAATAAGTTTATTATTACCATCATAAACCAAACTAGAGTTAACGGATTTTAAAGCTTGATCGGTTAATTTCGGAGAACGACTAACGTAGTATGCAAATAGGAGCCCACCTATTACAATAGCTAAGATAATAAATCCCATTATAATGCCAAAAGCATACTTCAATAGTTTGATAACAGATTCCTTTTTAATTGTAATCACCGCCTAATAATTTTTCTTCAATAATATCTAAGTAAGGGACTTGAGGAAAGGCACTCTCCTTTACGAAAAATCCATTTTTTCTGATATAATCAATAGGCATTGATTTATTGCCTTTATCAATCTGATAAAATGAAATTAACTCATTAGCAGGGAGTAGATAGGTTTCCTTAAGTGTGGAAAAATGAAGCAAGACAAAGCAAATCCCTTTTTGCTGTAATACATTTGCCATGTGCTCTATTTGGTGAGCATGAAAATTTTTCATAGGCATAGCAGTTTTCTGCCGGGTTTCTTTGGCTTCAAAGTCAATATAGTAACCTTTGTAAACACCAGAATAATCAGTAGTAGAAGCTTGTCTAAAATAAGCTTCTACAATCTTAGCACGACTACGTTTAGGATAATCTACCTTGACGATTTGTACTGGCGTTGGTTTCTTATGAATGACAGCTAATTCGTGAGACAAATAGTAGTCATTGGTTGCATTGATAGCAGCTTCAAATGACATACCACGGTTGGCAAAATCGATTTTCTTTTTCTTTGATTTTGTAACTGTTGTTTTCCGAATAAGCTGATGTGGATAGTTAACCATTTTTCTCCTTGCATTACAAATAAAATGCTAAGATAAGCAAAACTATTATACCATAAAATTAGGATGGACAACAAATGAAGTCAACTATTCTTGTAACAGGTTACAAAAATTTTGAATTAGGGATTTTCCAGGATAAGGATCCTCGGATTACTATTATAAAAAAGGCTATTGATAAGGATTTTAGACGCTTCTTGGAAAATGGAGCAGACTGGTTTATTTTTATGGGAAATTTAGGGTTTGAGTACTGGGCTTTGGAAGTTGCTCTTGATTTACAAAAAGAATATGATTTTCAAATTGCGACAATTTTTACCTTTGAGAACCATGGCCAAAATTGGAATGAGGCTAATAAAGCTAAGTTGGCACTCTTTAAGCAAGTTGACTTTGTTAAATATACTTTCCCAAGCTATGAAAACCCGGGTCAATTTAAACAATACAATCATTTTCTCATTAACAACACACAAGGTGCATATCTTTTTTATGATTCTGAAAATGAAACTAATTTAAAATTTTTGCTAGAAATGATGGAGAAAAAGGAAGCTTATGATATTTCTTTCCTAACTTTTGATCGCTTAAATGAAATATATGAGGAATGATCGTTTTTTCGGATATGAGAACGTTTTACGCTTGATTTTTCCATTTAATTTAGGTATTATTTACTTTGATGTAAAGGATAGGACTTATATTAAAACGATTTGACTGGTTTGGAGAATAGAATGGCAAGTATTATTTATAGCCCAAAAGATATTTTTGAGCAAGATTTTAAAGTTAGTATGCGGGGATATGACAAGAAAGAAGTCGATGTATTTCTGGATGATGTCATCAAAGATTACGAAAATTATCTTGAGCAAATTGAGAAGCTCCAAATGGAAAATAGACGTCTACAACAAGCTTTAGACAAAAAAGAAAGCGAAGCTTCAAATGTAAGAAATTCAGGGACAGCTATGTATAATCAAAAACCGATTGCCCAATCTGCAACCAATTTTGATATTTTAAAACGCATTAGCCGCCTTGAGAAAGAAGTTTTTGGAAGACAAATTAGAGAATAAGGATTTCTCAAATATGCAATTTTTGGATAATCGCGTAGTATTGAGATACTATGAGGAAAGTCCATGCTAGCACTGGCTGTGATGCCAGTAGTGTTTGTGCTAGGCGAAAAAATAAGCCTAGGGAGATAGCTAGCTATCTTACGGCAAGCAAAAGGGCTAAGTCTTTGGATATGCCTGAATAGCTTTGAAAGTGCCACAGTGACGTAGTTTCTAGGGAAATCTAGAAAGTGGAACGCGGTAAACCCCTCAAGCTAGCAACCCAAACTTTGGTAGGGGCATGGGATAGTTGGAATGAGAACAATCTATCCTGACTGCTTTGCAGTAGACAGATGATTATCGAAAGAAACAATTCCTAGTTGTTTCTGGAACAAAACATGGCTTATAGAAAATTGCATAATAGGTTAGTGGCTGAGATAACATCTCAGCCAATTTTTAACTGTGATGAATACGATAGTGTAAAAGAGGAAAAATGAAAGAATCATTCAAATTAATAGCAACTGCTGCTGCTGGTTTAGAAGCCATTGTTGGTAGAGAAATCAGAAACCTAGGAATTGACTGCCAAGTTGAGAACGGTAGAGTCCGTTTCCACGGAGATATCAAAACAATCATTGAAACGAACCTATGGCTACGAGCTGCCGATCGTATAAAGATTATTGTAGGAGAGTTTCCAGCACGTACTTTTGAGGAACTTTTTCAGGGTGTATATGGCCTTGACTGGGAAAATTATTTACCGTTAGGGGCAAAATTTCCTATTGCTAAAGCAAAGTGTGTCAAGTCAAAATTGCACAATGAACCTAGTGTACAAGCCATTTCTAAAAAAGCTGTTGCTAAGAAACTTCAAAAAGTCTTTCACCGTCCTGAAGGAGTTCCCTTACAAGAAAATGGAGCTGAATTTAAAATAGAAGTTTCTATTTTAAAAGATAAAGCGACTGTCATGATTGATACGACTGGATCAAGTCTCTTCAAACGTGGCTACCGTGCAGAAAAAGGTGGTGCACCAATTAAAGAAAACATGGCAGCAGCTATTATTCAATTATCTAATTGGTTCCCTGATAAGCCATTGATTGATCCAACTTGTGGTTCAGGTACTTTTTGTATTGAAGCTGCTATGATTGGAATGAATATAGCTCCTGGTTTTAATCGTGATTTTGCCTTTGAGGCGTGGCCATGGGTAGATCAAAGTCAAGTACAAAAGGTTCGTGATGAAGCTGAGAGTAAAGCAAACTATGATATTGATTTAGATATTTCAGGTTTTGATTTAGACGGTCGTATGGTAGAAATTGCTAGAAAAAATGCAGAAGAAGCAGGACTTGGAGATGTTATCAAATTGAAACAAATGCGTCTTCAAGATTTAAAAACAGATAAAATTAACGGTGTTATTATCTCCAACCCACCATATGGTGAACGACTCCTGGATGACAAAGCAGTGGACATTTTGTATAATGAGATGGGACAAACATTTGCGCCTTTAAAAACTTGGAGCAAGTTTATCCTAACTAGTGACGAAGGATTTGAAAAAAAATACGGCTCACAAGCTGATAAAAAACGTAAGCTTTACAATGGTACTTTAAAAGTTGATTTGTACCAATATTACGGTGAACGTGTGAGACGTCAAGTAAAATAACGGGGAGAACTCATGTCAGAAGATCAAAAACACCCATTTTTTGAACCAAAAAAAGAAACTGATGGTCTTGAATTTAAAGATGCTAAAGAAATGACAGTAGAAGAGGCTGTTAGAAAAGATTCTGAAATTAAGGCTGGTATTACCGAAGAAGATAGTATTCTTGATAAATACATCAAACAACATCGTGATGAAGTAGCTTCACAAAAGTTTGAGACAAAATCAAGCGATTTTGCAAACCTTGATACGGCATCTTTAGATGATTTTATCAAGAAACAGCGCGAAGAATTATCAGCGATGTTAGCTGCAGAAGAGCTTTCTAAAAAGTTGGATAATTCAGTCTCTCAAGAACAAGATACAGAAGCTAATGCTGTCTCACCTAAAGAAGAATCTTCACAAGAACAAGAAAATAGTGTAACCCCAGTTCCTCCTCTGAATACGGAAGCAGAACCAACTGCAACAGAACCAGATTCGACTATTGCTGATTCAGAGGAGTATAAATCCTCTTCTAAGAAGCGTGGAGGTATCGTAGGAACATTGATTGCTCTTATTTTACTTCTAATAGTAGCAATCTTTGGTTACAACTATTTCAAGAATAATAATTCGACAAATTCTCAAACTGCAACAAGTCAAAGTTCTAGTTCTAAGGCTACGACGACTTCATCAGAAGAAGATAAAAAAGCTAGTCAGAACTTAGATAATTTCAACAAATCTTATGCTAACTTTTTTGTTGATGATAAGAAAACCCAACTCAAAAATAGCGAATTTGATAAATTGTCAGAATTAGAAAAGAAAGTTGATGCTTTAAAAGGAACTAAATACTACGGTAAAGTAAAAGTTAAATTTGATAGTCTAAAACGTCAAATTGATGCTGTTAAAGCTGTTAACGACAAGTTTAAGTCGCCTGCTGTAGTTGATGGTAAGAAGAGTGAAAAATTAGAGGTAAAAGATGGAGCGAATTTTGACTCTTTAGATAGTAAAACTCTTAATACTGGTAATGCTAGTCTAGATAGTTTACTTCACTCCATCGTTTCAACTGGTCGTAATCAGGTAAAACAATCCGAAGAACAGGCTTCGTCTAATAAGGTTTCAGACACTCAAACAACTGAACAACCAAACGTAACTAACGGTCAATCTTCCTCATCAGCTGCTACAATAAATAATCAGGCAGCTGGCACTGCATCAGGTAATTTGGAACGTAACCGTAGTCGAGTACCGTATAATAATGCTGCTATTGCGGATACAGGAAATCCTGCCTGGATATTTAACCCAGGAGTATTAGAGAAAATCGTGGCCACTTCACAGGCGCGAGGCTATTTCTCTGGAAATAACTATATTCTTGAACCTGTAAATATTATCAATGGTAATGGTTATTACAATATGTTTAAATTAGATGGCACTTATTTGTTCTCTATCAATGCCAAGACAGGTTACTTTGTAGGTAACGCTCCTGGAAGAGCTGATAGTTTAGATTATTAATATAAAGAACAAAACCAGTTTTTTGTCTACACCCTAAAAGTTAGAAAATCAGTCTAACGATTAGGGTGTTTTTTGTATTCGCATTTAGATGTCTACGACTGCTATGAGGATATTAGGGAAAAATTAAAAGGATTTTGCTCTCTATGATACAGAACAAAATCCTTTGTTTAAATTAATAAGTCAACTTTTGGAATTCCAAAAGTTGACTTTTATTTTTTATTAGATCAGACAATGTGGCGCTCAAAAGCATTGTCAGAAATCCCTTGGGAAAGAATTAATTTCGCCCATTCTTGAGCAGAGTGGAGACTGTGGTCTTTATAATTTCCACAAGATTCAATGGTTGTTCCAGGAACGTCTTCCCAAGTGACCCCACCAGCAATAGCCTCTAGACTAGATTTGATGACTTTAGCAATTTCAGTAGCATCCTGTTTTCCCCACATAATCGTGTGAAAACCAGTTCTACAACCAAAAGGAGAACAATCAATCAAACCATTAATTCGTTGGCGGATTAACTTCGCCAGAAGGTGCTCGATAGTATGTAAACCAGCAGTATCAATAGCATTTTCATTAGGCTGAATAAGGCGGATATCAAAGTTAGTAATGATGTCTCCGACCGGTCCAACTTCTTCTGAAATTAAACGAACGTAGGGTGCTTTAACGATGGTGTGATCTAATTCAAAACTCTCTACGACAACTTCTTTTGTCATAAGTTTTCTCCTTTTGTATTACATTCTAGAGACTAAAGGAGATGTTGAAAATTTCTCCTAATCCCTTTAAATAACATTCTAATCATATCATAAATGTCTATAATTTTAAATTGTGAAAACGCCTTTTTTATGATAAACTTAAAAGTGGACTTTCTATATGAAATCTAGAAAAAAATTGAGGTATAAACATGTTTAATATTATATTAGCAATGGTTTGTGCACTCATTGGTTTGATTATTGGTTATGTGGCTATTTCAATGAAAATGAAATCATCAAAAGAAGCTGCAGAACTAACTCTTTTAAATGCAGAACAAGATGCCGTTGATTTACGTGGTAAAGCAGAAATTGAAGCAGAACACATCCGTAAAGCAGCGGAACGTGAAAGTAAAGCTCACCAAAAAGAATTACTTTTAGAAGCAAAAGAAGAGGCTAGAAAATATCGTGAAGAGATCGAAAAGGAATTTAAATCTGATAGACAAGAGTTGAAACAGATGGAGGCACGTTTAACAGATCGTGCATCATCTCTTGATCGTAAAGATGAAAATCTATCTAACAAAGAAAAAATGTTAGATAGCAAAGAACAAAGTCTAACCGATAAATCTAGACATATTAATGAGCGCGAACAGGAAATTGCTACTTTAGAAACAAAAAAAGTAGAAGAATTGTCACGCATCGCAGAGCTTAGTCAAGAAGAAGCTAAAGATATCATTTTAGCTGATACCGAAAAAGATTTAGCTCATGATATTGCGACACGTATTAAAGAAGCAGAACGTGAAGTAAAAGATCGATCAAACAAGATAGCAAAAGACTTGCTAGCCCAAGCTATGCAACGTTTAGCTGGTGAATATGTTACTGAACAAACAATTACAACTGTTCATCTCCCTGATGATAATATGAAGGGACGTATCATTGGTCGTGAAGGACGTAATATTCGTACTCTGGAAAGTTTGACAGGTATTGATGTTATCATAGATGATACGCCAGAAGTCGTTGTCTTATCAGGTTTCGACCCCATTCGTCGTGAAATTGCTCGTATGACTTTAGAATCTTTGATTCAAGATGGACGTATCCATCCAGCTCGTATTGAAGAGTTGGTTGAAAAAAATCGTTTGGAAATGGATCAACGTATCCGTGAGTATGGTGAGGCAGCAGCTTATGAGATTGGTGCACCAAATCTGCATCCTGATTTGATAAAAATTATGGGACGTTTGCAGTTCCGTACATCATATGGTCAAAATGTACTTCGTCATTCAGTTGAAGTTGGTAAACTTGCAGGTATTTTGGCTGGAGAACTAGGAGAAAATGTTGATTTAGCTCGTCGGGCTGGATTCCTCCATGATATGGGGAAAGCTATTGATCGCGAAGTTGAAGGCAGTCACGTTGAAATTGGTATGGAATTTGCTCGTAAGTACAAAGAGCATCCGATTGTTGTTAATACTATTGCAAGCCACCATGGTGATGTAGAACCTGACAGCGTTATTGCAGTAATTGTTGCTGCTGCAGACGCCCTTAGTTCAGCACGACCAGGTGCGCGTAATGAGTCAATGGAAAATTATATCAAACGTCTGCGTGATTTAGAAGAAATTGCTAATGGCTTTGAGGGAGTGCAAAATGCCTTTGCACTTCAAGCCGGACGTGAAATTCGTATCATGGTACAACCTGGTAAAGTTTCTGATGATCAAGTAGTTATTATGTCGCATAAGGTACGTGAAAAAATCGAACAAAACTTGGATTATCCAGGTAATATTAAGGTAACAGTTATTCGTGAAATGCGAGCTGTTGATTTTGCAAAATAGTCAAAAGGAGAGCTTGTTAGCTCTCCTTTTGTTATAGAGTTGACATTTGTCATATTTTGAAATGACAAAAATATCTAAAAAGTTTACTTCTGATTTTTTATACTATGATTATAGTAAAGGAGAACCAAATGGCAAAAGATATAATTAAGGTTGATCATATATTTAAAAGCATCGGGCAAAAAACGATTTTAGAAGATATATCATTTAGTATAGCTTCTAACCAATGTGTAGCATTGATTGGACCTAATGGTGCAGGGAAAACAACTCTGATGTCAACTTTGTTAGGTGATATTAGTATTTCTTCAGGATCATTGACGATTTTTAATCTGCCTGCACACCACAATAGGTTAAAATATAAGGTGGCCATCTTACCACAAGAAAATGTATTGCCCTCAAAGTTTACAGTGAGAGAACTCATTGATTTCCAAAGGTGTTTATTTCCAGAAGTGCTGCCAATGTCTCTGATTTTAGACTATCTACAGTGGAGTGATACGCACTTGCAACAATTTACAGAGACTTTATCTGGAGGGCAAAAACGACTTTTAGCTTTTGTTTTAACTTTGGTTGGTAAGCCCCAATTACTATTTTTAGATGAACCTACTTCCGGAATGGATACTTCCACACGTCAACGATTTTGGGAGCTGATTGCGACACTAAAAAAAGAAGGTGTCACAATTGTCTATTCTAGTCATTATATCGAAGAGGTAGAACATACAGCTGATAGGATTTTAGTACTTCATAAAGGAAAGTTATTACGCGATACAACCCCCTTTGCCATGAAGCAAGAAAAAACCGAAAAGTTATTCACCGTTCCGCTTAGTTATCAAAAATTATTACCTACCTATTTGATTACAGAGTGTGAAGCCAAGAGTGATAGTATAACGTTTGTTACTGGGGAGGCTGAAGCTGTATGGAAAATACTGGCAGATAATGGTTGTCCTATTGAAGCTATTGAGATGACCAATAGAACTTTGTTAAATCGTATTTTTGAGACTACTAAGGAGGTAAAACATGAGAATCTTTAAAGCATTATTGAAAATGGAATTTCTTTTGACAAAACGTCAACTTGCCAATCTCATTATGGCTATAGGTATGCCAGTGGCTTTTTTTCTATTTTTTTCAGGATTTATGGGCGAAGGACTCACTAAAGCCATCGAAGCTATCTACGTTCGTAATTATATGATAACGATGGCAGGATTCTCAAGTCTTAGCTTTGCTTTTTTTACTTTTCCATTTTCTATGAAAGATGATCAACTCTCAAACCGAATGCAATTATTAAGACACTCACCAGTACCAATGTGGCAATATTATCTAGCAAAAATTATTCGTATTTTATTTTACTATTGCCTAGCAATAACTGTTGTTTTCCTAACTGGGCATATTTTAAGGCAAGTTAGTATGCCAATAGAACAATGGATGCAGAGCTTTTTATTGCTATTAGGAGGAGCAACATGTTTTATTCCTTTTGGATTGCTCGTCTCCTACTTTAAAAATACTGAACTAATGTCAATGGTAGCCAATATTTGTTATATGTCATTAGCTGTTCTTGGTGGCATGTGGATGCCAATTACAATGTTCCCAAAATGGTTGCAAGCTTTATCAAAGTTAACCCCTACTTACCATTTGACTCAAGTTATCCTTAGTCCGTTTGCTAATAGTTTTGCTGGTTTTTCTCTTATTATTCTGATAGGCTATGGTATTATAATGTTAGTTATCGCTTATCTACTATCTCAGAAGAGGCATTCAATTTGAAAAATAAAAAAAATAACTATGATTTAATGTATTTTATTCCGTTAGTATTTTTGATTTACCCCATAGGAGGGATTCTCTATTATCACTACCCTTTTTGGACTTTATTTTTTACGCTAGCTTTTGTAGGAGCATATTTATACTCTGTTATTATCAGGGGCGAATCAAAGTATCACATGATTGCCTGGTCTACAATGTTGACATATATTTTCTACATGACAATTTTTATAAATAGTGGTTTCATCTGGTATATTTACTTTCTGAGTAATTTACTCGTCTATCGCTTTAGAGATAAATTGAAGTCTTTTAGATTCATTAGTTTTGCTTGTACTCTAGCCACAGTGGTATTTTTATGCTTCTTTAAGGCATCAGACTTTGGTGATAGAATCATGTTTCTAATTGTTCCTATTTTTTGTATCGGTTACATGTGGATTGCTATTGAAAATAGAAATAGCGAAGAACAAAGAGAAAAAATTGCAGAGCAAAATCAGTATATCAATATTTTGTCAGCTGAAAATGAACGTAACCGTATAGGGCGTGATTTGCATGATAGTTTAGGACATACATTTGCTATGATGACACTAAAGACAGAACTAGCGTTAAAGTTGTTAGAAAAAAGGAACTATGATAAGGTACAAAAAGAACTATCAGAATTAAATCATATTAGTCATCAATCGATGAGTGAGGTCCGTCAAATTGTTTCTAACCTCAAGTATCGTACAGTAGTGGAAGAAATTGATGAGTTGTACCGCTTGTTTCAATTATCTAACATTAAGTTAACAGTTGTTAATAAGTTAGAGACGTCACAACTAAGTCCAGTAACACAATCTACAATCACAATGATATTAAAGGAATTATCCAATAATATTGTTAAGCATGCTGAAGCTGATAGCGTGGAGTTGAGTTTAGTAAGGCAAGGTGCTACTATAAATATTGAGATGATTGATAATGGTTGTGGTTTTACAAACCTTGACGGAGATGAGTTGCATAGTATTCAAGAGAGATTAACTATCGTTGAAGGGACACTAACGATTTTGTCCCGAAGTAAACCAACTCATATTCAGGTGGTATTGAAAGAGGTATAAGATGAAATTACTTGTTGCTGAGGATCAGTCCATGCTACGAGATGCTATGTGCCAATTACTTTTGATGGAAGAAAGTGTTTCTACTATTGATCAAGCTGGAAATGGTGAAGAAGCTATTGCCATTTTATCCAATAAAGCCATAGATGTTGCAATATTGGATGTTGAGATGCCGATATTATCAGGTTTAGATGTCTTAGAGTGGGTTAGAAAATACCAGAATGTTAAGGTCATAATTGTAACAACCTTTAAGCGGTCAGGTTATTTCCAAAGGGCTATTCGTTCAAATGTAGATGCTTATGTTTTGAAAGACCGCTCAGTAGCTGATTTGATGAAAACGATTCAAAAAGTTTTATCTGGGGGTAAAGAATATTCGCCTGAATTAATGGAAAACGTTATATCTAATCCTTTGAGTGAGCAAGAAATAAAAATTCTTTCCCTAATTGCTCAAGGGAAGACCAGCAAAGAAATTGCATGCACTTTATTTTTATCGAATGGTACAGTTCGTAATTACACGTCAAATATTTTTGATAAATTAGGAGTTAATAATCGTTTGGAGGCACTTAAAATAGCACGAGAAAAGGATTGGCTGTGATAGTTTTTTTCCAGTCGAGATGCCATAATGTATTAAGAGGGATGTATGTATGCAAAAATTTAAAGAACGTTTTGATACGCTTAGTGATGCAATTTTGGCCATTGCTATGACGATTTTAGTTTTGGAGATAAAAACTCCGGCTACGATGGGTGATATTGGTGACTTTACACGGAACATAGGTTTATTTATTGTTAGCTTTGTTGTTGTTTTTAATTTTTGGTACGAAAGGGCACAAAATAGCCTAGATGCTCAAAAGACTAATGATGAAATTATAGCTCTTGATATCATTGAACACCTAGGTATTTGTTTGATTCCTCTCTTTACTAAATTTATGATTTCTTTTGAGAATCATAATTTTGCTGTTATGGCTTATGGACTCTTAACGTTATTAGTTGGTCTCACATCAGACATTATTCGGATTCGTTTGGCAAGTTATGATTTAGTGACCATTCCTAGTGAATTGAAAGAGCGGGTTATAAAAGTCATGACAACTTTTGCCATTCGTTCAGTTGTGGTTCGCTTTATCATCATTATCCTCGCTTATTTTCTACCTGAGGTAGGGATATTTGCATATTTAGTCATACCGCTCTTTATGTTTTGGCGTCGCTCTAGAGCAGGAAAATACTATGCTAAAAAGGGCATTGAGGCACCATCTTATATCAAGCTTTTTATCCAAATTGGAGAGAGAGCTCCTGAGGATTTTACTAATTCAAGTAGTGGAATAGGTGGGGTAAAAAGACTCTATAAAAAATAATAGGAGACCTTGAAAAAAAGGTTTCTTTTTGTTAAACTAATGAGAAGAAACTTTATTTAGGGAGCAATTTATGAATTGCTATAAAAGTTAATAGTTAAGGTAAGAACCAGATTGTTCTGGTCTTTTTAACACTTAACACCCGATCTATTAATTTGAGGAGTGTGTAATGTCTGAACGTGGTTTGCTAATTGTTTTCTCAGGACCATCTGGTGTTGGTAAGGGGACAGTTAGGCAAGAAATTTTTTCAACCCCTGACCATAAATTTGATTATTCCGTTTCAATGACTACTCGTCCACAACGCCCAGGCGAAGTTGATGGAGTTGATTATTTCTTCCGTACACGTGAAGAGTTTGAAGCGTTGATTAAAGAAGGTCAAATGCTTGAGTATGCGGAGTATGTTGGTAACTACTATGGAACTCCTTTAAGTTATGTCAACGAGACTTTAGACAAAGGGATTGATGTTTTTCTTGAAATAGAAGTTCAGGGAGCGCTTCAAGTTAAATCGAAGGTTCCGGACGGTGTTTTCATTTTCTTAACACCACCAGATTTAGAGGAATTAGAAGAGCGTTTAGTAGGACGTGGGACAGATAGTCCAGAAGTGATTGCCCAACGTATTGAACGTGCCAAAGAAGAAATTGCTTTGATGAGGGAGTATGACTATGCTGTTGTCAATGATCAAGTGTCATTAGCAGCAGAACGTGTTAAACGTGTCATTGAAGCAGAACATTATCGTGTGGATCGTGTTATTGGGCGTTATACCAACATGGTCAAAGAAACTGATAAAAAATTAAGTTAAAAATAGAAAAGAGAATTGCCTTATGATGTTAAAACCTTCTATCGACACTTTGTTGGATAAAGTTCCTTCAAAATATTCTTTAGTTATTTTACAAGCTAAGCGTGCTCATGAATTGGAAGCTGGTGAGAAAGCCACTCAAGATTTTAAATCTGTGAAATCAACACTTCGCGCTTTAGAAGAAATCGAGTCAGGTAATGTTGTAATTCACCCAGATCCATCAGCAAAACGTGCCTCAGTTCGCGCTCGTATCGAAGCTGAACGCCTTGCTAAAGAAGAAGAAGAACGTAAAATCAAAGAGCAAATTGCTAAAGAAAAAGAAGACGGCGAAAAAATTTAAGCAAGTCAAAAGTGAGAGGTTGAAACATTCTGTATCAGCCTCTTTTCATATTTTAGAGAATTAGGGAGGGTTTATGGCAAGAAAATTAGCACAGGTTATTGTTGATATTCCTCTGATGCAGACAGATAAACCATTTTCGTATGCCATTCCTAAAGATTTGGAAGATTTGGTACAAGTAGGAGTACGCGTTCATGTTCCTTTTGGAAGAGGAAATCGTCTTTTGCAAGGCTTTGTTGTCGGTTTCAGAGATGATGATGAATTAGAGACTAAGGATATTGCGGAGGTCCTAGATTTTGAACCTGTTTTAAATCAGGAACAACTAGACTTAGCTGATCAGATGCGCCATACTGTCTTTTCTTATAAAATATCTATTTTGAAATCAATGTTACCAAGTCTTTTGAATTCGCAATATGATAAACTCTTGTTAGCAACAGACACATTACCATCAGAAGATAGAGAAGATCTATTTGGTCATAAAACGGAAATTGTCTTTTCAAGTTTGTCTTCTCAAGATGCCAAAAAAGCAGGCAGATTAATTCAAAAAGGTTTCATAGAAGTTCAATATTTAGCCAAAGATAAGAAAACAATAAAAACAGAAAAGATTTACAAAATCAACAGAACTCTGTTAGAAAAGAGCCAAATAGCAGCAAGAGCGAAAAAGAGACTGGAGTTGAAAGAATTCCTGTTAGAAAATCCTCAACCAGGGCGCCTCACAGCTTTAAACAAACAATTTTCATCTCCTGTGGTTAATTTTTTCAGAGAAGAAGGAATCATTGAAGTCATTGAAAAAGAAGCTAGTAGATCTGATAATTATTTTAAAGGAATCCTAAAAACGGATTTTTTGGATTTAAATCAGGAACAAGCTAAAGTAGTTAAAATAGTTGTTGACCAAATTGGTAAGGAACAGAATAAACCCTTCTTGTTGGAGGGGATTACAGGGTCTGGTAAGACAGAGGTATATCTTCATATCATTGATAACGTTTTAAAGTTGGGAAAAACAGCGATTGTTCTCGTTCCAGAAATTTCTTTAACTCCCCAGATGACGAATCGTTTTATTTCTCGTTTTGGAAAGCAAGTTGCTATTATGCACTCGGGCTTGTCAGAAGGTGAAAAATTTGATGAGTGGCGAAAGATAAAATCAGGTCAAGCTAAAGTTGTCGTTGGAGCTCGTTCAGCAATTTTTGCTCCTTTGGAAAATATCGGAGCCATCATTATAGATGAGGAACATGAATCAACTTATAAGCAAGAATCTAACCCAAGGTATCATGCGCGCGATGTGGCCTTGCTACGTGCAGAATATTATAAAGCTGTGTTACTAATGGGATCAGCAACTCCAAGTATCGAAAGCCGAGCTAGAGCTAGTCGGGATGTTTATAAATTTTTAGAATTAAAACATCGTGCTAATCCTAAAGCACGTATTCCTCAGGTTGAAATTATTGATTTTAGAAATTTTATTGGTCAACAAGAAGTTAGTAATTTCACATCATATTTACTAGATAAAATCCGAGATAGATTAGATAAGAAAGAGCAAGTGGTTCTTATGCTCAATCGTAGAGGTTATTCTAGTTTTATTATGTGTCGAGACTGCGGCTACGTTGATCAATGTCCTAATTGTGACATTTCTCTGACTTTACATATGGCTACAAAGACCATGAATTGTCATTATTGTGGGTTTGAAAAGCCTATTCCAAGAACATGTCCAAATTGCAATAGTAAAAGTATCTCTTACTATGGTACTGGAACCCAAAAAGCTTATGAAGAACTTTTGAAAGTTATCCCAGACGCAAAGATTTTACGGATGGATGTTGATACGACAAGGCAAAAAGGCGGTCATGAGTCTATTTTGAAGCGTTTCGGAAATCATGAAGCTGATATTTTATTGGGAACACAGATGATTGCTAAGGGATTGGATTTTCCAAATGTTACTTTAGTTGGAGTACTAAATGCAGATACTTCTCTGAATTTACCTGATTTTCGATCATCAGAGCGAACTTTTCAGCTATTAACTCAAGTGGCTGGACGTGCTGGGCGTGCTGAAAAAGAAGGCGAGGTTGTCATTCAAACTTATAATCCTAATCATTATGCTATTCAATTAGCCCAAAAGCAAGATTTTGAAGCTTTTTATCAATATGAAATGAATATCCGTCGACAACTTGGTTATCCTCCTTATTATTTTACAGTTGGTTTAACATTATCGCATAAAGATGAAGAGTGGTTAATACGAAAATCTTATGAAGTATTAAGTTTATTGAAGCAAGGCTTTAGTGATAAAGTAAAGTTGTTAGGTCCAACGCCAAAACCAATTGCAAGAACACATAACCTTTATCACTACCAAATTATTATCAAGTATCGATTTGAGGACAACCTTGAACTTGTTTTGAATCGCTTATTAGACATGACTCAAGACAAGGAGAATAGAGATCTTCGCTTAGCAATAGACCACGAACCGCAAAATATGATGTAGAATAGTGCTATGATATAATTGAGAAAAGAAAGACGAGGAAAAAGCAATGACAAAATTATTATTCATGGGGACCCCTGATTTTTCAGCGACGGTTTTAAAAGGTATTTTAGCAGATGGTAAGTATGATGTTTTAGCTGTTGTGACGCAACCAGATCGTGCTGTAGGTCGTAAAAAAGAAATTAAAATGACCCCTGTAAAAGAAGTGGCCTTGGAAAACAACATTCCTGTGTATCAGCCGGAAAAACTATCTGGAAGTCCAGAATTAGAACAACTAATGACCCTAGGTGCAGATGGTATTGTAACAGCTGCTTTTGGTCAATTCTTACCAACAAAGCTTTTGGAATCGGTAGGTTTTGCAATTAATGTACATGCTTCTCTATTGCCAAAATATCGTGGTGGGGCACCAATTCATTATGCCATTATTAATGGCGAAAAAGAAGCTGGGGTTACCATCATGGAAATGGTTGCAAAGATGGATGCAGGGGATATGGTATCAAAAGCTTCCGTTGAGATAACTGATGAAGACAATGTAGGGACAATGTTTGATAGACTCGCCGTTGTTGGTCGTGACCTTTTATTAGATACGCTTCCAGGTTATCTATCAGGTGATATTAAGCCGATACCACAAAATGAAGAAGAGGTAAGTTTTTCTCCTAATATTAGTCCAGATGAAGAGAGAATTGATTGGAATAAATCATCGCGCGACATTTTTAACCATGTTCGAGGGATGTATCCATGGCCAGTTGCACATACCCTTTTGGAGGGAAATCGTTTTAAACTTTATGAAGTAACAATGTCAGAAGGAAAGGGCTCACCGGGTCAAGTGATCGCTAAGACAAAGAACTCATTGACAGTAGCAACTGGTGACGGAGCTATTGAACTCAAATCAGTTCAACCAGCAGGGAAACCTCGTATGGATATAAAAGACTTTTTAAATGGTGTTGGTCGTAATTTAGAAATAGGAGATAAATTTGGCGAATGATTGGAAAAAGAGTGCGCGTGGTTTAGCTTTAATGACTTTAGAGGAAGTTTTTGATAAAGGAGCTTATTCTAATATCGCACTTAATAAGAGTTTAAAAAAATCTAGACTATCAGATAAAGATCGTGCCTTAGTAACAGAAATTGTCTATGGAACTGTGGCTAGAAAAATAACGCTAGAATGGTATCTATCACACTTTATAGTTGATCGTGATAAGCTTGAATTATGGGTATATCATCTCTTGCTACTGAGCCTTTATCAACTACTCTATCTGGACAACATCCCAGATCACGCTATTGTTAATGATGCTGTCACTATTGCTAAGAATCGAGGCAATAAAAAGGGTGCTGAAAAGTTAATTAATGCCGTTTTACGAAGAGTAAGTTCGGAGACGCTCCCTGAAATTGCATCAATAAAACGCCAAAACAAACGTTACTCTGTTGCTTATTCCATGCCAGTGTGGCTCGTAAAAAAATTAATTGACCAATATGGTGAGACAAGAGCTTTAGCTATTATGGAGAGTTTATTTGAGCGAAATAAAGCCAGTCTTCGTGTGACTGACTTATCGCAAAAACAAACTATCAAAGAAACTTTAAATGTTAGAGATTCACATATTGCAGAGACAGCTTTAGTTGCAGACTCAGGAAATTTTGCATCGACATCATTTTTCCAAGATGGCCTCATTACTATCCAAGATGAATCTAGTCAATTAGTTGCTCCAACACTCAAAGTCTCAGGTAATGACCAAGTATTGGATGCATGTAGTGCACCAGGAGGAAAAACAAGTCATATCGCCTCATATTTGACTACAGGGGCAGTAACTGCTTTAGATTTGTATGATCATAAATTGGAATTGGTTATGGAAAATGCAAAACGCCTAGGTCTGTCAGATAAGATAAAAACTAAAAAGTTAGATGCAAGTAAAGCTCATGAGTATTTTCTTGAGGATACTTTTGACAAAATTTTAGTAGACGCACCTTGTTCAGGTATCGGGCTAATTCGCCGTAAACCAGATATTAAGTACAATAAAGCTAATCAAGACTTTGAAGCACTCCAAGAGATTCAATTGTCTATCCTATCTAGCGTTTGTCAAACGCTACGTAAAGGTGGTATAATAACCTATAGCACTTGTACCATTTTTGAGGAAGAAAATTTTCAAGTTATTGAAAAATTCTTAGAAAACCACCCCAATTTTGAGCAAGTAGAACTGAGTCATACACAAGAGGATATTGTAAAGAGAGGCTGTATTAGTATAAGCCCTGAACAATATCATACAGATGGCTTTTTTATTGGACAAGTCAAACGTATCTTGTAGTGTCTAGGAGGAAACTGACATCGTCAGAAAAAAATATATGGAAATATCTCTTTTAACAGATATTGGGCAACGTCGTTCCAATAATCAAGATTTTATTAATCAATTTGAAAATAAAGCCGGCGTCCCACTAATCATCTTAGCAGATGGTATGGGAGGACATCGTGCAGGAAATATTGCTAGCGAGATGACTGTAACTGATCTAGGAAGTGATTGGGCGGAGACAGATTTTTCTGAGTTATCAGAAATTCGTGATTGGATGCTTGTCTCTATTGAAACAGAGAATCGCAAAATATATGAATTAGGTCAGTCAGATGATTACAAAGGTATGGGAACTACCATTGAAGCAGTTGCCATTGTAGGAGATAATATTATTTTCGCACATGTAGGAGATTCACGTATCGGTATCGTTCGTCAAGGAGAGTATCATTTATTGACGAGTGATCATTCTCTTGTTAATGAATTGGTAAAAGCTGGCCAATTAACAGAAGAAGAAGCTGCTAGTCATCCTCAAAAAAATATTATTACGCAATCAATTGGTCAAGCCAATCCAGTCGAACCTGATTTAGGAGTTCATCTACTTGAAGAAGGTGACTACCTTGTAGTTAATAGTGATGGACTAACTAATATGTTGAGTAATGCCGATATTGCTACAGTACTAACACAAGAAAAAACCTTAGATGATAAGAATCAAGATTTAATCACTCTAGCAAACCATAGAGGAGGTCTTGATAATATCACTGTGGCACTAGTTTACGTTGAAAGTGAGGCGGTTTAATGATTCAGATTGGCAAATTATTTGCTGGTCGTTATCGGATCCTTAAATCAATCGGACGAGGTGGAATGGCGGATGTTTATCTAGCTCGAGATCTAATTTTAGATAATGAAGAGGTCGCAATAAAAGTATTGCGAACCAATTATCAAACAGATCAGATTGCGGTTGCTCGCTTCCAGAGAGAAGCACGAGCAATGGCTGAGCTGACACATCCTAATATTGTCGCTATTCGTGATATAGGTGAAGAAGACGGACAGCAGTTCTTAGTAATGGAATATGTTGATGGATTCGATTTAAAAAAGTATATTCAAGACAATGCACCCCTATCAAATAATGAAGTTGTTCGAATCATGAATGAAGTCCTTTCAGCCATGTCACTGGCACATCAGAAAGGTATCGTACACCGTGATTTAAAACCTCAAAATATTTTATTAACTAAAAAAGGGACTGTAAAAGTTACAGATTTCGGTATTGCGGTAGCGTTTGCTGAAACTAGTTTAACGCAAACGAATTCTATGTTAGGTAGTGTTCATTATTTATCGCCAGAGCAGGCGCGTGGTTCAAAAGCGACTGTTCAGAGTGATATTTATGCCATGGGAATCATGCTTTTTGAAATGTTAACTGGCCATATTCCTTATGATGGGGATAGTGCAGTTACTATTGCCCTACAGCACTTCCAAAAACCACTACCATCAATCCTTGCAGAAAATAAAAGCGTTCCACAAGCTTTGGAAAACATTGTCATTAAAGCAACAGCTAAAAAGCTAACAGATCGCTATAAGACAACTTATGAGATGGGACGTGATTTATCAACTGCTCTAAGCTCGACACGTCACCGTGAACCAAAACTTGTTTTTAATGATACTGAGAGTACTAAGACACTACCCAAAGTAACATCTACAGTATCATCTCTAACGACAGAACAACTGTTGCGTAATCAAAAACAGGCCAAAACAACAGAAAAAATAACTCCTGATTCTGCGAGTAACGATAAAACGAAGTCTAAAAAGAAGGCTTCTCATCGACTTCTTGGTACAATCATGAAATTATTCTTTGCACTCTGTGTTGTAGGAATAATTGTATTTGCTTATAAAATTTTAGTAAGTCCTACGACTATTCGTGTTCCAGATGTTAGCAACAAAACAGTAGCTCAAGCAAAAATGACATTGGAAAATTCTGGATTGAAAGTAGGAGCTATTCGTAATATTGAGAGTGATAGTGTTTCAGAAGGACTTGTCGTAAAAACAGACCCTGCTGCAGGACGTTCTCGCAGAGAAGGGGCTAAAGTTAATCTTTATATTGCCACTCCAAACAAGAGTTTCACTCTAGGTAATTATAAGGAACATAATTACAAAGATATCCTCAAAGATCTTCAAGGCAAAGGTGTTAAAAAATCTTTAATCAAGGTTAAGCGTAAAATTAATAATGATTATACTACTGGTACAATCTTAGCACAGTCGCTTCCAGAAGGAACATCTTTTAATCCTGATGGTAATAAGAAATTAACACTTACGGTTGCTGTTAATGATCCAATGATTATGCCTGATGTAACAGGTATGACAGTTGGAGAAGTAATAGAAACCTTGACAGACCTCGGATTAGATGCAGATAATCTTGTCTTCTATCAAATGCAAAATGGCGTTTATCAAACAGTAGTAACACCTCCATCTTCAAGTAAGATAGCAAGTCAGGATCCTTATTACGGAGGAGAAGTTGGATTAAGGAGAGGAGATAAAGTTAAGCTGTATCTTCTTGGTTCTAAAACAACGAATAACTCATCATCTACGCCAATAGATTCTTCGGCTTCAAGCTCAACAGGAACAACTACCTCGGATTCTGTAAGCTCATCAACGGATGCTAGCACTTCTGATAGTAGTAGCACTTCTACAAGTAGTTCAACACTACCAAGTGATAGTACAACTAATACAGGAACAGCTAACAATCCATTAACTCAATAAAATTAAAAAGAAGATGTTAAAGTCTTCTTTTTAATTTGCTATGGCAGAGACCATGCCTAGAAAGGTTCTCTGCCAATATGCCAAATTTTTCTCTCAATAATGGTGCAAAGTATAGGGCTTTTTGATAAAATACGTCATATAGAGTAATGGAAGGATTATTATGAAAAAATTTCAGTTTTTTCTACTTGTTGAAGCCGTTGTCTTAGTTATGGGATTAATGAAAATTTTATCTGATGACTGGACAAGTTTTATTTTTATTCTCGCTTTGATTCTTTTAGCCTTAAGATTTTATAACAACGATAGTCGTCATAATTTTCTGTTAACGACAAGTTTGTTATTACTATTTTTAATTTTTATGCTTAACCCTTACATTATTGCAGCCGTTGTTTTTGCAGTTTTGTATGTTCTAATCAATCATTTCTCGCAAGTTAAGAAAAAAAATCGTTATGCTTTGATTCAATTTAAGAATCATCAATTAGATGTTAAGACAACACGAAACCAATGGTTAGGTACTGATCAACACGAAAGTGACTTTTATGCTTTTGAAGATATTAATATTATAAGAATCTCTGGGACTGATACAATTGATTTAACAAATGTTATTGTATCTGGGCAGGATAATGTTATTATAATTCAAAAAGTTTTTGGTGATACTAAAGTATTGGTTCCTTTAGACGTTGCCGTAAAGGCTGATATTAGTTCTGTTTACGGTAGTGTACAGTACTTTGATTTTGAGGAGTATGATCTAAGAAATGAATCTATAAAATTGTCACAAGAGGAAGAATATTACCTTTTGAAACGTGTCAAATTAGTTGTAAACACTATCGCTGGGAAAGTTGAGGTTAGTCGTAAATGAAAAAGCACCACTACTTTTTAGCTTTCTTCTATGGAAGTGTCATTATATTTGCCATTTGTTTTGTCATTATTGATAGTTTGGGTGTTAATTTGGTGCACCTCTATCAAACGTCTCGTTTGTGGCTGATTGAACAATTGATTTTCTCTATTTTCTTTCTATCTTTAGCGGTAACTATCCTTTTATTGCTAACTTGGTTTTTATTAGATGATAATAGTAAACGTCAAATTAACCATAATTTACGTCGCATTTTAAATAACCAATCAATAAATGTTACCGATGATGGTACTGAAATATCGACCAATATTCAACGGCTCTCTAAAAAAATGAATTTAATGACAGCAAGTCTACAATCTAAGGAAAATAGTCGTATTTTAAAAAGCCAAGAAATTGTGAAACAAGAACGTAAGCGTATTGCACGTGATTTACACGACACAGTTAGTCAGGATTTGTTCGCTGCTTCCATGGTTTTGTCAGGGATAGCACAGAATGTTTCTCAGCTAGACGTTGATCAGGTTGGCTCGCAATTATTAGCAGTAGAAGAAATGCTTCAGCATGCACAAAATGATTTGAGAATTCTGCTACTTCATTTGAGGCCAGTTGAATTAGAAAATAAGACCCTATCTGAAGGATTCAGAATGATATTGAAAGAATTGACCGATAAGAGCGACATTGAAGTTGTTTATCATGAATCAATTCTAACCTTACCCAAAAAGATTGAAGACAATATTTTTAGAATTGGTCAAGAATTTATCAGTAATACTTTAAAGCATTCACAAGCCAGTCGTCTCGAAGTTTACCTTAATCAAACAGAGAATGAATTGCAGTTAAAAATGATTGATAATGGTATTGGATTTGATATGGATTCTGTCTATGATTTAAGTTATGGGTTAAAAAATATTGAAGATCGAGTAGAAGATTTAGCAGGAAATTTACAGCTTCTCAGTCAGCCTGGTAAAGGAGTTGCTATGGATATAAGATTACCTTTAGTAAATCAGAGTGAGGATAAAAATGGATAAAATAAAAATTGTACTTGTTGATGACCATGAGATGGTTCGTCTCGGTTTAAAAAGTTTTTTAAACTTACAAGCTGATGTTGAAGTAATAGGTGAGGCCTCAAATGGTTTAGAAGGCATAAAAAAAGCACTGGAGTTACGTCCAGACGTTGTTGTTATGGACTTAGTAATGCCTGAAATGGACGGTGTAGAAGCAACCTTAGCATTATTGAAGGATTGGCCAGAAGCTGCCATTTTAGTCTTAACATCTTACTTGGATAATGAAAAAATTTACCCTGTTATTGAAGCAGGTGCCAAAGGCTATATGTTAAAGACCTCAAGCGCAGCAGAGATTCTTAATGCCATTCGTAAAGTTTCAAGGGGAGAACAAGCTATTGAAAATGAAGTAGATAAGAAAATTAAGGCTCATGATAAATGTCCAGCTTTACATGAGGGCTTAACAGCAAGGGAACGTGATATCCTTAATTTATTAGCCAAAGGTTATGACAATCAAAGGATTGCTGATGAATTATTTATCTCGTTAAAGACTGTTAAAACTCATGTTTCTAATATTTTGGGAAAACTAAATGTAGCAGATCGAACTCAAGCAGTTGTCTATGCTTTCCAACACCATTTGGTACCACAAGATGATGAATAAGTGATATAATAGAGGCACTATGTTAATGAAAGTGGTTAGTCATGGACGCAAAAACTAAATATAAAGCAAAAAAAATAAAGGCAGTGTTTTTTGATATTGATGACACGCTTCGTGTTAAAGATACAGGTTATATGCCACCATCAATCTTAAAAGTTTTTAAAGCTTTGAAAGATAAAGGAATCGTTGTAGGTATTGCTTCAGGAAGAGCACGATATGGCGTTCCAAAAGAAGTTCAAGATTTAAATGCCGATTATTGTGTAAAATTAAATGGAGCTTACGTTAAGGACAAGGATAAGAATATTATCTTCCATCGTCCTATTCCAGCTGAATATGTAGAGCAATATAAGAAATGGGCGGACACTGTTGGTATTAAGTACGGTTTAGCTGGTCGTCATGAGGCAGTTTTATCAGATCGTGATGATTTGGTAAATGATGCGATTGATATTGTGTATTCTGATCTCGAAGTTAATCCAGATTTCAATAAAGAACATGATATTTATCAGATGTGGACATTTGAAGATAAAGGAGATAGCCTTCATCTACCTGAACCGTTAGCTGAACATCTTCGCTTGATACGTTGGCATGATCATTCTTCAGATGTTGTGTTAAAAGGAACATCGAAGGCTTTAGGTGTTTCTAAAGTTGTTGAACATTTGGGCTTAAAGCCAGAGAATATCTTGGTTTTCGGAGATGAGCTCAATGATTTAGAACTCTTTGATTATGCTGGACTAGCTGTGGCGATGGGAGTGTCACACCCAGAAGCTCAAAAAAAAGCAGATTTTATCACAAAAAAAGTAGAAGAAGATGGCATTTTGTATGCCCTGGAGGAACTAGGTTTGATAGAAAAAGAATTAACATTTCCACAAGTAGATATTGAAAATACAGAAGGTCCTGTGGCTGTCATTAAAACAAATCACGGGGATATGACTGTAAAACTCTTCCCGGATCATGCTCCTAAAACGGTCGCAAACTTTATTGGTTTAGCTAAACAAGGTTATTATGATGGTATTATCTTCCATCGTATTATTCCAGATTTTATGATTCAGGGTGGTGATCCAACTGGTACAGGTATGGGTGGTGAATCTATCTATGGGGAAAGTTTTGAAGACGAATTTTCCGAGGAATTATATAATGTTCGCGGAGCTCTTTCAATGGCTAATGCTGGACCAAATACGAATGGCAGCCAATTTTTCATCGTCCAAAATACAAAAATTCCTTATGCGAAAAAGGAATTAGAGCGAGGTGGTTGGCCAACACCAATTGCTGAGTTGTATGCTGGACAAGGTGGTACACCGCATCTAGATCGTCGCCACAGTGTATTTGGACAATTAGTAGACCAAAGTTCTTTTGAGGTACTTGATGAGATTGCGGCAGTAGAGACTGGTTCTCAAGACAAACCATTGGAAGATGTTGTTATTTTAACGATTGAGGTTAAAGAATAAAATGAAGATTGGCGATAAGTTAAAGGGAACAGTCACTGGCATTAGGCCTTATGGAGCCTTTGTTTCTCTTGAGGATGGTAGGACTGGACTTATCCATATTTCTGAAATTAAAACAGGTTACATTGATAATATTTATGATGTTCTTAGTGTAGGTGATGAAGTCTATGTTCAGGTTATAGATGTAGATGAATTTACACAAAAAGCAAGTTTATCGCTTCGGACCCTTGAAGAAGAAAGACATCATATTCAGCATCGTCATCGATTTTCTAACAATCGTCTTAAGATAGGTTTCAAACCACTTGAGGAAAATTTACCTAGTTGGGTTGAGGAAGGTCTAGCCTACTTGAATAATAAATAAACAAAAAACCTAGATTTGATTAATGACAAGTCTAGGTTTTAAATATTTAAAAGTAGCAGTGAATATTATACTTGCTAAAAATAGCTTGATAATCGAGTAGATCCTCTGGGTGTAGTGCAGCGATCTCTTCCATTTCATATTGACGATTAAGTAATCGATATTTGTTTTGCCCAAATTGGTGGAAAGGTAAGAGTTGCACTTGACGGATATCTAGGCGATCAAATAAACAAGCAAATTCTTCAGCATCTTCTAATGAATCGTTAAAATTAGGTATGACAGGAATACGTAGCACAATCGTTTTACCGTTGGCAAAAGCATAATGAATGTTTTTGATGATTGAAGCATTCTTAACCATCGTCTTTTCTTGGTGTTTGAGGCTATTGTAATGTTTTAAATCGGTGTAAATAAAATCAACGTATTGGATAAGATCTATGAATTGTTCATGTCTAGTATAAGCAGTTGTTTCAATAGCCGTGTGGATTCCCAGTGATTTAGCACGTTTTAAAATTGCCTTGGCAAATTCAAATTGTGCAAATATTTCACCGCCAGATAGCGTTATGCCCCCACCAGATTCTTCGTAAAAATCAATATCTTTTAAAACCTCTTCAATAATATCATCAACCGATTTTTCTTCGCCCACGATGACGCTTTCATTAGTAATGGCATCTCTCATTGTTTCTGGAACCATTTTTTGCGACTCGGGATTAGCACACCAAGGACATCTAAGAGGACAACCCTTTAAGAAAACGGTTGTTCGAATACCTGGACCATCGTGAATACTAAAATGTTGAATGTTGAATACAATACCTTTTTCATTTGTCATATTATTTTCCTCAATTTCATTTTAAGTATACCTTTTATACGTAACAAAGTCAATTACGAATGAAAGTTTATTGAACTTGTTTAATAAATAAAAAATGATAAAATAGAAAGGAGGTGTTTCATGAATAGATTAGAAAATATTATTAGTTTAGTATCCCAGTACCAAAAAATAGATGTTAATACACTCTCGGAGTTGTTGCAAGTTTCTAAAGTAACGATACGTAAAGATTTAGATAAACTAGAAGGCAAAGGGCTTTTGCATAGAGAGCACGGTTATGCAGTTTTAAACAGTGGGGATGACCTTAATGTTAGGTTATCTTTTAACCATAAAACTAAAAAAGAAATTGCTGCCTTAGCTGCAAATATGGTGTCTGACAATGACACTATCTTAATAGAATCAGGCTCTACTTGTGCTCTTTTAGCAGAAAATATCTGTCAGACAAAGCGAAATGTCACTATTTTGACCAACTCTTGCTTTATTGCTAACTATTTACGAGAGTATGATTCATGCCAAATTGTCTTACTTGGTGGTGAGTATCAATCAAGTTCACAGGTTACGGTAGGTCCTCTCTTGAAAAAGATGATTTCACTTTTTCATGTCTCGTTAGCTTTTGTTGGGACTGATGGTTTTGATCCAAAACTAGGATTTATGGGTAGAGATTTAATGCGTTCTGAAGTTGCACAAGAGATGGCGAATGCTGCCGATGAAGTCATTATTTTAACAGATTCTAGTAAGTTTAATCAGACTGCATTGGTGGAACAGCTTCCGTTGTCAACTGTATCACAAGTTATTACAGATAAACATCCAAATTCGGAAATTGCTAATTTGTTCCAAGAAGCAGAGATTACCATTCAATCTTTATTACAAGTACCATAAAAGAGGCTATTTTTCTTACATTTTGCACATTTGTGGCGATAATAGATAAAGTGTCATGTCAAATTGCACAGATGTAACCTTTTTGTTAAACTGAAGCAAATGCTGAAAGGTTATGAGTATGAAATTAGAGCGTCAAAAATTGTTAGCTAAAGTAGCTTACCTTTACTATATGGAAGGGAAAAGCCAATCTGAGATTGCCAATGAATTAGGAATTTATCGTACAACAATAAGTCGTATGTTAGCCAAAGCGAGAGAAGAAGGTCTTGTTAGAATCGAAATTTCAGATTTTAATCCAGAAATTTTTCAGTTAGAATCCTATTTTAAAAGTAAATATCACCTTAAAGATATTGAGATTGTTTCTTCGCGAAAAGATAGCGATACTTCAGAGATAGAGAAGGATTTAGCACATGTAGCTGCAGCTATGATTCGAAAAAAAATTAAAGAGAATGACAAGGTGGGGATTGCTTGGGGGAGGACACTTAGTAAAGTAGTTGAAGCAATGCGTCCTCATCCGGTTTCTCAAGTTTCTTTTGTTCCTTTGGCCGGAGGTCCAAGTCATATTAATGCACGCTATCACGTTAATACTCTGGTTTACGAAATGTCAAGGCGTTTCCAAGGAAGTTGTACTTTCATTAATGCAACTCTAGTTCAAGAAAACGCTAATTTAGCGAAAGGAATATTAACTTCAAAATATTTTGAGGGGCTAATGGATAATTGGGAAAAACTTGATGTGGCAATTGTGGGCGTTGGTGGTAAACCTAAAAGCAATGAACAACAGTGGCTTGACCTTTTAAATCAAGATGATTTTCAATGCTTGGATGAAGAAGCAGCTGTAGGTGAAATTACTTGTCGTTTTTTTAATCATTCAGGTGATCCTGTGAATCAACATTTAGCTAAAAGGACAATAGGAATTACCTTAGAACAACTACAGAAAGTTCCTAATAGAATAGCGGTTGCTCATGGCAATTATAAGGCTGCGGCACTCTTAGCCGTTTTAAAAAAGGGGTATATTAATCATTTAGTTACTGATTTTTCCACAGCCTTAAATATTTTAAGATTAGATAAAGACACCTTTGTGGATACTATATATCAAAAGAGCTAGGAATAAATCCTAGCTCTTTTGATAATGTTTCTATTACCAAGTGAATTGTTATAGAATAAGCACAAAGGTGCGCTATTGTCATAAAGGGCGCAAAGTCTATTGACGATGATTAAGGGACATGTTACATTTGTTTTGCGAAAGAAAACTAGAACCTTTTGTAAGAAAGTTTAAACTTATAAAAAATCATTAAAGCGGAGGTGCTTATGGAAATCATAGTCGCAGACCAAATTATTATGGGGCTCATTTTGAATGCTGGGGATGCTAAACAACATATCTATCAAGCCTTAAAACTTGCAAAAGAAGGAAATTTTGCAGAAAGTAAGATTGAAATAGAACTAGCAGATAGTGCACTCCTAGAAGCTCATAATCTTCAAACACAATTCCTTGCACAAGAAGCAGGAGGGACAAGGACAGATATCTCAGCACTCTTTATTCATTCTCAGGATCATTTGATGACAAGTATTACTGAGATTAACTTGATTAAAGAAATTATTGATTTACGCCAGGAATTACATATTCAAAAATAAGTAAAGGGGATCAAATATGATAAAAATTGGTTTATTCTGTGCAGCAGGTTTTTCAACAGGTATGTTAGTAAACAATATGAAAATCGCAGCGGATAAAGAAGGGATAGAGGCACATATTGAAGCTTATTCACAAGGAAAAATTGCAGATTATGCTAAAGATTTAGATGTTGCATTACTTGGTCCACAAGTTAGCTATACTCTAGATAAATCAAAATCAATCTGTGATGAATACGGTGTACCGATAGCAGTTATTCCAATGGCAGATTATGGTATGTTGGATGGTGTAAAAGTTTTGAAACTTGCTTTGAGTTTATTGGAAACAAGAAAAGAGGCTTGATATGTCAAAGTTTGATAGTCAGAAAATAATTACTCCGATTATGAAGTTTGTCAATATGCGAGGGATTATTGCACTCAAAGATGGCATGCTAGCAATTCTACCACTAACAGTTGTTGGGAGTCTCTTTTTAATATTAGGGCAGCTTCCATTTAAAGGTCTTAATCAAGCCATAGCTAATGTTTTTGGACCAGAATGGACAGAACCATTTATGCAAGTTTATTCAGGAACTTTTGCGATTATGGGCTTGATTTCCTGTTTTGCAATTGCTTATGCTTATGCTAAAAATAGTAGTGTAGAACCGTTACCTGCTGGCGTTTTATCACTTTCGTCTTTCTTTATTTTAATGAAATCATCTTATATTCCTGTAAAAGGAGAAGCAATAGCGGATGCTATTTCTAAGGTTTGGTTTGGCGGTCAGGGGATTATTGGAGCAATTATTATTGGCTTAGTAGTTGGTGCTATCTATACATGGTTTATCCAACATCATATTGTTATAAAAATGCCAGAGCAAGTACCACAGGCAATAGCAAAACAATTTGAAGCTATGATTCCAGCTTTTGTTATCTTTCTTTTATCGATGATTGTTTATTTGATTGCTAAGGTAACAACTGGAGGTACCTTTATTGAGATGATTTATGATATCATTCAAGTACCGTTGCAAGGCTTAACAGGCTCACTTTATGGAGCAATTGGGATTGCTTTCTTTATTTCATTCTTATGGTGGTTTGGTGTCCATGGCCAATCTGTGGTGAATGGTATTGTGACTGCTTTGTTACTATCCAATTTAGATGCCAATAAGTCTTTATTAGCAGCAAATCGCTTAACATTAGATAATGGCGCTCACATTGTAACACAGCAGTTTTTGGATAGTTTCTTGATTTTATCGGGCTCAGGAATAACTTTTGGACTAGTTATTGCGATGCTTTTTGCAGCAAAATCAAAACAATACAAGGCACTTGGGAAAGTGGCCGCTTTTCCCGCAATTTTCAATGTTAACGAGCCAATCGTCTTTGGCTTTCCAATCGTAATGAATCCTGTGATGTTTCTGCCTTTTATTTTAGTACCAGTTTTGGCAGCTTTAATTGTTTATGGAGCTATTGCGGTTGGTTTTATGCAACCATTCTCAGGTGTTACTTTACCATGGAGTACTCCAGCAATTATTTCTGGATTCATGGTAGGTGGTTGGCAAGGTGCACTCGTCCAAATAGTCATTTTAGCTATCTCAACTGCTGTTTACTTCCCATTCTTTAAAATCCAAGATAATATTACTTACAAAAATGAATGTGAAATGGAAAGGGGATAGCTAGCAGATAAGAGGTTGAGGTGTGTAATGCACCTTAACCTTTTTCTAAAAATGCACATTTGTGCAACTTTAGATGTAGCATTCTATTCTTTATTTTCTTCTTGTTATTTTAGGATTTAGGTGCTATTATATTTACGAAGAAAAACTTTTTAGTTTCGAAAGAAACAAGCGGAGGCTGTTATGACCAAACAATTACTCACTCAAAAATATACAAATGATGTTCAACAAAATTCTCAAAAGCATTTTGGCTATTTGACAGAGCGCATGTATTCTTATCGCGATAAGGTTCTTGATAAGAAACCATTCATAGATGCAGAACGTGCTATCTTGGTAACTGAAGCCTATCAAAAGCATCAGGAAAAACCTAATGTTTTAAAGAGAGCTTACATGTTGCAAAATATTTTGGAAAAAATGACAATCTATATTGACGATGAGACAATGATTGTCGGTAACCAAGCTTCATCTGATAAAGATGCTCCTATTTTTCCAGAATACACTCTAGAATTTGTTGTAAATGAACTAGACCTTTTTGAAAAACGAGATGGTGATGTCTTTTACATTACAGAAGAAACCAAAGAACAAATTAGAAATATTGCACCTTTCTGGGAAAATAATAATTTACGGGCTCGTGCGGGCGTTATGCTTCCAGAAGAAGTTCAAGTTTATATGGAGACAGGCTTCTTTGGGATGGAAGGTAAGATGAATTCTGGGGATGCTCACTTAGCTGTCAACTATCAGAAGTTACTAGAAGAAGGGCTTATTGGCTTTGAAAAAAAAGCAAGAAAAGCTAAAGCTGACTTAGATTTAACAAAGCCTGAGAGTATTGACAAATATCATTTCTATGATTCTATTTTAATTACAATAGAAGCTGTTAAAACCTATGCAGAGCGTTTTGCTATCCTAGCAAAAAAACAAGCTAAAACAGCAAATGCTAAGAGACGTCAGGAATTGTTAGATATCGCTAGTATTTGTGAACGAGTGCCCTATTACCCAGCTGAAACGTTTGCAGAAGCCGTTCAATCGGTTTGGTTTATTCAGTGTATTCTTCAAATAGAATCAAACGGTCATTCTCTATCTTATGGACGCTTTGATCAATACATGTATCCATATGTTAAATCTGACTTAGAAGCTGGACGTGAGACTGAGGATTCGATCGTTGAGCGCCTAACTAACCTATGGATTAAAACAATAACTATTAATAAGGTTCGTAGCCAAGCTCATACGTTTTCGTCTGCTGGTAGTCCTCTTTACCAAAATGTAACGATTGGAGGACAAACACGACATAAGGAAGATGCTGTTAATCCTTTATCATTTCTAGTACTAAAATCAGTCGCTCAGACACACTTACCACAGCCTAATCTAACGGTTCGTTATCATGCTAACCTAGACAAGTCATTCATGAATGAAGCTATTGAAGTTATGAAATTAGGCTTTGGTATGCCAGCTTTTAATAATGATGAAATTATTATTCCATCATTTATTAAAAAAGGAGTTTCCGAAGAAGATGCCTATGATTATTCAGCGATTGGTTGTGTCGAAACAGCAGTTCCTGGGAAATGGGGTTATCGTTGTACCGGCATGAGCTATATCAACTTCCCTAAAGTGTTATTAATTACAATGAATGACGGTATTGACCCGGCTTCTGGGAAGAGATTTGCGCCTTCTTATGGGCATTTCACCCAGATGACCTCATATAAAGAACTTAAAGAAGCTTGGGACAAAACACTTCGTTACTTAACTCGAATGAGCGTTATTGTTGAAAATGCTATTGATATTAGTCTCGAAAGAGAAGTACCTGATATTCTTTGTTCAGCTTTAACTGATGATTGTATTGGACGAGGTAAGCACTTAAAAGAAGGTGGTGCAGTATATGACTACATATCTGGTCTACAAGTTGGAATCGCTAATCTTTCAGACTCACTTGCTGCGCTTAAAAAATTAGTATTTGAAGAAAAACGCCTAACCACATTAGAAGTATGGCAAGCATTGCAGAGTGATTACGCAGGTCCGCGTGGTGAAGAAATTCGTCAAATGTTGATCAATGAAGCACCAAAATATGGAAATGATGATGACTACGCGGATAGTTTAGTACGTGAGTGTTATGATGTTTATGTTGAAGAAATTGCTAAATATCCCAACACACGCTATGGACGTGGACCAATCGGTGGTATTCGCTATTCAGGAACGTCCTCTATTTCAGCAAATGTAGGCCAAGGACGAGGTACTTTAGCAACTCCAGATGGTAGGCATGCAGGAACTCCATTAGCTGAAGGTTGTTCACCATCTCATAATATGGACAAAAAGGGACCTACCTCTGTTTTGAAATCAGTTTCGAAGTTACCAACTGATGAGATTGTCGGCGGTGTACTCCTTAACCAAAAAGTCAACCCTCAAACCTTGGCAAAAGAAGAAGATAAACAAAAATTAATTGCCTTACTTAGAACATTCTTCAATCGCCTTCATGGTTACCATATCCAGTATAATGTTGTCTCACGTGAGACTTTGATTGATGCTCAGAAGCACCCTGAAAAACACCGCGATTTGATTGTGCGTGTAGCAGGTTATTCTGCATTCTTTAATGTCCTATCTAAGGCAACTCAAGATGATATTATTGCACGTACAGAACATGCTCTTTAGGAGATTATTATGGAATTTTTACTTGACACTTTAAATTTAGAAGCTATAAAAAAATGGCATCATATACTGCCACTAGCAGGTGTAACTTCAAATCCCACCATTGCTAAGAAAGAAGGAGATATACATTTTTTCCAACGCATTCGTGATGTTCGAGAAATTATTGGACGTGAAGCAAGTTTGCATGTTCAAGTAGTGGCCAAAGATTATCAAGGAATATTGGATGATGCTGCTAAAATACGCCAAGAAACGGACGATGACATTTATATCAAAGTCCCAGTTACGCCAGATGGATTAGCAGCAATTAAAACGTTAAAAGCAGAAGGTTATAATATTACAGCCACAGCAATATACACCAGTATGCAAGGTCTTTTGGCTATATCAGCTGGAGCAGACTACCTAGCACCTTACTTTAACCGAATGGAGAACCTTGATATTGATGCGACACAAGTTATTAAGGAATTAGCGCAAGCAATAGAGCGGACAGGTTCTTCTAGCAAAATTTTAGCAGCTAGTTTTAAAAACGCTTCACAAGTAACGAAGGCCTTATCACAGGGTGCTCAATCAATCACCGCGGGACCAGATATTTTTGAATCAGTCTTTGCGATGCCATCTATTGCAAAAGCTGTTAACGACTTTGCAGATGATTGGAAAGCCAGTCAACACTCAGAACATATTTAACAGAGAACGCCAACTTTTGAGGCTGTATCTTTAACATAAAATTTTTTAAAGAAGAAAGAGGTTGAGAATGAAAGTTTTCGCAAGTCCATCGCGCTATATACAAGGAAAGGATGCTTTATTCCAAAGTATTGAACATATCAAATCTTTAGGTCAGACTCCACTTATCCTTTGTGATGATGTTGTTTATAATATCGTTGGAGAAAGGTTTTTATCTTATCTACAAGACGATTTGTTACCACATCGTGTTTCCTTTAACGGAGAAGCATCTGATAATGAAATCAATCGTGTCGTTGCTGTTGCGAAAGAAAAGAATAGTGACCTTATTATTGGACTTGGTGGTGGAAAAACTATTGACTCTGCAAAGGCAATTGCAGATAAAGTTAATTTACCAGTGGTCATTGCACCAACAGTAGCTTCAACAGATGCCCCAACATCAGCGTTATCAGTAATCTATACAGATGAAGGAGCTTTTGAAAAATATATTTTTTATTCAAAGAATCCAGACTTAGTTTTAGTTGATACTCAAGTAATTGCCCAAGCGCCAAAACGTTTACTAGCTTCTGGGATAGCAGATGGCTTAGCTACTTGGGTTGAAGCGAGAGCAGTCTTACAAAAAAATGGGATAGCGATGGCTGGCGGTAGACAGACTTTAGCGGGCGTGGCAATTGCCCAAGCATGTGAGCGTACTTTATTTAATGATAGTTTACAAGCTTTAGCGGCTTGTGATGCCAAAGTGGTTACAAAAGCTTTAGAAAATGTTATTGAAGCTAATACCTTACTTAGTGGTTTAGGTTTTGAAAGTGCAGGATTAGCTGCAGCTCATGCTATTCATAATGGTTTTACTGCCTTGAGTGGAGATATTCATCACTTAACCCATGGTGAAAAAGTTGCCTATGGAACGTTGACGCAACTTTTCCTCGAAAATAGACCAAAGGAAGAAATTGATCGCTACATTAATCTTTACCAAGCGATTGGAATGCCAACTACACTTGCAGAACTCCATTTGGGTGATGCAACATATGAAGAACTTTTAAAAGTTGGTCAGCAAGCAACAATTGAAGGTGAAACAATACATGAAATGCCATTCAAAATTAGTGCAGAGGATGTCGCTGCAGCCCTGTTAACGGTTGACCGTTATGTTTCAAATCATCAATAAAAACAATAGAACCAAGTGAAATTGCTTGGTTCTATTTGTCGTTTTAATATTTTAACTAAATAGGGCTTACTAGTATTTAAAGAGATATAAACTAAAAAAGATCAGACAACATATCTAATCTTTTTTAGTTATCGTTTACTGAAGATTAAAGTTATTCAAAATCATACAGGCTTGTTGATAAGTAACGTTCGCCATTATCAGGGAGAAGAGCTAAAACCTTTTTCCCTTTTCCTAGTTGTTTGGCCACTTCAATAGCAGCATAAATAGCAGCTGAAGCAGAAATTCCTGCGAGGAAACCTTCTAGTCCGCCGATGATACGTCCTGTTTCAATAGCATCGTCAGATGTAACGCGAATGATATGATCATAAGAATCTGTAGCCAATGTTTCTGGAATGAAACCTGCAGAAATCCCTTGTATTTTATGAGGCCCAGGTTGCTCACCAGAAAGGATTGCAGATTCATCAGCTTCTACAGCATAAATAGCGACATCAGGATTGACTTTTTTAAATGCACGAGAGACACCAGTAATTGTCCCACCAGTTCCCACACCTGCGATAAAAGCATCTAAACCTTTTTCACCAAAAGTCTCGATAATTTCCCTACCAGTCGTTTTTTCGTGGATTTCTGGATTGGCTTGATTATTAAATTGCAGGGGTAGCCAAGCATTTTGCTCTGCAGAAATTTCTTTTGCCTTAGCAATAGCTCCCTTCATCCCTTCACTACCAGGTGTTAGTACTAATTGAGCACCATAGGCTTGAATGATTTTACGACGTTCAATTGACATGGTTTCTGGCATAACAATAATAACATTATACCCTTTAGCTTTTCCTACCCAAGCCAAACCGATACCTGTATTACCAGATGTAGGTTCTACGATTGTATCTCCGGCTTTAAGAATCCCTTTTTGCTCTGCATCTTCAATCATAGCTAGAGCGATACGATCTTTAACAGATGAACCTGGGTTAAAGGATTCTAACTTAACGTACACCTCTGCAGCTCCTTCTGGAACAATATGATGTAATTGAATAATGGGTGTATTTCCGATTAAGTCTGTAATAGAATTATAAATTTTTGACATAAGCTATACCTCTTCATGATATTGGTTAAGAATATTATAAAACTCACATTGATTAAAGTAAAATATCAATTCTTTATCAAGTGATAGCTATTATTTATCGGTTTCAGCCTTAAAGGGAATTTCAACAATTTGACTCCCTTCTTCAGTTAACAAAGCTTTTCCTTGGTAGAACTCTGTCAAATTAGTTATTGTGTGTTCAAATTCCTTAGGGTCAACGTATATTTTACAGGTTACAGCTTCTAAAAATTCTGTTTCAAACTCCTGAAGGTGGTGCTCTTTTAGGAAGTTGTCAAAAGTTTGATATTGAGGATAAGTTAATTGAATACGAATACCAATTTGTTCTTTAACTTCTACTACCCCGATCTCTTTGATGGTATTAGCTACGCTACCAGAGTAGGCACGAATAAGCCCCCCTGCGCCTAATTTGATACCTCCAAAATACCGTGTAACGACGGCAACAACATTTGTCAGGCCTTGCTTTTCAAGTACGGTTAGCATAGGGATACCTGCTGTACCACTAGGTTCTCCATCATCACTAGATCGTTTTATATCCCCTTTTTCGCCAATAACCATAGCTGAACACGAATGATTGGCTTTGTAGTGCGCTTTCTTGATTTGCGTAATATAATTACGCCCCTCCTCTTCGGACTCTACTCGCTTTAGATGACAAATAAATCGCGATTTTTTAATTTCTTCTTCGACAATTCCGTCTGATTTTATCGTTTTATAGTTCATAGAGAAATTCTACAAAAATTCTTCAAATTTAGCAAAAAAATCCGAATGAAATAATATGGAAAATTATTTAGGTAGGCTTTGGACAAAAGCACAATTATCTGAGCAACTTAGAAAAATTGCAATTAGCTTGCCATCTTTTATAAAGAAAGGAAGCGACTATATTTGTACCCGATGCTCTAGTTCTGTTGCTAAAAATTGCCAATTACCAACTGGAAATTATTATTGTAGAGAATGTATAGTTTTTGGAAGAGTTACTAGTAATGAAAATTTATATTATTTCCCACAAAAAACATTTTCTAAAACGAATTCTTTAAAATGGAAAGGGGAACTGACACCTTATCAAAATGAGGTTTCAGAAGAGTTGTTGAAAGGTATTTCAAGTAAGGAAAATCTTCTTGTTCATGCTGTGACAGGGGCTGGTAAAACAGAAATGATATACCACTCTGTCGCCAAAGTAATTGATACTGGAGGAAGCGTTTGTATTGCCAGTCCTAGAATTGATGTTTGTTTAGAATTGTATAAGCGACTTTCAAACGATTTTAGATGTGCCATAACATTAATGCATGGAGAATCTCCTTCTTATCAGAGATCCCCTTTAACTATTGCCACAACACATCAATTGTTAAAATTTTATCATGCTTTTGATTTGCTAATTGTTGATGAAGTTGATGCTTTTCCGTATGTCGACAACCCGATACTATACCAGGGTGTAAAACAGGCCTTAAAGGAAAACGGAACAAGTATTTTTCTGACTGCAACTTCAACGACTGAGTTAGAAAGAAAAGTTGCAAGAAAAGAACTAAAAAAATTGCATCTAGCTAGGAGATTTCATGCCAATCCGTTAGTGATACCCGAGATGGTTTGGGTAAGTGGTATCCAGAAAAGCTTGCAGACACAAAAACTACCTCCCAAATTATATCAGTTGATAAATAAACAGCGACAAACGAGATATCCTTTGTTATTATTTTTCCCCCATATTTCAGAAGGTCAGGTATTCACCGAAATTTTAAGACAAGCCTTTCCTATGGAAAAAATTGGTTTTGTTTCAAGTAAGAGCACATCTAGGTTAAAGTTAGTGCAAGATTTTCGAGATAACAAATTGTCTATCCTAGTGTCAACTACCATTCTAGAGAGAGGAGTAACTTTCCCTAGCGTCGACGTTTTTGTTATACAAGCAAATCATCATTTGTTTACGAAAAGTTCCTTGGTACAAATTTCAGGAAGAGTTGGAAGAGCATTAGAAAGGCCCGAAGGGCTCCTTTACTTCCTTCATGATGGGAAAAGTAAATCGATGCACCAAGCTATAAAGGAGATTAAAAACATGAATCATATAGGAGGATTTTAATGACTTGTTTGTTATGTCATGAAATAGATTTATCGCAATTAACTTTTGTGGAACTTATGCTTCTAAAACCAAAGCAAAACGTAATTTGTCAAACGTGCAAGGGTAGTTTTGAAGCACTTAGTAGGGAGATGGGTTGCCAAACATGTTGCAAGCAAATTCCCCAAAAACAATGTCAAGATTGTATTTATTGGGGTAAAAAAGGTATAGAGGTAAATCATTTTTCCCTTTATAGATACAATGAAGCAATGAAAAAATATTTTTCTCTTTTTAAATTTCAAGGGGATTATTTGTTGAAAGATGTTTTTACAAAAGAAATAAAAGCTGCTCTAAAAAAGTATAAGGGCTACACTATAGTGCCAGTTCCCTTGAGTCATGAAGGATACCAAAATAGGCAATTTAATCAAGTGATTGCTTTTCTACAATCGGCAAATATACCTTACAAAAATATTCTTTCTAAAAAAGATGGAGGTAAGCAATCGGCTAATAATAAAGAAGAAAGACTCAAACAAGTTCAGCAATTTACATTAAAAAATGAGGCTGAGTTAGGGGACAACCTTTTAATTGTTGATGATATTTATACAACAGGCGCAACAATAGCACAAATCAGGAAACTATTAGAAGAAAAAGGTATAAAAAATATAAAAAGTTTTTCATTAGCACGCTAAAATCTTGCAAATTTTCATGAAAGCGGTTATAATAAGAGTATAGAAAGCGTTAACAACGCAAGAAAGAGGTACTCATATGATTAAATACAGTATTCGTGGTGAAAACATCGAAGTAACAGAAGCTATTCGTGAGTATGTTGAGACCAAACTCTCTAAAGTTGAAAAATACTTTAATGAAGCACAAGAATTAGATACTAGAGTCAACCTCAAAGTATACAGAGAGAAGACCGCAAAAGTTGAAGTAACAATCTTAATAGATTCTATTACTTTACGAGCAGAAGATGTTTCACAAGATATGTATGGGTCAATTGACTTAGTTGTTGATAAAATTGAGCGTCAAATTCGTAAAAATAAAACTAAAATTGCGAAAAAATATCGTGAAAAGATTCCAGCAAGTCAAGTTTTCACAACAGAATTTGAGGCTGAGCCAGATGAAGAAGCAGTAAGCCAAAGAATTGTACGTACTAAGAATGTTAATCTAAAACCAATGGATGTTGAGGAAGCATTGTTGCAAATGGAACTTTTAGGTCATGATTTCTTTATCTATACAGATGCAGAAGATAATACGACAAATGTCCTTTACAAGCGTGAAGATGGCGAACTAGGTTTAATTGAAGCTAAAGGAAATTAACTTTGTAACATAATTTAAAAAATCTCAGGGTTTTCTCTGAGATTTTTTTAAAACCTATTGACAACAAATAAAAAATTATAGTATACTAAATGAGTTCTTAAGCGAACCTAATATTGTATTATCATTTTATAAACAACTTAAAAAAAGTAGTTGACAAAGCAGAATAAGTTTGCTAGAATATAGAAGTTGTCTCAAGAGAGGCAAAGACCTTTGAAAACTGAACAAGACGAACGAATGTGCAGGGTGGATTTACACTGTAAATCCGTCAATGACAAAAAAACAATAAATCTGTCAGCGAGACAGAAAAGAGCAAAGCTCAAACTTTTAATGAGAGTTTGATCCTGGCTCAGGACGAACGCTGGCGGCGTGCCTAATACATGCAAGTAGAACGCTGAGGTTTGGTGTTTACACTAGACTGATGAGTTGCGAACGGGTGAGTAACGCGTAGGTAACCTGCCTCATAGCGGGGGATAACTATTGGAAACGATAGCTAATACCGCATAAGAGTAATTAACACATGTTAGTTATTTAAAAGGAGCAATTGCTTCACTGTGAGATGGACCTGCGTTGTATTAGCTAGTTGGTGAGGTAAAGGCTCACCAAGGCGACGATACATAGCCGACCTGAGAGGGTGATCGGCCACACTGGGACTGAGACACGGCCCAGACTCCTACGGGAGGCAGCAGTAGGGAATCTTCGGCAATGGACGGAAGTCTGACCGAGCAACGCCGCGTGAGTGAAGAAGGTTTTCGGATCGTAAAGCTCTGTTGTTAGAGAAGAACGTTGGTAGGAGTGGAAAATCTACCAAGTGACGGTAACTAACCAGAAAGGGACGGCTAACTACGTGCCAGCAGCCGCGGTAATACGTAGGTCCCGAGCGTTGTCCGGATTTATTGGGCGTAAAGCGAGCGCAGGCGGTTCTTTAAGTCTGAAGTTAAAGGCAGTGGCTTAACCATTGTACGCTTTGGAAACTGGAGGACTTGAGTGCAGAAGGGGAGAGTGGAATTCCATGTGTAGCGGTGAAATGCGTAGATATATGGAGGAACACCGGTGGCGAAAGCGGCTCTCTGGTCTGTAACTGACGCTGAGGCTCGAAAGCGTGGGGAGCAAACAGGATTAGATACCCTGGTAGTCCACGCCGTAAACGATGAGTGCTAGGTGTTAGGCCCTTTCCGGGGCTTAGTGCCGCAGCTAACGCATTAAGCACTCCGCCTGGGGAGTACGACCGCAAGGTTGAAACTCAAAGGAATTGACGGGGGCCCGCACAAGCGGTGGAGCATGTGGTTTAATTCGAAGCAACGCGAAGAACCTTACCAGGTCTTGACATCCTTCTGACCGGCCTAGAGATAGGCTTTCTCTTCGGAGCAGAAGTGACAGGTGGTGCATGGTTGTCGTCAGCTCGTGTCGTGAGATGTTGGGTTAAGTCCCGCAACGAGCGCAACCCCTATTGTTAGTTGCCATCATTAAGTTGGGCACTCTAGCGAGACTGCCGGTAATAAACCGGAGGAAGGTGGGGATGACGTCAAATCATCATGCCCCTTATGACCTGGGCTACACACGTGCTACAATGGTTGGTACAACGAGTCGCAAGCCGGTGACGGCAAGCTAATCTCTTAAAGCCAATCTCAGTTCGGATTGTAGGCTGCAACTCGCCTACATGAAGTCGGAATCGCTAGTAATCGCGGATCAGCACGCCGCGGTGAATACGTTCCCGGGCCTTGTACACACCGCCCGTCACACCACGAGAGTTTGTAACACCCGAAGTCGGTGAGGTAACCTTTTAGGAGCCAGCCGCCTAAGGTGGGATAGATGATTGGGGTGAAGTCGTAACAAGGTAGCCGTATCGGAAGGTGCGGCTGGATCACCTCCTTTCTAAGGATAAGGAAACCTGCCATTTGTGTCTTGTTTAGTTTTGAGAGGTCTTGTGGGGCCTTAGCTCAGCTGGGAGAGCGCCTGCTTTGCACGCAGGAGGTCAGCGGTTCGATCCCGCTAGGCTCCATTGAATCGAAAGATTCAAATTGTTCATTGAAAATTGAATATCTATATCAAATTCCACGATCTAGAAATAGATTGTAGAAAGTAACAAGAAAATAAACCGAAAACGCTGTGAATATTTAATGAGTTTTCTAGTTTTAAAGAAACTAGGTTAATAAGGTTAAGTTAATAAGGGCGCACGGTGGATGCCTTGGCACTAGAAGCCGAAGAAGGACGTGACTAACGACGAAATGCTTTGGGGAGCTGTAAGTAAGCGCTGATCCAGAGATGTCCGAATGGGGGAACCCACTAGTTAATGACTAGTATCCATATCTGTT
>NZ_OX460931.1:337500-402500 GCF_949788565.1 Streptococcus agalactiae
AGCTTCAAGTTCTACTAGACATGATATCATGTTAGCATTAGAAAGTTTTAATCTGGATACATATTTTAAGGTAATTCTGTCTGGTGAGGAATTTTCAGAAAGTAAACCTAATCCAGCTATTTATAATAGAGCAGCAGAACTTTTAGATATTCCTAAACAGCAAATTCTTATTGTAGAAGACAGTGAGAAGGGGATTACAGCTGGTATTGCAGCCGGTATTGATGTGTGGGCTATTGAAGATAAATACTTTGGAATGAATCAGTCGCAGGCTAATGTATTAGTGAGCGATCTGAGTCAATTTTTTGTGAAATTAGATAACTATTAAAAACGGGAAGTTTAATTCCGTTTTTTTATTTTTTATCTTGCCATGAAAGCTAGGTTTATGATAAAATACAAAGCATGATAATTTGATAATCAAATTATTTTTTATTTTTCTTTCACTCTTAAAGAGAGGAGACATTTTGAAGTTCGAAAATATAATATATGGTATTGATGGCAACGTGGCCACTATTATGCTTAATCGACCAGATATTTCAAATGGTTTTAACATCCCAATGTGTCAAGAAATTATTGATGCAATAAAGCTTGTGTCTGAAAATAAAGATGTCATGTTTTTAGTGATTGAAGCACAAGGACCAATCTTTTCAATCGGAGGAGATTTAAAAGTGATGAAAGCTGCTGTTGAGAGCGATGATATTAGCTCATTAACTAAAATTGCTGAGTTAGTTAATCAGATATCGTATGATTTACTACAGCTAGAGAAACCTGTTGTTATGTGTGTAGATGGGGCTGTAGCTGGTGCCGCAGCTAATATTGCATTAGCAGCTGATTTTGTTATCGCAAGCAAGAAGAGTAAATTTATCCAGGCTTTTGTGGGTGTCGGTTTAGCTCCAGATGCAGGAGGTTTATTGTTACTTAGTAAATCAATCGGTATAACTCGTGCAGTGCAACTAGCTTTAACTGGAGAAAGCTTATCTGCTGAAAAAGCTGAAGCTTTGGGAATTGTTTATAAACTTTGTGAATCAGATAAAATAGGTAAAATTAAGGATCAACTATTAAAGCGTTTAAGTAGACATTCTATAAACTCATATCAAGCCATAAAATCATTAGCTTGGGAAGCTGCTTTTAAAGATTGGGAACAATATAAAAAGCTTGAATTACAACTGCAAGAATCATTAGCCTTTAAGCAAGATTTTAAAGAAGGTGTTCGGGCACACGCTGATAGAAGGCGTCCTAATTTTTTAGGCAAATAGTTTGAAAATCAAATTATTTAAGATTAAAGTCTTGCAAATAAGTTTGAACTTTGATATAATTTGATTATCAAAGTTTAATGTGAGGTGGTGATATCTTGGAATACGATCAGATTAATAGTTATTTAGTTGACATTTTTAATAGAATCATGATTATTGAGGAAATGAGTTTAAAGACTAGCCAATTTAGCGATGTATCTTTAAAAGAAATGCATACTATTGAAATTATTGGGAAACATTCTGAGGTAACTCCTAGCGATGTCGCTCGAGAATTAATGTTAACTTTGGGAACTGTAACAACCAGCCTTAATAAGTTAGAAAAAAAAGGCTACATTGAGCGTAAACGGTCAAGTATTGATCGTCGAGTTGTTCACTTGAGTCTGACTAAGAGAGGTAGGTTATTAGATCGATTGCATAGTAAATTTCATAAATCTATGGTATCTCATATTATTGAAGACCTAGGTGAAGAAGACATAAAAATGTTGACGAGCGCTTTAGGGAATCTTCATAAATTTTTGGAGGACTTAGTCTAGTGGTTTTTGCTAAAATTAGTCAACTTGCACATTATGCACCTTCTCAAATTATTAAAAATGAGGATTTATCATTAATCATGGATACCAGTGATGACTGGATTTCGTCACGTACTGGTATAAAACAACGTCATATTAGTAAAAATGAAACAACAGCTGATTTGGCAAATAAGGTCGCAGAACAACTTATTGAAAAATCCGGTTATTCCGCTAGTCAAATTGACTTTATTATTGTTGCAACGATGACACCAGACTCTATGATGCCTTCTACTGCTGCAAGAGTGCAAGCTCATATTGGAGCGAGTAATGCTTTTGCCTTTGACTTGAGTGCAGCATGTAGTGGTTTTGTTTTTGCCTTGTCTACCGCCGAAAAATTGATATCATCAGGTAGCTATCAAAAAGGTTTAGTAATAGGAGCAGAAACTGTTTCTAAAGTATTAGACTGGACTGATAGAGGGACAGCAGTTTTATTTGGAGATGGAGCTGGAGGTGTCTTGCTAGAAGCTTCTAAGGAAAAACATTTTCTTGCAGAGTCTCTCAATACAGATGGTAGTCGTCAGGGACTTCAATCCAGTCAAGTCGGGTTAAATTCACCTTTCTCAGATGAAGTACTTGATGATAAATTTTTGAAAATGGATGGTAGAGCAATCTTTGATTTTGCTATCAAAGAAGTTTCAAAAAGTATCAATCATCTTATAGAAACATCTTATTTGGAAAAAGAAGATATTGATTATCTTTTCTTACACCAAGCGAATCGAAGGATTTTAGATAAGATGTCTCGAAAAATTGATATAGCACGTGATAAATTTCCAGAGAATATGATGGATTATGGTAATACTAGTGCAGCTAGTATCCCTATTTTACTTTCAGAATCTTATGAGAACGGTTTGTTGAAACTAGATGGTAACCAAACAATCCTCTTATCGGGTTTCGGTGGAGGTTTGACATGGGGAAGTCTAATTGTTAAAATTTAGTTATATATAGTGCATAGCACATTTATAAAAGATTATTTAAAATTTAAGGAGCTAAAAATGGCAGTATTTGAAAAAGTACAAGAAATTATTGTTGAAGAACTTGGTAAAGATGCAGAAGAAGTAACGTTGAACACTACTTTTGACGATCTTGATGCTGATTCGCTTGATGTTTTCCAAGTGATTTCAGAAATTGAAGATGCATTTGATATCCAAATTGAGACAGAAGAAGGACTAAATACTGTTGGTGATTTAGTTGCTTATGTTGAAGAAAAAGTAAAATAATTAAGTCGTAAGAAAAAAAGAAGCAAGTGATAATAAAAGATATTCTTACCAAATCACTTATTAGAGTGAGTATTCAATCAATCGTTGATCGGTACTCACTCTTCTTCTTATCAATATAGTTTGATTGTCAAATTATTAATTTTAGGAAAGAAAAATGAAAACACGTATAACAGAATTACTAAATATAAAATATCCAATTTTTCAAGGGGGTATGGCGTGGGTCGCTGATGGAGATCTTGCAGGAGCAGTTTCTAAGGCAGGTGGTCTAGGTATTATTGGTGGAGGAAATGCCCCTAAAGAGGTTGTCAAAGCAAATATTGATAAAATAAAATCTATGACTGATAAACCCTTTGGTGTGAATATTATGCTTTTATCACCTTTTGTAGATGATATTGTTGATTTGGTTATTGAAGAAGGTGTAAAAGTTGTAACGACGGGTGCAGGTAATCCTGGTAAGTACATGGAGCGCTTTCATGAAGCAGGTATAACAGTAATCCCTGTTGTTCCTAGTGTTGCATTAGCAAAACGTATGGAGAAATTAGGGGCTGATGCTATCATTACAGAAGGAATGGAAGCGGGTGGTCACATCGGAAAACTGACCACGATGACATTAGTGCGACAGGTTGTTGATGCTGTTACAATTCCAGTCATTGCCGCAGGTGGTATAGCAGATGGGCGTGGGGCTGCTGCGGGTTTCATGTTAGGAGCTGATGCTGTTCAGGTAGGAACTCGTTTTGTTGTTGCTAAAGAATCTAATGCTCACCCTAATTACAAAGCAAAAATCTTAAAAGCAAAAGATATCGACACTGCTGTTTCTGCTCAGGTAGTAGGTCATCCAGTTCGTGCCTTAAAAAATAAACTAGTAACAACCTATAGCCAAGCAGAAAAAGATTATTTAGCTGGCCGTATTTCAATCAATGAGATTGAAGAATTAGGAGCGGGAGCTCTTCGCAATGCAGTTGTTGATGGGGATGTTATTAATGGTTCAGTTATGGCAGGACAAATTGCAGGATTAATTAAATCAGAAGAGACTTGTCAAGAGATTCTTGAAGATATTTATTCAGGAGCGCGTCAAGTTATTCTTTCTGAGGCAAGCCGCTGGTCAGATTTATAAATACAAATAAGGAGACACTATGAATAAAGTTGCATTTCTATTTGCTGGTCAAGGTGCTCAAAAGTTAGGAATGGCTAGAGATTTATATGAAACTTTCCCGATTGTTAAAGAAACTTTTGATAAGGCAAGTCATGTTTTAGGATATGATTTGAGAGAATTGATTGATAAAGACTTAGACAAATTAAATCAGACGAAATATACGCAACCAGCTATTCTAACGACTTCGACTGCTATTTATCGTTTAATTCTTAAAGAAATTGAACTTAGACCAGATATGGTTGCAGGACTTTCTTTGGGAGAATACAGTGCTTTAGTTGCTTCAGGTGCTATAAGATTTGAAGATGCTGTAGTACTTGTTGCTAGACGAGGCCAACTAATGGAAGCAGCAGCACCTGCTGGTAGTGGCAAAATGGTAGCAGTTTTAAATGCTGATCGTCAAATAATTGAAGATGCTTGTAAGAAGGCTTCTCAGTTTGGTATTGTTAGTCCTGCAAATTATAATACTCCAAAGCAAATTGTTATAGGGGGAGAGTCAATCGCTGTAAATGCAGCTGTAGAAGAATTAAAACAACAAGGAGTAAAACGTTTAATTCCTCTGAATGTTTCAGGTCCTTTTCACACTGCTTTATTGAAACCTGCAAGTCAGAAATTGAGCGATGTTTTAGATAAAGTTCATTTTTCAGTTTCTGAAATCCCTGTAATTGGAAATACAGAGGCGCAGATAATGAAAAAAGACGATATCAAATCTTTATTGGCACGCCAAGTTATGGAACCTGTACGCTTTGATGAGTCTATTGAAACCATGAAAAAAATGGGAATGACACAGGTTGTTGAAATTGGTCCAGGGAAGGTACTCTCAGGTTTCTTGAAAAAAATAGATAGCTCATTATCAGTACATTCTGTTGAAGATAAAATTGGATTTAATAATCTTAAGGAATTAAACTAGGGGAAAATATGCAATTAAAAGATAAGAACATTTTTATTACGGGTTCAAGTAGAGGAATCGGCCTTGCAATTGCCCATCAATTTGCACAATTAGGTGCTAATATTGTTTTAAATGGACGTTCTGAAATATCAGAAGACTTAATAGCTGAATTTGCTGATTATGGTGTAAAAGTTATTGCTATTTCAGGAGATGTTTCTTCTTTTGAAGATGCTAATCGCATGATTAAAGAAGCTATTGCAAGTCTAGGTAGCGTGGATGTGCTCGTTAACAACGCTGGTATTACTAATGATAAATTGATGCTTAAAATGACTGTTGAAGATTTTGAGAGCGTTCTTAAAATTAATTTAACAGGTGCATTTAATATGACACAATCAGTCTTGAAACCGATGACAAAAGCGCGTCAAGGTGCTATTATTAATATCTCTAGCGTCGTTGGATTAACTGGAAATGTAGGGCAAGCTAATTACGCAGCCTCTAAAGCAGGTTTAATTGGCTTTACAAAATCAGTTGCCAGAGAAGTAGCAGCACGAGGCATTCGTGTCAATGCCATTGCTCCAGGCTTTATCGAATCTGATATGACAGATGTTATCCCAGAAAAAATGCAAGAAGCTATTTTAGCTCAAATTCCAATGAAACGTATTGGAAAAGGTAAAGAAGTAGCGCAGGTAGCGTCTTTCTTAGCAGAACAAGAATACCTTACAGGACAAGTTATTGCCATTGATGGCGGTATGACGATGCAATGATAAAGAGGAAATAATATGACATTACAGCGAGTAGTAGTAACAGGTTACGGTGTAACCTCACCTATTGGAAACACACCAGAAGAATTTTGGAATAGTCTTAAAGAAGGAAATGTTGGTATTGGACCTATCACTAAATTTGATTCAAGTGATTTCATGGTCAAAAATGCTGCTGAAATTCATGATTTTCCATTTGATAAATATTTTGTCAAAAAAGATCTGAACAGATTTGATATGTATTCCCTTTATGCCTTATATGCTTCAAGTGAAGCTATTCAACATGCTAATTTAAATTTAGATGAAATTGATGCAGATCGATTTGGTGTCATCGTTGCATCAGGTATTGGAGGGATTCAAGAGATTGAAGAACAAGTGATTCGTCTTCATGAAAAAGGGCCAAAACGCGTAAAACCAATGACGCTTCCAAAAGCTCTACCAAATATGGCAGCTGGAAATGTTGCGATGAGGTTAGGCGCTCATGGTGTATGTAAATCAATTAATACAGCTTGTGCTTCTTCTAATGATGCTATTGGAGATGCTTTCCGTAATATAAAATTTGGTATTCAAGATATTATGGTAGTCGGTGGTGCAGAAGCTGCTATTACAAAATTTGCCATTGCTGGATTCCAAAGTCTTACAGCATTATCAACAACTGAAGATCCATCAAGAGCATCTATTCCATTTGATAAAGATCGCAATGGATTTATCATGGGAGAAGGTTCTGGAATGTTGGTCTTAGAAAGTTTAGAACACGCTGAAAAACGAGGAGCTACTATTCTTGCAGAAGTTGTTGGTTATGGTAACACTTGTGACGCATATCATATGACTTCACCACATCCAGAAGGTTTAGGAGCCACTAAAGCTATTCAACTTGCACTGGTTGAAGCTAATATTAAACCTGAAGAAGTTAACTATGTAAATGCTCATGGAACTTCAACACCTGCTAACGAAAAAGGAGAGAGTCAAGCTATTGTTGCTGCACTCGGGACAGACGTTCCAGTTTCTTCGACTAAATCTTTTACTGGTCATCTTTTGGGTGCCGCGGGAGCTGTTGAGGCAATTGCAACTATTGAAGCGATATGTCATAGTTATGTTCCAATGACTGCTGGAACGACAGAATTATCAGAAGATATTACAGCGAATGTTATTTTTGGTCAAGGGCAAGACGCTGATATTCGTTATGCCATTTCAAATACATTTGGTTTTGGAGGACACAATGCAGTTCTGGCCTTCAAACGCTGGGAGGATTAAATTGGATATTCAAGAGATTAAGGATTTAATGACTCAATTTGATGAGTCAAGTCTGAGAGAATTTTCATTCAAAACAAGTGACGGTGAGCTGTCTTTTAGTAAAAATGAGGGAAAAGCTCCACTTGTCCCAACTATGTCTCCTATGAGTCATCAACCTGAAGCGACTCCAACTATAGCAACTCCTGTCTCTAATGAAGCAGGTGAGCAAACGAAACAAGCTACTGAAGTAGTTTCAGAAATCCCAGAGTCGACTGTGACTGTTGCAGAAGGTGACGTTGTCGAAAGTCCTTTAGTTGGGGTTGCTTATTTAGCTTCTGGACCAGATAAACCTAACTTTGTTTCAGTAGGTGATAGCGTGAAGAAGGGACAAACTTTGATGATTATTGAGGCAATGAAGGTGATGAATGAAGTGCCTGCCCCCCATGATGGTGTAGTTACTGAAATTCTTGTAGCCAATGAAGAAGTTATTGAATTTGGTAAAGGATTGGTACGAATCAAATGATTGATATAAAAGAAATTCGTGAGGCTTTACCTCACCGCTATCCAATGTTATTAGTGGATCGTGTTTTAGAGGTATCAGAAGATGAGATAATCGCTATCAAAAATGTTAGTATCAATGAGCCTTTTTTCAATGGTCATTTTCCAGAATATCCTGTAATGCCAGGCGTTTTAATTATGGAAGCTTTGGCTCAAACTGCAGGTGTTTTAGAATTATCTAAAGAAGAAAACAAAGGAAAGCTTGTTTTTTATGCAGGTATGGATAAAGTGAAATTTAAAAAGCAAGTTGTTCCAGGAGATCAATTAGTTATGACTGCTAAGTTTGTCAAACGTAGAGGAACTATAGCCGTTGTTGAAGCAATAGCAGAAGTTGATGGGAAATTAGCTGCCAGTGGAACGTTAACATTTGCAATAGGCAATTGAAGATAGTATTGAATTTAGAGGGAGAGAAGCATCAAAAATGTTTAAGAAAATATTGATTGCTAATCGCGGAGAAATTGCAGTACGTATCATTCGTGCAGCCCGTGAAATGGGAATTTCGACAGTTGCTATCTATTCGGAGGCTGACAAGGAATCATTGCACACAATTTTAGCAGATGAAGCTATTTGTGTTGGACCAGCCAAATCAGCAGAATCTTATTTAAACGTTAATGCTATATTATCTGCTGCTATTGTGACTGGAGCGGAAGCTGTTCATCCAGGTTTTGGGTTTTTGAGTGAAAATTCTAAATTTGCTACTATGTGTGAAGAGATGAACTTAAAATTCATTGGTCCATCTGGAGAAGTTATGGATAAAATGGGTGATAAAATCAATGCTCGTACAGAGATGATAAAAGCTGATGTTCCGGTTATCCCAGGATCAGATGGTCAAGTTACAAGTGTAGAAGAAGCTGTATCAATTGCTGAGGAAATCGGCTATCCATTGATGTTAAAAGCCTCAGCCGGTGGCGGTGGAAAAGGAATTAGGAAGGTCAAATCAGCAGATGAATTGAAGCCTGCTTTTGAGTCTGCTTCACAGGAGGCTTTGGCTGCGTTCGGTAATGGTGCTATGTATATTGAAAAAGTTATATACCCAGCTAGACATATTGAAGTACAAATACTTGGAGATAGCTTTGGTAAGATAGTTCACCTAGGAGAACGTGATTGTTCTCTGCAGCGTAACAATCAGAAGGTATTGGAAGAAAGTCCGTCTGTGGCAATAGGTAACACTCTGCGTCAACAAATTGGTGAAGCAGCTGTTCGTGCAGCTGAGGCTGTATCTTATGAAAATGCAGGAACAATTGAGTTTTTGTTAGATGAGAATAGCGGACAGTTCTATTTCATGGAAATGAATACTCGTGTTCAAGTAGAACACCCTGTTACAGAATTTGTAACGGGTGTTGACATCGTTAAAGAGCAGATTCGTATCGCTGCTGGAATTCCTTTATCAGTTTCTCAAAATGATATTAAGTTAACTGGTCATGCGATTGAATGTCGTATTAACGCAGAGAATCCACAATTTAATTTTGCGCCATGTCCAGGTACCATTAATGGGTTACATCTACCTGCTGGCGGTATGGGCTTACGTGTCGATTCAGCGGTTTACACAGGCTACACTATTCCTCCTTATTACGATAGTATGATTGCGAAAGTAATTGTTCACGGAGAAAATCGTTTTGATGCACTTATGAAAATGCAACGTGCCTTATATGAGCTTGAAATTGATGGTATTGTAACAAATACAGAATTTCAAATGGATCTCATTTCTGATAAAAAAGTCTTGGCTGGGGATTATGATACTTCATTCCTGATGGAAGACTTTTTACCAAGGTATTATGGTAACAATCAATAGGAGGGAAGATGGCTTTATTTAGTAAAAAGGATAAATATATCCGTATTAGTCCAAACAAAGCATTAGGGTCTTCTGATAAACGTAGTCTTCCTGAGGTTCCTGATGAACTCTTTGCTAAGTGTCCTTCTTGTAAACATATGATTTATCAGAAAGATTTAGGATTAGCAAAGATTTGTCCAGCTTGTTCTTACAACTTTAGAATTTCAGCGCAAGAACGTCTGTTGCTAACAGTTGACGAAGATAGTTTTGAGGAATTATTTACAGGAATTGAAACTAAGGATCCTTTGAATTTTCCAAACTACCGTGAAAAACTGGCTGCTACACGTCAAAAGACTAACTTAGATGAAGCGGTGGTGACAGGTTTAGCTAAAATAAAAGGACAAACTACGGCCTTAGCTATTATGGATTCTCATTTTATAATGGCGTCTATGGGAACGGTCGTAGGCGAAAAGTTGACAAGATTATTTGAGCTAGCAACTGAAAAGAAATTACCTATTGTTATTTTTACAGCGTCAGGGGGCGCCAGAATGCAAGAAGGTATTATGAGTTTGATGCAAATGGCAAAAGTATCGGCAGCAGTTAAACGCCATTCTAACCAGGGATTGTTTTATTTAACAATTTTAACAGACCCAACAACCGGCGGCGTTACTGCGAGTTTTGCTATGGAAGGTGATATTATTCTGGCTGAGCCACAAGCGTTGGTTGGTTTTGCTGGTCGTCGTGTTATCGAAACAACAGTGAGAGAAGATTTACCTGAAGGCTTTCAAAAGGCAGAGTTTTTGTTAGAACATGGTTTTGTCGATGCTATTATAAATCGAACAGAATTACGCGACTGCATTGCTCAACTAATTGCTTTCCATGGAAATGAGGTTGGTCATGAATAATGATGTGACAAGAATTTTAAAAGATGCGCGTGATCAAGGGAGGCTAACTGCTCTTGACTACGCTGAATTGATTTTTGATAATTTTATGGAACTTCATGGTGATCGCCAGTTCGCAGATGACAAATCAATTATAGGAGGTTTGGGGTACTTGGCAGGGCGTCCTGTGACGATTGTCGGTATTCAAAAAGGTAAGAACCTTCAAGATAATTTAGACCGTCATTTTGGTCAACCACATCCTGAAGGTTATCGTAAGGCTTTACGTTTAATGAAACAAGCTGAGAAGTTTGGAAGACCTGTTATAACCTTCATCAATACTGCTGGAGCATATCCTGGGGTAGGTGCTGAGGAGCGAGGTCAGGGTGAAGCAATTGCTAGAAACCTCTTAGAAATGAGTGATTTAAAAGTCCCTATTATAGCTATTATTATTGGTGAAGGGGGTTCTGGAGGAGCATTAGCTTTAGCTGTTGCCGATAAGGTTTGGATGTTGGAACATACTGTTTATTCTATTTTAAGTCCTGAGGGCTTTGCCTCTATTTTATGGAAAGATGGTACAAGAACAACAGAAGCAGCACAATTAATGAAGATGACTGCTGGAGAACTTTACCATATGGAAGTTGTAGACAAAGTAATCCCTGAACATGGTTATTTTTCAAGTGAGATTGTCGATATGATTAAGACAAGTTTAATTTCAGAGTTAGAAGTGCTCTCACAATTATCTCTTGAGGATTTATTGGAACAACGTTACCAACGTTTTAGAAAATATTAATAGAAAAAGGCTGAGTTATTTACTCAGCCTATATTTAGTTTTTCAAGGTATTATCATAGTTATAGTTTCATATTTTGTTATAATTGATAAAAAGGAGATATATCAATGACACTAGCATTAGCCAATTTTTAGATTGTAGTCTAATCCAAAATTTTCAGAAAGAGTCATTTCGAACACTTTATTCTAAGTACCATTATTTAGGCTCTCCTTAACTTGAGACTCTATCTGTTATTGAAGAGAAATTTTCTAGAAAAAATAGCTATTATTAGATTTTAGAAGGCTATGAAAAGATTGGTTTTTAAAGAGTTCCATTAAGTGATGAAGAAAGTAAAGCTTGGTTAGTTATAATTGCGATTAGACCTTGTTTCTAGCAACGAGGCTTCGCTAGAAATACTTTAAAAGAACTTGAAAGTATGTATAGATATATATAATCGTGAAAACTTAACTATTGTTTACATGGAGAAAAAGAATGTATCAAGAATTAAATGATTATTTAGAATTCCAATCAATGAAGTATATTATGCCTGAGAAGGCAGGCCCTTTAAAGGACGATATGCAAACTTTTAAGGCAAAGGGCCAACTTGCTAGGAATAGCTTTACAGAGTTATCAAGAGCCTTAGAACAACGTATGGATGGCTTTAAAATGCAAAGAGTGAGTAATTGGGCTAATCAAGCTCAAGTAGGGCGTCCACATTTTTGGGTTTATTATCGAAAGGATACAGACCAATTAGATGATGTGGCTGTTGCGCTAAGGGTTTATGGTGTAAAAGATAGTTTTGGGGTTAGCCTTGAGGTAAGCTTTGTAGAGAGGCAAAAATCTGATAAGACACTCGAGAAGCAGGCTAGAGTGTTATCGATTCCGATTGCCTCTCCATTGTATTTTATGGTCCAAAGGCAAGGTGAAACTCATCGAGAAGAAGGCAATGAGGAAAATCGTCAACGTTTAATGCAAGAAATTAAGTCAGGGAAGGTAAGGAAAGTATTGGTAAAATATGACGTTCTTTTGACTGAAAACCAGAGCTTAGAAAATATTCTGCAACGATTGTTAGAAGGCTTTGAGAAAGTGTTACCTTACTATCAAGTTTGTCAAACTATTAGCTAAGTTCATAGAAAAAATGAGTTGGTATACCAACTCATTTTAGAGTGCCTAATTTGGTTTAATAATATCGATATTACCCATATATGGACGAAGAACTTCTGGGATAGTCACAGAACCATCTTCATTTTGATAATTTTCGAGGATTGCTGCTACAGTACGTCCAACTGCAAGTCCTGAACCATTTAAAGTATGAAGCAACCTAACTTTGCCATCAACTTCGTCACGGTAACGAATTTGAGCACGACGTGCTTGGAAATCTTCAGTATTAGAACATGAAGAAATTTCTCGATAAGTATTTTGAGCGGGAATCCATACCTCTAAGTCATACGTTTTAGCTGCTGAGAATCCCATATCTCCTGTACACAAGGTAATGACACGGTATGGGAGATTAAGTTTTTGAAGAATATTTTCAGCATTTGCTGTCATTTTTTCTAATTCTTGGTATGATTCCTCAGGCTTGGCAAATTTCACCATTTCTACTTTATGGAATTGATGAAGGCGAATTAATCCACGTGTGTCACGTCCTGCAGAGCCTGCTTCTGAACGGAATGATGGACTCATGGCAGTAAAGTATATAGGTAATTCTTTCCCATCGATAATTTCATCACGATAATAGTTTGTTAAAGGAACTTCAGCTGTTGGGATAAGTACGAATGGGCTATCTGCTAATTCGAAAGTATCTTCCTTGAACTTTGGATATTGTCCCGTACCGAACATTGAATCGTGGTTAACCATATAAGGAGGGATCACTTCAGTGTACCCCTCCTTAGCGTGTTCATCCAGCATGAAGCTGTAGATAGCACGCTCTAAACGAGCACCTAGACCTTTGTAGAAGAGGAAGCGAGAGCCAGTAACTTTTGCACCACGTTCCCAATCGAGAATTCCAAGGCTTTCACCTAAATCCCAGTGAGCTTTGGTCTCAAAATCAAATTCACGAGGAGTTCCCCAGCGACGAACTTCAACATTTTCATCCTCGTCTGCTCCAAGCGGCACATCATCAGCTGGTGTATTAGGAAGTACGGTCACCATTGATTGTAAATTAGCATCCACATCTGCCAATTCCGCATCAATTGCTTTGATATCAGCGGAAAGTGTTTGCATAGCTGCGATTTGCTCGTCTGCATTCTCTTTATTTCGTTTTGCTTGAGCAATGGCAGCAGAAGCAACATTACGTTGCGCTTTCGCCTCTTCAGCTTTGATAAGTAGTTCACGGCGTTTTATATCAAGTTCTTTAAGGGTTGTTAATGTTTCTTGGTCAACACCACGCGTGGCCAATTTTTTAGCGACAACATCAAAATCTGTACGAATACGTTTTAAGTCTAACATATAGGAATCTCCTTTATACTAAAAAACACCCTGTCATGCTGGAGCGCAAAGGCGCGGTTCCATCCAGCTTCACAGAAGTGCACTTGATTGATTGATTAAATTATTTCCCATAAATGGAACACGGTAGAATTTCATAAAACAATCTTATCTGCTCGCAACGACCGCAGACTCTCTGAAAAGAACTATTATACTACTTATCCGTTAAGGTTATTATATCCAAAAATAAGTAAAATGTAAACCTTAACTTTATAAGCCTGCTCTTTGTTTTAGTGAAATAGCTATGCTAAAATATGATTATGGAAAAGTATACAAGTATTAAACAATCAGGTCGTCATTACGGCTTAGACCTTTTAAGGATTATTTCCATGTTCATGATTGTTATTACGCATGTTCTTGGAAAAGGTGGTCTGAGATCTTCGGTTGAGGGACACGCAGACTCCTATTTTATAGTAACGTGGATTATCCAAGTCTTAGTTTATGGGGCCGTTAACTGTTACGCACTAATAAGTGGTTATGTGGGAATTAATTCGCGTTATCGTTACTCAAAATTACTGTCTATCTGGGCACAGGTTTTTTTCTACACCTTTACAATAACAGCACTTTTTGCAATCACAGGTCATGAAGTGACCTTGCTTAATTGGAGAGATGCTTTTTTCCCTATTGTCAGTGGGCAGTATTGGTACATTACTGCTTACTTTGGTCTATTGGTTTTTATGCCTGTTATTAATAATGGATTAAATGCCTTGACTGATAAACAATTAAAACAATTGGTTTTGTTAATGTTTATTATTTTTTCAATTTTACCAGCTGTTTTAAATAATCGTGTTCCAGAATTTTCATTGAGCAAGGGTTTTGAAATGACTTGGCTACTGATTTTATATATTATTGGTGCCTATTTGAAACGTATTGATTTAAATATATTTAAAACGTCATATTTACTTATAATTTATCTATTATCATTGGTTGCTACTTATGCCATGAAGTTTAGCGTTGGTGATATTTGGTATTGGTATGTTTCGCCTACTTTAACTTTAGGGGCGGTAAGTTTGTTTATATTATTTGCTAGAGCAAGCATTAAGCCCTCGGGATTCTTAAAGAAAATAATTGTTGTATTAGCCCCTTCAACCTTGGGAGTTTATCTCTGTCATCTCCACCCACTAATAGTAAAATATTTTGTAAGAGATTTTGCAGAGACGTTTGTTTATGAGTCCATTTATCTTTACCCATTTTTAATTTTAGGAGCAGGGATTTTAATTTATTTGTTGGCTTTTATTGTAGAACGTATTAGATTACGAATATTTAAAGCAATCCATTTTTCTAACTTTTTGAGATGGTTTGATGACAAGTTCCCATATTAATATTAGAGTTAAAAAATAAGATAGACTATAGTCTATCTTATTTTTTAAACTTGAATATTTTTAAAATGGTCTGGATGAGGGTAGGAAGCTTAACAACTTTATCGTCTCCAATATGTCGTCTCGCATGCTTTAATATCGTTCCAGAGTCTTTAGAGGCGAATAAAAATTTTCCTTGGTCTGTAAAGACCTCAAAGTGACGACTAATTTTTTTTCGACTAACATTAGCTCCAATTTGATTGATTGATGTCCATGGAATTTGAATATAGTCGTTGACATTTTTATCGTTATAGAATTCTAATGCCTGGTCACCAACTAAAAATTTTCCAACTTTATTCCCCATACCTAAATACGAAACTCCTGTTGTTTGAAATTCAACAGTTTTGTTTAATGATTGTGCCATGACTAATCCCTTTTTAATTTATAGTAGTTTGATTATATCATAATAGTGGGACTCTAAGTGGATTTTATGTAATAAAATATAAGAGATGGAATACTATTGTAACCATCTCTTAGTTTTATTACATCACACCTGCAAGGCGAGCTAGAATACCAACGATAAACAAACCGATGATAATTGTAATTGGTGATACTTTCTTCTTAAGTAACCACATACAGAAGAATGTAAGAAGTAATCCAGCTAAACCAGGAATAAGTGAGTCAAGTTGTCCTTGAAGTGTTTGTGGTTGCATTTTATCAAGGCTTAAGCCACTCTGAACTTGTCCTAGGATATCATGCAATTGTTGTCCACTAACATGGTCTTTAGGGAAATTGATGTATGCCCCTTCTGACAATGTCTTTTTAGGAAGGTCTACAGTAAAGTTAATTGCTACCCAACGCTTAACAAGGACAGCAAGGATGAACATACCAAGGATTGAAGCACCTTTAGTAATATCTTGGAGGATACCACCAGACATATCTTTAGTAATTTCTTTACCTGATTTGTAACCTAACTCTTGTGTGTACCATAAGAATGACATACGAATGAGGTTCCAACCAACAAAGAAGATGATTGGTCCGAGGATATTACCAGCAGAGGCAAGTGAAGCACCAAGAGCACCTAAGATAGGACGTACAGTAAACCAGAATACTGGATCACCAATACCAGCAAGAGGTCCCATCATACCGATTTTAACCCCTTGAATTGCTTTGTCTTCGACAGGTGTACCGCTTGCTTTTTCTTCCTCAAGAGCAAGGGTTACACCGATAATTGGAGCAGCAACGTATGGATGTGTGTTAAAGAATTCCATATGGCGCTCAAGCGCAGCAGCACGATCTTCTTTAGTAGTGTAAAGTTTTTTCAATGCTGGGATAAGAGCATAGGCCCACCCCATATTTTGCATACGCTCATAGTTCCAAGAACCTTGAAGGAATTGTGAACGCCACCAAACTTTTTGACGATCTGATTTTGATAATTTAATTTGTTCAGTCATTGTTTAGCTCCTTTCTAGTAGTCCTCTAAGATATCGCCGATAGGATCGTTAGAACCTGCGTTAGAAGTACCTTTGCTTCCACCCATTTTTGATAAACTGATGTAGATGAGGGCGATAGCAACACCAATAGTACCCATTGCAATAAGAGTTAACTGGTTCAAAGCTGCTAGAGCAAATCCAAGAGCAAAGAAAGGCCAAACTTCGCGAGTAGCCATCATATTGATAACCATAGCGTAACCAACGGCAACAACCATGGCACCACCAACTTGCATACCACCATTTAACCAATCAGGCATTGCTTCAAGAATACTTTGTACTGAAGAAGATGGAATAGCTAAAAGAAGCGCAGCTGGGAATGCAATACGTAATCCTTGGAGAAGGAGGGCGATAAAGTGAAAACGTTCAATTGCTGCGAAGTTTCCTTCAGAAGCAGCTTTGTCACCAGCGTGAACAAGTGCAGTTGAGATTGTACGAACAATCATTGTAAGGAAAAGTCCAGCAATAGCTAGAGGTACAGCAGTAGAGAAGGCAAAGTTGATACCTTTTTGAGTGAAGTCACCACTTTTAACCAAAATAATAGCAGCAGCAACAGAGGCAAGTGCAGCGTCTGGTGCTACGGCAGCTCCGATATTTGCCCAAGCAAGAGCAATCATTTGGAGACTACCACCAAGAATAATACCCGCTTCGAGGTGACCAGTTACAAGACCGATTAAAGTACAAGCAACAAGAGGTTGATGGATTTGGAATTGGTCGAGGATACCTTCAAGACCAGCAAAGAAGGCAACGATAACGACCAAAATCATTGAGATAATTGAAATATCCGCCATTTTGATATCCTTTCGTTTTCAGAGATAATAAGTTATTTTACGTTTGCTTTGTTGATTAAATCAAACAAATTCTTTTTAGCGTCATTTGGTACTTTACGTACATCAAATGATACACCTAAGTCACGTAATTTTTCAAAGGCAGCAACATCGTCTTTATCCATTGAAAGAACGTTGTTTACCATTGTTTTACCAGTTGAGTGAGCCATTGAACCAACGTTCAATTCAGGGATTTCCACACCACCTTCAACTGCACGGAGTGCATCTTGTACAGTTTCAAATAAGATCAAGGCACGTGTGTTTCCGAAACGTGGGTCTTTAGCTACTTCAATTAATTTACTAATTGGGACAACGTTTGCTTTGACTCCTCCAGGAGCAGCTTGCTTAATCAATTGTTTACGAAGTTCATCTTTAGAAACTTCATCAGAAGCAACGATAATACGGTTTGCTTTTGATGCTGGAGTCCATGCAGTTGCAACTTGACCATGTAAAAGACGTGTGTCAATACGAGCAAGATTAATTTTAAGCTTGCCATCTCCAATAACAGTTCCTTCAGGGATAGATCCACTTTGTTTAACTTCCGCAGGAACATCTGCAGGAACACCTGCTACAGGAGTAGCTTCTACAACAGGATTAAGTTCTTCTGGAAGGGCTTTGATACCTTCCTTAGACTCTTTAATAATATTTGCGGCAACTTGTTCAACACCTGCATTAGCGTCCATCATACGCTCAGTATAGGCTTGGATAAGCATTGGCAAATTGAGACCAGTGATGATAGCCATTTTACGTTCAGGATTTTCTCCCATAACACGGCTTGCTTGGTTAAATGGTGACCCACTCCAAAGGTCAGCTAACACAAGCACCTCATCATCAGCATCAAATTGTGCGATAGCATTGTTGAAGTGTCCATACAAATCATCTGGTCCTTCATTTGGCATGAAAGTTACAACTTGAACTTTTTCTTGTTCACCAAAGATCATTGAACCTGATTGATGAATACCTTCAGCAAATTTACCATGGCTGGCAATAATAATACCGATACCCATTCTTGTTCTTCCTCCTTAAAAAATTTTTTCGTTGACATAAAGAAGAATAATCTCCTTCCAATCGTAAAATTGGCCATTCTTTTTCATTTCAACGAAATTATAGAACAGATATATTTTAAAACGTTTTCAGAAAAAATCAATACTATTTCTAATAAAAATTAAAAAAAAAGATATTTTTTTCACAAATACCTTTTATAATAGGGGAAGAGAGTGGTAACTTTTTTTGTTAATAATATAGTAGAAAACCTAAAAAACGATTTCTATTAGAATTCTGTTTCAATAGAGATCGTTTTTGAAAATACTACAATAATAATTTTTCTAGAGTTTTAGCAACACCATCTTCTTCGTTTGTCCATTGGATTTGTTGGTCGGCATATGGAAGTAGAGTTGGATTAGCATTTTTCATAGCATATCCTGTATGTGCAAAGGCCAGCATCTCGGTGTCATTGTGTTCATCTCCAAAGGCAATCAAATTTTCTTGTGAAAGATTGAGTGATTTTAATAAATGTTTGAGAGCATAAGCTTTGTTAACACCTTTAGGTGAAAATTCGAGTATATTCAATGGACCACCCCAAGAATCTACTTCTAGTTCGTGATTAAAATGTTGTCGTAACTCTTTAGCTAACTCATACTTATCTTTATGACGTGTTTGCATCAATAGAGCATTTGGATTGCGTGTGATTTTAGTAACATCTAATGCCATTTTATCAGTAATTTCATTGACACCGAATAATTGTGGGTTAATTTTATCACGATTATCCATAGTAATGTAAAAATTTTTACGGTATTCGCTAGCAATAAAATCGGCTTGGATAGCATCTGATAAATTTAAGGTTTCAAGGAGTAATTTTTTATCAATCGTTGCACTACGCTCAAACGCCCACTTTTTTTCGGGGATATGAGTTAAAGCACCATTAAAATTTATCATTGGTGTTTTTAAATCTAGGCGTAAATAATGAGCGAGTGCCATACGGTATGGGCGTCCGGTTGTAATAATTACTTTGTGTCCTTGAGCTTGAACTTTTCGAAGTGTATCAGCGGTGTAGTCAGAAATAGTGTTATTATTATGTAATAGAGTACCGTCTAAATCTACGGCGATAATTTTCTTTGTCATGCTGACATTATATCAAAAATAGATTTCAATAAAAAGAGACAGTAGAAATATGATATAATAACTGTGGAAATATGGAAGTTGGTGGATTATGAAAAAGTTAATTTGGAGTCATCTTTTTGCCATAGTCAGTATTTTAGGGATATGGTATTATCATGTAAAAATTGATCATTTGATGGTAATTCTATTGGCATCAGTCTTGTCGTTAGAGATGGGATTCATTGCTTATTATAGTCGTAATATTTTTATTCGTCTTTTAGCAAGTTTAGGTCTTTTATTTTTTTACCCACAGAGTTTAGGGATTTTTCTTAGTTTGGTGAGCTTAGAGTGGTCAACAAAAGACATTTGGCAGTCTAATCACTTTATGCAATATATGGCATACCTTCTTGCAATTCTTTTTATTATCTCTTCAGCTTTACTAAGCTTGAAGCTATTGGTAAATGCATATGATATTAGTAAAAGGTATCAATTAGCAACTGTTATACCTGTAATGCTTTTTAGTAGTTTTGCCTTTTGCTTAGAAAAATCAGGATCATTAGGTTTAGAAGGAATCATTTTAAATCCGTCAGCATTTTTTAATGGAATACAGACTAATATGGCTAACCTTGATTTTAAAGCCTTGTCTTGCCTTTTTTTAGTACAATTATTACTTTGGGGAATATTAATGGAAGACTAACCACAACAGGGTTAGTCTTTTAGGTTTGAAGTTTATTTAACCTTAATTTAATAATATGTTGTATAATGAGATATTAATTGGAGGTTAGAATGAAAGTAAAACTATTTGCGATACATCTATTTTTTATTGTTATTTCTTTTGGGATTAAATATTATCATTTGCAGGGACCAAATTTGATTTGGAATATGACTCTAGCCCTAATAGCGTTAGATTTTGCATACCTTACTAGTTTATTTAAGAAAAAAATTCTTATCGGTCTTTTTGCACTTGCTTGGTTTTTTTTCTATCCTAATACCTTTTATATGTTGACGGATATCATTCATATGCATTTTGTCGGAGACGTTCTTTATAATAAGACAAATTTAATACTTTATATCTTGTATGTATCTAGTATCTTGTTTGGTTTTTTATCAGGTATCGAAAGTTTTTCTGTGATTATGCGTAAATTTAGAATTAGCAATATATTTTTAAGATGGGGAATTATTGGAATTGTATCATTTGTTTCAAGTTTTGGTATTCATATTGGTCGTTATGCCCGTCTAAATTCATGGGATATCTTAACGAAGCCACAAGTGGTAATTAACGAACTTTTAGCGGTTCCGAGTAGGGATTCATTCCACTTTATTTTAGGATTTACATTTTTACAGGTATTGTGTCTTATTTTTATGGATTATTCTGCAGGGAAAAAGCTTGAAAAGTGAATTATTTTTTGTTAATATATATTAGTCGTTCGTAAATATAAGAACGATTAATTTTTTTAAAAGTGTAAAATAGCAAAAAATAAAGGAGAATCCGATTTTAAAATGGAAAAGTTTTTTAAGCTAAAGGAACACGGGACGACAATTCGGACTGAAATCACTGCTGGTCTAACGACTTTCTTTGCAATGTCGTACATTTTGTTTGTAAATCCAGCTATTTTATCTCAGACTGGGATGCCAGCACAAGGAGTTTTCTTAGCGACGATTATTGGTGCCGTTGTAGCTACATCTGTTATGGCTTTCTATGCTAACCTTCCCTATGCACAAGCTCCTGGGATGGGATTAAATGCTTTCTTTACATATACAGTTGTCTTTGCATTGGGATATACATGGCAAGAAGCCTTAGCTATGGTATTTATTTGTGGTTTGATTTCTCTGATTATTACTTTAACGAAAGTTAGAAAGATGATTATTGAGTCTATCCCAACAACTTTAAAATCAGCCATTACAGCAGGAATCGGAACTTTTTTAGCATACGTTGGGATTAAAAATGCTGGTTTTTTGAAATTTTCAATTGATCCTGGGACGTATGATGTTGTTGGAAAGGGTGCTGCGAAAGGATTGGCTACTATTACAGCAAATTCTTCAGCAACGCCAGGGCTAGTGTCGTTTGATAATCCAGCCATTTTATTATCTTTGATTGGTTTAAGCATTACCATCTTCTTTATTGTAAAGGGTATCCGTGGAGGGATTATTCTATCGATATTAACAACGACCCTCTTAGGTATTTTAATGGGAGTGGTTAAGTTAGATGCTATTAATTGGGAAGCAACTAACCTCTCGGCCTCTTTTAGAGATTTGAAGCAAGTATTTGGAGTTGCATTAGGAGAGAAAGGATTAATTTCTTTATTTTCTAATCCTTCACGTCTACCAAGTGTATTAATGGCCATTCTTGCTTTTTCACTGACTGATATTTTTGATACCATTGGAACGCTCATTGGTACCGGAGAAAAAGTTGGTATCTTAGCAACGACTGGTGATAATCATGAATCTAAGAGTTTAGACAAAGCACTCTATTCAGACTTAATTGGGACAACTTTTGGTGCTATTTGTGGAACATCTAACGTTACAACCTATGTTGAGTCAGCAGCAGGAATCGGAGCTGGTGGTCGTACAGGATTGACAGCCTTAGTAGTTGCTGGTTTGTTTGCTATATCTAGTTTTTTTAGTCCACTAGTATCTATCGTTCCGAGTCAAGCTACTGCACCAATATTGGTTATTGTTGGTATTATGATGCTTTCAAATTTAAAAGATATCAAATGGGATGATATGTCAGAAGCTATCCCAGCTTTCTTTACTTCTCTTTTTATGGGGTTTACTTATAGCATTACTTATGGTATTGCAGCTGGTTTCTTGACCTATACACTAGCTAAAGTCATCAAAGGACAAGCAAAAGATATTCATGTGGTACTGTGGATTTTAGATATATTATTTATTCTAAACTTTATCAGCTTGGCTATTTTGTAATATTATAGTTTGATAAATAAGATAAAAGGAAATCAGATTTGTAGCCTGGTTTCCTTTTTTCTTAAGAAAAGTGAAGAAATATATGCTATGGGGCTGTCAGAATCAGCAAACTGTTGGAAGACAGAGATATTTCTGGTATAATATCTCTATGTTTTATACTCAAAATGAAGAAGAGCTTATTGCCCTAGGGCAAAAACTGGGTACTGTTTTAAAGTCAGGAGATATCGTATTATTGACTGGTAATTTAGGTGCAGGCAAAACAACTCTTACAAAAGGTATTGCAAAGGGATTAGACATAAAACAAATGATTAAGAGCCCAACTTACACTATTGTTAGAGAATATGAAGGGCGTGTACCACTTTACCATTTGGATGTTTATCGTATTGGAGATGATCCTGATTCTATTGACTTAGATGACTTCTTGTTTGGTCAAGGAGTAACAGTTATTGAATGGGGAGAGTTGCTTAGTGATAACCTTATCAATAACTACTTAGAAATTGTTATTACGAGGAGCAATCAAGGACGTCAGGTTCAGTTAGAAGCTTATGGGCATCGCGCAAGAGAAATTATTGAGGCGATTCAAGATGTCTAAACAATTTGCTGTTGATTTTATAGAAGCTTCGAGAGAGGAAGCATCTGCGATCCTTGAATTTTTAAATACTGTTACTGAGGAAACAGATTTTATTTTGCATACGGTGAGCAATCAACTATCTTTGTCAGAAATGGAAACGTTTATTGAAAATACCTTAATGACGAAAAATTGCATTTGTTTGATTGCTAAATTAAAAAATAAAGTGATCGGCTTGATAACAATCATTAGTCAGTCTGATATTGAAATTGAACACGTTGGGGATCTTTTTATTGCCGTTCAGAAGGATTATTGGGGATATGGTATTGGTCATATTCTCATGGAAGAAGCAATAGAATGGGCGTCAGATAACGATATTACACGCCGCTTAGAACTATCAGTCCAAGGACGTAATGAACGTGCTATTCACCTCTACCAAAAATTCGGTTTTGAAATAGATGGGCTTCAAACAAGAGGTATTAAAAGAGAAAATGGAGAATTTCTAGACATTTACAGAATGAGTAAGTTGATAGATTAGGAATATACATGAAAATTTGGAAAAAAATAACCTTAATGTTTTCTGCAATTATTTTAACAACAGTAATTGCATTGGGAGTCTATGTTGCCTCAGCTTATAATTTTTCGACTAATGAATTGTCTAAGACTTTTAAAGATTTTAAGCTAGCTAAATCAAAAAGTCATGCTATTGAAGAAACAAAGCCGTTTTCAATACTATTAATGGGTGTGGACACAGGTTCAGAGCATCGAAAATCTAAGTGGTCAGGAAATAGCGATTCTATGATCTTAGTCACTATAAATCCTAAAACTAATAAAACAACGATGACAAGCTTAGAACGTGACGTATTGATTAAATTGAGTGGTCCCAAAAATAATGGACAGACTGGAGTAGAAGCAAAGCTAAATGCAGCCTATGCTTCTGGTGGTGCGGAAATGGCATTGATGACTGTTCAAGACTTATTAGATATTAATGTTGATTACTTTATGCAAATTAATATGCAAGGATTAGTTGATTTAGTCAATGCTGTTGGTGGTATAACAGTAACTAATAAATTTGACTTTCCAATATCAATTGCTGCCAATGAACCAGAGTACAAGGCTGTTGTTGAACCAGGGACACATAAAATAAATGGAGAACAAGCACTTGTTTATTCTCGTATGCGCTATGATGATCCAGAGGGAGATTATGGGCGTCAAAAAAGACAACGTGAAGTAATTCAAAAAGTCCTTAAAAAAATATTGGCGTTAAATAGTATTAGTTCATACAAAAAAATTCTTTCCGCAGTAAGTAATAACATGCAAACTAATATTGAGATATCATCAAAAACGATTCCTAATTTGTTAGCTTATAAAGATTCATTGGAACATATTAAATCTTATCAGTTGAAGGGTGAAGACGCTACTTTATCAGATGGTGGCTCTTATCAAATTTTAACTAAGAAACATCTACTTGCAGTTCAAAATAGAATTAAGAAAGAACTGGATAAAAAGCGTAGTAAAACTCTGAAGACAAGCGCGATTCTATATGAAGATTACTATGGTACTACTGCTAGTAATGATTCTTCTACTTATTCATCAACACAAGAGAATAATTATAATACAACACCTTATTCAGAAGCACCACCAAGTTACAGTGGTAATACTACTTATAGTTCTGAGACTAATCAAACAACTCATCAAAATTACTATAATAGTAGCACTCCTGCTAGTAACTATAGCAGTAACACTAACACAGGTCAGGCTGATTCAAGTGGAAGTGTCAATAATCATAACGGGGCTGCAACGCCTAATCCAAACACAGGAACGCAACCAGTACCAGGTCAAACTAATCCATAAAATATAAAAAAGAGCATTATTTGCTCTTTTTATATTTAGAGTAGATATTTTTATACCGTCGGCTTATTCGTCTTTCTCTTGATATTTAGCCATGCGTTGATTAATTTCTTCTAAACGAGGTTGAATATCTTTATTAAACACTTGGAATTTATGATTGAGTTCTTGAGAAATTAATCTGATTTTTTCTTTTTCCTGACTAATAATAGCAAGATCATTTTTGATACGTTCTAATTTTAATTTAGCTGAATCTGTCTCATTTTTTGTATTTTGATAGGAATCCTTGATAGTTTTTCTATTTTTGTAAAGTTCAAGCGCTCCTAAACTAACTAAACCTAGTGCAATTAAACGACCTATTTTCATAATTGAATCTCTTTTCTAATTTCTTTGGCTAATTTTGCAAGTGCCTCAAAGTCGGGTTCATGAGTAGTGTAGTGAATTTTGATACCGTCTGATTCATCAAAGCGGGGAACAAGGTGGACGTGTGCATGAAAAACAGTTTGTCCAGCAATTTCCTCATTGTTGTTAATAATATTCATTCCTTTGGCTTTTGTAGCAGCTTGGACAGCACGCGCCACTTTAGGCAAGCGTTCAAAGGTTATCTGTGCAGTTTTTTCATCCATCTCTAACACATTTCGAACATGTTTTTTAGGAATAAGAAGGGTGTGCCCGGTCGTAGTTTGTGTAATGTCGAGAAAAGCTAATACTTCATCATCTTCATAAACTTTTGATGAAGGGATTTCTCCACTGATGATTTTACAAAAAATACAATTATCCATAACTAATTCCTTTCATGTTGAAAAATTTATTGGGTAGCTATTAAGGAATGGTAAATTTTTATCGTTTGATAGGTCATAAGTCGTACAGGGAAATGAAAGTAGCCCGTATTGATTGTGATATCTATATTTACCATCATACTTATCTTAGCATGACCTAAAGGGTATTGCAATTTTTAATGATGTTTATTATTGAGTAAGTACATTTCTAGAATTTTGGAAGTATCTAAAATAAATTTAAATATAATGATTGACATTTTTATCTAATTAAATGTATAATAAATAATATAAATAAAATAAAAATGATAATTGAGATTTATCATAGAAGGAAAACTATTTTGAAATTAAATAAAATAATATTATCTACTGCAGCTCTTACTGCTCTCTTTTTAGGATATAATAGCGTTACTGCGGATACATATAATAACTATCAGCCACATAGATCAAATAATATGGATTTAACTGAGGAATATAACTATAATAACCAGATAGAACTTCAGGAGCGTATAAAAAAACTAAATATACCTTTTAAAGAAAAACTTGCCTTACTTAGAAAGGTTAAATCAAGACAAGATTCTTATGTATTAGACACATTAAGAAAAGAAGTTGAAAATAAAAACAGTGAGTATTCAGAACTAGAGCAAGAATATCAAAGAATTTCAGCTCTTATTGATGCTAAGTTTCCGCAAGGGAAATCTAGTTTAGCAGAAAAATTACATAAAGAACTAATTTGGGACTTGGATGGTGTTAAATATGATGAGGGTATTTCTAAGAGAACTGCTCTAAAAAAATTAGAAGGTAAAATCAACGAATATACTAAAAAATACAGTTATTTATTCTGATAATTGAGTTTGATAGTTTTATAGCCTAATATTCTGATTACTTTGCATTTATTATATTGATACTAAAAAGACACCTTTTTGAGGTGTCTTTTTTTGTCCGATGAGTGATGGAGGTGCTTTTTGTAAACATAATGGGAGCATGGGGTAGCTTGGCATTTCAATTAGATGTAAAAGCGGACAAAATAGGTTTAAAGTTATTTTCAAAACTATAAGGGAATTCTAAGATACAATTATCCATAAGAATAGACCTTCCCTTTCTTATTTTGTTATAATAGTTAATGAAGTATATCAAAGATAGAGAGAATGACAATGTTAAAAATTGAAAATGTTACAGGGGGGTATGTTAATATCCCAGTTTTAAAAAATATTTCTTTTGAAGTAAATGATGGAGAGTTAGTTGGATTAATTGGGCTTAATGGTGCAGGAAAATCAACCACTATTAACGAGATTATTGGTATTTTGAGACCCTATCAAGGAGATATTACAATTGATGGTATTAGTCTTGAAGCCGACCAAGAACTTTATAGAAAGAAAATAGGCTTTATTCCTGAGACACCAAGTCTCTATGAGGAACTAACTCTCAGGGAACATTTAGAAACGGTAGCTATGGCGTATGATATTGCCACCGATGAAGTTATGGAACGTGCGCAAAAACTATTAGAGATGTTTCGTCTAACAGATAAATTAGACTGGTTTCCAATGCATTTTTCAAAGGGAATGAAACAAAAGGTTATGATTATTTGTGCTTTTGTTGTATCTCCAAGTTTATTTATTGTTGATGAACCATTTTTAGGTTTGGATCCACTAGCTATTTCAGATTTGATTAATCTTCTAGCAGAAGAAAAAGCTAAAGGGAAATCTATTTTGATGTCAACGCACGTATTAGATTCTGCCGAAAAAATGTGTGATCGTTTTGTTATTTTACATAAAGGAGAAATACGGGCAGTTGGAACCCTAGAGGAATTACGGGCTATTTTTGGAGACAGTAATGCTAATTTAAATGACATCTACATAGCTCTGACAAAAGAGGTGTGATATGAAAAAGTTATTTAATAAACGTCGAAGTCTCTTTTTAACTCAAAATAGTAAATATTTGAGATACGTCTTTAATGATCATTTTGTATTAGTATTAATGTTTTTGTCAGGTTTTTTGTTATATCAGTATAGCCAATTACTAAAAGACTTTCCAAAAACACATTGGCCAATTATCGTGATTGTGTCAATCATTATCTTAATGTTACTAGCGATGGGGGGAATAGCCAGCTATTTAGAACCGGCTGATAAACAATTTTTACTTATAAAAGAAGAAGCAATAAAGGAAATTATAAATTCTGCTAAAAAACGGACTTATATCTTTTGGTTGGTTATTCAAACCTTATTTTTAGTATTAATATCACCAATTTTGATAAAGTTAGGCTTGTCAGTTTTTATGATTACATTGTTAATTTTTGGTCTAGGAATAATCAAATGGTTGGTGATAACTTACAAGGTAAAGGTCTTTTATAACAATCAAAATTTGAACTGGGATGCAGCTATAAATCATGAGCAGGAAAGAAAACAGAGTATATTAAAATTTTTCTCTTTGTTTACAAATGTTAAGGGAATTTCGACAAGTGTAAAACGTCGTTCATTTTTAGATGGTATTTTAAAACTTATTTCTAAAACGCCATCGCGTTTATGGACTAACTTATTTGTGAGGGCATTTCTAAGAAGCTCAGATTATCTTGGTTTAACCATAAGGTTGGTAACTTTAAATATCTTATCAGTCATCTTTGTTAACGAAACCTACCTCGCCCTTGCTCTGGCATTTGTATTTAACTACTTATTATTGTTCCAATTATTAGCTTTAGGTCACCATTTTGATTATCAATACATGAATCAGCTCTATCCAGTTAGATTAAATGCTAAAGCAAGTCAGCTAAAAGGTTTTCTCAGAGTATTATCATATGCTGTGACAGTAATTGATAGCATACTTATAAGAGAATTGAAACCTGTTATATTATTGATAGTTTTGATGTTAATTGTGACGGAATATTACATCCCTTACAAAATAAAGAAGATGATTGACTAAAGCCTATAAAACAAGTAAAATAAGAGGAAACGACTAAATGAAAAGGAGGGACTGCTGGTGACAATATCAAATCAAGAATTGACGCTTACTCCCTTAAGAGGAAAAAGTGGCAAAGCCTATATTGGTACTTATCCAAATGGTGAACGTGTCTTTGTCAAATATAATACGACACCTATTTTGCCAGCCTTAGCTAAGGAACAGATTGCGCCACAACTACTGTGGGCACGCCGTACAAGTAATGGCGATATGATGAGTGCTCAAGAATGGTTAGATGGTCGAACATTGACTAAAGAAGATATGGGTAGTAAACAGATTATTCATATTTTATTGCGCCTGCACAAGTCTCGTCCCTTAGTAAATCAACTGTTACAATTAGGGTATAAAATTGAAAACCCTTATGATTTGTTGATGGATTGGGAAAAACAAACTCCTATTCAAATCCGAGAAAACACTTATTTGCAATCTATTGTGACTGAGTTAAAGCGTAGTTTACCTGAGTTTCGAACAGAGGTTGCAACAATCGTTCACGGAGATATCAAACATAGCAACTGGGTTATTACAACAAGTGGTTTAATTTATTTGGTTGATTGGGATTCTGTTCGTTTAACAGATCGCATGTATGACGTTGCATATATTTTAAGTCATTATATTCCACAAAAACACTGGAAAGATTGGCTGTCTTACTACGGTTATAAAGATAATGAGAAAGTCTGGAGCAAAATTATCTGGTATGGGCAATTTTCATATTTATCACAGATAATCAAATGTTTTGATAAACGAGATATGGAGCATGTCAATCAAGAAATTTATGAATTACGAAAGTTTAGAGAGTTAATTAAAAAGCATAATGCGAGTTAGAAAACGTAAGGGTGCAGAGGAACACTTAGAAAATAATCCTCACTATGTTATTTCAAATCCAGAAGAAGCCAAAGGGCGTTGGCATGAGATTTTTGGAAATAATAACCCCATTCACATAGAAGTTGGTTCCGGAAAAGGGGCTTTTATCACTGGTATGGCAGAGCAAAATCCAGATATCAATTATATTGGAATTGATATTCAATTGTCAGTGCTTTCCTATGCTTTGGATAAAGTTCTAGATAGCGGTGCTAAGAATATCAAATTACTATTAGTTGATGGTTCTAGTCTATCAAACTACTTTGATACTGGCGAAGTTGATTTGATGTATCTTAACTTTAGTGATCCATGGCCTAAGAAAAAGCATGAGAAACGTCGATTGACCTATAAGACTTTCTTGGATACCTATAAAGACATACTTCCTGAGCAGGGGGAAATTCATTTTAAAACAGATAATAGAGGTTTATTTGAATATAGCCTTGCTAGCTTTTCTCAATACGGTATGACTTTAAAACAAGTTTGGTTAGATTTACATGCAAGTGATTACCAGCAAAATATCATGACTGAGTACGAACGCAAATTTTCAAATAAAGGACAGGTTATCTATCGTGTAGAAGCACGATTTTAGAATAAGTAAATAGTAAGTGGGTAGTTATTTGCTACTCCTTTATGGAGAGGTCGCATAGTGGCTGAGTGCGCACGCTTGGAAAGCGTGTAGTCCCTAATGGGGGCTCGGGGGTTCGAATCCCCTCCTCTCCTTTAATCTTGTTAATGTATCAGTGTTTATTAAGTGTTCACCTTTTTCACTCGTCAAAAGTCCAAGTTTCGAAAAATTTCTTTTATTTTATCATCGTTTCTCTTTGAGCTTGAAGTATTAGCATAAAGTTTTCTAAGCTCTTACAAAGAACTGAGGACAAAATTTTAATTTTTTGATATAAGATTAGTGTACGGTGATGCTAATTTAAAGTAAATGATTGCAATAATCGTATTTTGTGCTATAATAGTATTAAATAATACAGAAAGGGGCGGAGTTTTACTTCGCCTCTTATGTGTGTGATTCATAGAATTTATAGTCATTATAAGTTCTAAAGCAAGTTAGAAAGAAGAGGTAGCTGTTATCGCAAATCAAACTATTGTTGATATTGTTACTCAAGTCGTAACTCCTGCTATTCAAGCACCGTTTGAATTAGTAGATGTAGAATACGAAAAAATGGGTGGCGACTATGTGCTCAGTATTTTAATTGATAAACCCGGAGGCATTACGGTTGAAGATACAGCACAATTGACAGACGTTGTAAGTCCCTTACTTGACACAATTCAACCAGATCCATTTCCAGAACAGTATATGCTTGAAGTCTCAAGTCCTGGGTTGGAAAGACCACTTAAAACAGCAGAAGCATTATCAAATGCTGTTGGGTCTTATATCAATGTAAGTCTGTATAAATCCATTGATAAAGTTAAAATATTTGAAGGTGACTTATTATCATTTGATGGTGAAACCTTGACAATTGATTATATGGACAAAACACGTCATAAAACTGTAGATATTCCCTATCAGACGGTTGCAAAAGCCCGTCTTGCGGTTAAACTTTAAGAAAGGATGATTCTTGCGAAGCAAGAATGGACACTATGAGCAAAGAAATGCTAGAAGCCTTCCGTATTTTGGAAGAAGAAAAACACATTAATAAAGAAGATATTATTGATGCAGTTACTGAGTCACTAAAATCTGCCTATAAGCGTCGTTATGGTCAATCAGAATCATGCGTTATTGAATTTAACGAGAAGAAAGCAGACTTTACCGTCTATACTGTTCGTGAAGTTGTTGATGAAGTTTTTGATAGCCGTTTGGAAATTAGCCTAAAAGATGCCCTTGCTATTAGCTCAGCGTATGAACTTGGTGATAAGATTCGCTTTGAGGAATCTGTTACAGAATTTGGACGCGTGGCAGCTCAGTCAGCAAAACAAACTATTATGGAAAAAATGCGTCGTCAAATGCGTGAAGTAACCTTCAATGAATACAAACAACACGAAGGTGAAATTATGACTGGTACTGTTGAACGATTTGACCAACGTTTTATTTATGTCAATCTCGGTTCACTTGAGGCGCAATTATCGCATCAAGATCAGATTCCTGGAGAGAGCTTTAAATCTCATGATATGATTGATGTTTATGTCTATAAAGTGGAGAATAATCCTAAAGGAGTCAACGTTTTTGTTAGCCGTAGTCATCCAGAGTTTATCAAACGCATTATGGAGCGAGAAATTCCAGAAGTATTTGATGGAACTGTTGAGATTATGAGCGTCTCTCGTGAGGCTGGAGATCGTACTAAAGTTGCTGTACGCAGTCATAATTCAAACGTTGATGCGATTGGAACAATTGTTGGACGCGGTGGAAGTAACATTAAAAAAGTTATCAGTAATTTCCATCCTAAACGCGTTGATGCTAAAACAGGATTGGAGATCCCGGTTGAAGAAAACATTGATGTTATTCAATGGGTTGAAGATCCAGCGGAATTCATTTACAATGCTATTGCACCAGCCGAAGTTGATATGGTACTTTTTGATGATGAAGATACAAAACGTGCTACTGTAGTTGTTCCAGATAGCAAGTTATCGCTAGCTATTGGTCGCCGAGGACAAAATGTGCGTTTAGCAGCTCATTTGACTGGCTATCGTATTGATATTAAATCTGCAAGTGAATACGAAAAAATGGAAGCGCAAGAACTTCAAACTGAGGAAGTAGCTCAAGAATCTGAAGTTATTTCAGATAAGGCAGAATAATATAAATGAGAGAGGTGTTTTATGGCTAAAACAAAAAAAATACCTTTAAGAAAATCAGTTGTTTCTGGTGAAGTGATCGATAAGCGAGATCTTTTACGAATTGTTAAAAATAAAGAAGGACAGGTTTTTATAGATCCTACCGGAAAGCAAAATGGTCGAGGTGCCTACATAAAATTGGACAATGATGAAGCTATCCTAGCGAAAAAGAAACGAGTGTTTGATCGCAGTTTTTCGATGGAAGTTTCTGATGAATTCTATGATGAACTATTGGCATATGTCGACCATAAGGTCAAAAGAAGAGAGTTAGGCCTTGAATAATTCAGAAAAAGTATTAAATCTCATTGGGTTAGCACAGCGTGCGGGGCGCCTTATTACAGGTGAAGAATTGGTTATTAAAGCAATTCAAAATCAACAAGTATCGCTAATCTTTCTAGCAAATGATGCTGGCCCAAATTTGACGAAAAAAGTAACTGATAAAAGTAATTACTACAAAACAGAAGTCTCCACAGTGTTTTCAACACTGGAATTAAGTGATGCGTTAGGCAAACCAAGAAAAGTGGTTGCTGTCGCAGACGCTGGATTTTCAAAGAAAATGAGGACTCTTATGGCATAACAGAATAGGAGGACATCAATTGTCAAAGAAAAGATTACACGAAATCGCTAAGGAAATTGGAAAAACGAGTAAGGAAGTGGTTGAGCAAGCTCAATCGCTTGGCTTACCTGTAAAAAGTCATGCTTCTAGCGTTGAAGAAAATGATGCTACACGTATTGTTGAGAGTTTTAGCTCTTCTAAAACTAAAGCTCCAACAAATTCTGTTCAAACTAATCAAGGTGTGAAAACAGAATCTAAAACTGTTGAAACCAAACAAGGCTTGTCCGATGATAAACCTTCAACTCAACCTGTAGCTAAACCGAAACCACAAAGTCGTAACTTTAAGGCGGAGCGCGAGGCTCGTGCTAAAGCTGAAGCGGAGAAGCGTCAACATAATGGGGATCACCGTAAGAATAATCGCCATAATGATACACGCTCTGACGACAGACGCCATCAAGGTCAAAAGCGTTCAAATGGTAATCGTAATGATAACCGACAAGGTCAGCAAAATAACCGTAATAAAAATGATGGGCGTTATGCTGATCATAAACAGAAACCCCAAACGCGTCCTCAGCAACCTGCAGGCAATCGCATTGACTTTAAAGCTCGAGCAGCAGCTTTGAAAGCTGAGCAAAATGCTGAATACTCACGTCATAGTGAGCAGCGTTTCCGTGAAGAGCAAGAAGCCAAACGTCAAGCAGCTAAGGAGCAAGAACTAGCTAAAGCAGCAGCGTTAAAAGCGCAAGAAGAAGCTCAAAAAGCTAAGGAAAAACTTGCTTCTAAACCTGTTGCTAAGGTAAAAGAAATTGTCAATAAAGTAGCCGCTACGCCATCACAGACAGCAGATAGTCGTCGTAAAAAACAAACTCGTTCTGATAAGTCTCGTCAATTTTCAAATGAAAATGAAGATGGACAAAAGCAAACAAAAAATAAGAAAAACTGGAATAATCAAAACCAAGTGAGAAATCAAAGAAATAGTAACTGGAATCATAATAAGAAAAATAAAAAAGGTAAGACTAATGGAGCTCCAAAACCAGTAACAGAGCGTAAATTCCATGAATTACCAAAAGAATTTGAATATACTGAGGGCATGACCGTTGCGGAAATTGCAAAACGTATTAAACGCGAACCAGCGGAAATTGTTAAAAAACTCTTTATGATGGGAGTTATGGCAACGCAGAATCAATCATTAGATGGAGACACTATTGAGCTATTGATGGTTGACTACGGGATTGAAGCACATGCTAAGGTTGAAGTTGATGAAGCTGATATTGAACGCTTCTTTGCAGATGAGGATTACCTTAATCCTGATAACTTAACGGAACGTCCGCCTGTTGTTACTATCATGGGACACGTTGATCATGGTAAAACAACTCTTCTTGATACTCTACGTAATTCACGTGTCGCTACTGGCGAAGCTGGTGGAATTACTCAACATATTGGTGCTTATCAGATTGAAGAAGCTGGCAAGAAAATTACTTTCTTGGATACACCAGGGCATGCGGCCTTTACTTCTATGCGTGCGCGTGGTGCATCAGTAACTGATATTACTATCCTTATCGTTGCCGCTGATGATGGTGTTATGCCGCAGACAGTTGAGGCAATTAATCACTCTAAAGCTGCGGGTGTCCCAATTATTGTTGCTATCAACAAAATTGATAAACCTGGTGCAAATCCAGAACGCGTTATCAGTGAATTAGCTGAGCATGGTGTCATCTCTACTGCATGGGGTGGTGAGTCTGAATTTGTTGAAATTTCAGCTAAGTTTGGTAAAAATATTCAAGAATTACTTGAGACAGTTCTTTTAGTTGCTGAAATGGAAGAATTAAAAGCAGATGCAGATGTTCGTGCTATTGGTACTGTTATTGAAGCCCGTCTTGATAAAGGTAAGGGAGCCGTTGCAACGCTTCTTGTCCAACAAGGTACTTTAAATGTACAAGATCCAATCGTTGTTGGTAATACATTTGGACGTGTTCGTGCGATGACTAATGATCTTGGGCGTCGTGTCAAAGTTGCGGGTCCATCTACACCAGTTTCTATTACTGGTTTGAACGAAGCTCCAATGGCTGGTGATCATTTTGCTGTTTATGCAGATGAGAAAGCTGCGCGTGCTGCAGGTGAAGAACGTGCAAAACGTGCTCTCTTAAAACAACGCCAAAACACGCAACGTGTTAGCCTCGAGAACTTATTTGATACCCTTAAAGCTGGTGAAGTTAAGTCAGTTAATGTTATTATCAAAGCTGATGTGCAAGGTTCTGTAGAAGCACTTGCAGCTTCTCTCCTTAAGATTGATGTTGAAGGAGTAAAAGTTAACGTTGTTCACTCAGCAGTTGGTGCTATTAATGAGTCTGATGTAACACTTGCTGAAGCATCAAATGCTGTTATTATAGGATTTAACGTACGCCCTACTCCACAAGCTCGTCAACAAGCAGATGCTGATGATGTCGAAATTCGTCAACATAGCATTATCTATAAAGTTATCGAAGAAGTTGAAGAAGCGATGAAAGGTAAACTTGATCCTGAATACCAAGAAAAAATCCTTGGTGAAGCCATTATTCGTGAGACCTTTAAAGTTTCAAAAGTGGGAACTATTGGTGGATTTATGGTTATCAATGGTAAAGTTACTCGTGATTCAAGTGTTCGTGTTATCCGTGATGGTGTTGTCATTTTTGATGGTAAATTAGCAAGTCTTAAACACTATAAAGATGATGTTAAAGAAGTCGGCAATGCTCAAGAAGGTGGTCTAATGATTGAGAATTATAACGATCTCAAAGAAGATGACACTATTGAAGCATACATTATGGAAGAAATTAAACGTAAATAACCCCTATGAGAAACTCAACTTGTATCTTTAGTTGGTAGGGAAATACAAAATTATGGCTAGGCTCGTCCTAGCTTTCAAGTTATGAGCACAATGAAGAAAGGATTAATTATGGCTAATCATCGTATTGATCGCGTTGGAATGGAAATTAAACGTGAAGTCAATGAGATTTTGCGTCTCCGAGTTAATGATCCACGTGTACAAGATGTCACAATTACTGATGTTCAGATGTTGGGTGACCTTTCAATGGCTAAAGTATTTTATACTATTCATTCGACACTTGCTTCTGATAATCAAAAAGCACAAATTGGTTTAGAAAAAGCAACTGGTACTATTAAGCGTGAACTTGGCAAAAACCTTACTATGTATAAAATACCAGATTTACAATTTGTTAAAGATGAATCTATTGAATACGGAAATAAGATTGATGAAATGTTGCGCAATCTAGATAAAAAAGATTAGAATCAAGATTAAGAATAATAAAAAATAAACCATGTCAAAATCATGGTTTATTTTTTATAGCTTTAGAGTTGAGATAGCTAGTATTAAGGAGTTTTATTGATGATATCAATCATTTGATACTGTGCTGTTTTAGCTTCTTCAATAGGGTAAATTGGATAAACATGATTCATTCCCTCTTGTGCAATATAGTTAACGGGGTGATTAGCTGCTTGGAGTTGTGCAGCATAATCGCGAATATCTGGGAAGAATATTTCTCGTGTTCCAGTAAATAACGTAATAGGAGCGAGTTTAGTAGCAGGGGCATTTTTAGGACTAACATATGTATGGTTAGTATTATTAGAACCATTTGCCCAAATTTCACCTACACGTGCGAGACCCCAAGCAGATAGGATAGGATCAGTATCTTCGTATTTGGGAATTTCTGGATGTTTCATTGTCACATCTAGCCATGGAGATAAGAGGATAATATTTTTAGGTTGAGGAATAGCCTCTTGCCCTGATTGGTGAGACAATGCATGCGCTAATCCTAGTGCTAATCCTCCGCCAGCTGAATCACCCATCAAAGTGAGATTAGCGTTTTTTTCATGAAAGTGTCTATAAAGGTTAACCAATCTAGGGATAGCATAATCATAGGTATAACGAGGAGTTTTTGGATAAATTGGTAAAATAATTTTTGCATCAAGACTAGTTGAGAGCGTCTTAAGCATGCTGATATGGTAAGGCGTTGGATTATTTAAGTAAGAGCCACCAGCTAAATAGAAAATGGTCTTTTGATTAGCTTTACCGTTGTCATTCCAAGAATAGACTTGCATATCAAAAAGTCTCTCTTGAACAAGCCCTCCATTAACAGAGTTTGGGTCTAAGTAATAACCCTTATCAGATTGTTCACGGCTAGCATTTAAGTACTTTTGAAATGAGCTTTCATCTTGAACTTTATAATAACTTTTATCGCGCTTTAGCCAAAAGTATTGTTCGATAAACCAACTTTTCCATGAACGCCCACTTGCTTTTGCATGTGGTGTACAGGCGATGGATAAAATGGTGATAATACTAAATAGTAGCAATAGTTTTTTGAAGGACGGTTTCAAGGTATTCTCCTTAATATAATGTTATTTTTGTGTAATATTATTATAATAAAACCAACATCTTTGTCAATAGAATAAAGAAAGATGAGAAATGTTTTTCGGTTTACAAATGTAGATTTATTTGCTAAAATTGGTTTACAAACGTAAATCGAAAGAGGTGAGAAAATGACTATTTCAAGCGCAGAATGGGAAATTATGAGAGTGGTTTGGGCACAGCAGAATACAACCAGTAATGAGATACTAGCAGTTTTACTAGAGAAGTATGATTGGACTCCTTCAACTGTCAAAACCTTATTAAGAAGGCTCTTAGATAAAGGCTACGTGAGCAGAGAAAAAATGGGAAAAGGATTTAGCTATTCTCCTTTAATTGATGAAGATTTAGCTATGATGTCAGAGGTAGATAGTGTATTTCAAAAAGTTTGCCAGACCAAACATGTTGCTATTGTTAGACACTTATTGGAAAGTATACCAATGACAGAGAAGGATCGATTAAATTTGCAATCATCACTAGAAGCTAAGAAAGGCAAAACACTTGAACGTGTAGCTTGTAATTGCATTCCTGGTCAGTGTCAATGCCATTAGAAAGGAGAAAATATGGCTAATAGAAAAGAAACATTTTTGATTGATGGGATGACTTGTGCATCTTGTGCTTTAACGATAGAAAAAGCTGTCAACAAGTTAGACCATGTGGATAGTGCAGTAGTAAATTTAGCAACAGAGAAAATGACAGTTACGTTTGATGATACAACCTTATCGCCAAATGTGATTGAAGAGTGTGTTTCTGAGAGTGGATACGAAGCATCGCTTTTCAAAGAGGAAACTTCTAAAAGCCAATCTGAACGGCACCAATTAGCCATTGAAAAGATGTGGCATCGCTTTTGGATGTCAGCAGTTGCAACTATACCTCTTCTCTATATTTCCATGGGACCAATGATTAACTTATGGTTACCATCATTTTTGATGCCAGATAAGGGACCTCTAAACTATGGTATGATACAATTATTGTTAACACTACCGGTGATGTATTTTGGGCGTATCTTTTACCAAAATGGTTTTAAAGCACTTTTTAAAAGGCATCCCAATATGGATTCATTAGTTGCTATAGCCACAACAGCGGCTTTCATTTATAGCTTATATGGATTGTACGAAATATTACAGGGTGACATACACTACGCTCACCAGCTTTATTTCGAATCTGTTGCAGTTATTTTAACACTTATTACTCTAGGAAAATATTTTGAAATATTATCCAAAGGGCGTACTTCGGCCTCGATTGAAAAATTATTAACTTTATCAGCAAAAGAAGCAAGAGTTATCAAAGATGGTGAAGACTATATGGTTCCTTTGGATAAAGTTAAAATAGGTGAAACAATTCTTGTCAAACCTGGAGAAAAAATTCCTCTTGATGGCCATGTTGTAGCAGGAGAATCAAGTATTGATGAATCCATGTTAACAGGTGAAAGTATTCCAGTTGAAAAAAAGGTTGGTAGTAAGGTTTACGGTGCCAGCATTAATGGGCAAGGTAGCTTAACGATTTTCGTTGAAAAAGAAGCTGGCGGTTCCCTTCTATCACAAATTATTAACTTAGTAGAAGCTGCACAGACAAGTAAGGCTCCAATTGCTAACTTAGCAGACAAAGTATCAGGAGTCTTTGTCCCTTTTGTTATTGTCATTGCAATTTTATCAGGCTTGAGTTGGTACTTAATTCTGGGGCAAAGTTTTGCCTTCTCTCTGAAGATTATGATTGCAGTCTTAGTGATTGCTTGTCCATGTGCTTTAGGGTTGGCAACTCCTACAGCTATTATGGTGGCTAGTGGTAAAGCAGCTGAGAATGGTATTTTATTTAAAGGTGGTGAAGTGTTGGAAAAGGCTCACCACATTGATACAATAGTTTTTGATAAAACAGGAACCTTGACCAAAGGGAAACCAGAAGTAGTTGCTATCAAAACATATGGGGGAGATAAAGAGGAGTTTTTAGGTCAGGTAGCATCAGTAGAAAAACTTTCAAATCATCCACTTAGCCAAACAATTGTTAATAAAGCAAAAGAGAAAGAACTTCCCTTAAGGGAAGTCATGGCTTTTAAAAATATTTTGGGTTACGGTTTGAGTGCAACTATTAATGGTAAAACTATGCTTGTAGGTAATGCTAACTTAATGACTAAGAATGATGTTAATTTAGATTTAGCAAAGGCTGATATAGAAATAGCTCAAGAAGAAGCACAAACTGTGGTTTACGTTTCCGAAAATGGAGTGTTGAGCGGTTTAATAACTTTAACGGACCAGCTAAAGACAGATAGCCAAGAAACAGTTAAGCAGTTACAAAGATTAGGATTTAATTTAGTTTTACTTACTGGTGATAATAAGGCTAGTGCAGATGCCATAGCACAAAAATTGGGTATCACGACAGTTGTTTCAGAAGTTTTACCTGATCAGAAAGCAAACGTTATTTTAGAACTTAAAGAAAAAGGCGGACAGATTGCGATGGTTGGTGATGGCATCAATGATGCTCCTGCGCTAGCTAGCAGTGATGTAGGTATCTCTATGAGTTCTGGAACAGATATTGCTATTGAATCAGCAGATATCGTGTTGATGAAACCTGAGTTAACAGATCTCTTAAAAGCAATGACTATCAGTAAACAAACGATTCAAATTATTAAGGAAAATTTATTTTGGGCTTTCTTTTATAACGTTTTAGCGATTCCAGTGGCAATGGGTGTTTTACATCTTTTTGGTGGTCCCTTACTCAATCCTATGTTGGCAGGCTTAGCTATGGCGTTTAGTTCAGTTTCAGTAGTTTTAAACGCACTTCGCTTAAAAGTCTTAAAATAATAAAGATAATAAGACTGAATTTTTATGAAGGGAGAAGAATATGAAACATACCTATCGAGTTAGTGGCATGAAATGTGATGGTTGTGCCAAAACAGTTTCTGATAAGTTATCAAGTGTGATTGGTGTTGACGAGGTTAATGTTGATTTGACTAAAAATCAAGTTGTCGTAAGTGGAAAAACATTCAAATGGCTTTTAAAACGTTCTTTAAAAGACACAAAGTATTCACTAGAAGAGGAAATAAATTAATAACTAAAGAAGTGGTTACAGCTTTTAATTTCTTAATTTGAGCAGTTTCTCACTTCTTTTTTATTCTAAAAATGATAAACTAGAATAGAATTAGTTGTGAGGAGTGCAGATGTCAATTGATATTTGGAACATTTTAAGTTTGGTTGGAACCGTAGCTTTTGCAAGTTCGGGAGCTATTGTGGCGATTGAGGAAGAATTTGATATTCTAGGGCTTTTTATCTTAGGTTTTGTAACGGCATTTGGTGGTGGAGCTATTAGAAATGTACTAATTGGCTTGCCTATTGAAACACTTTGGAGTCAAGGAATTGCTTTTTATGCAGCAGCAGCAGCTATTTTATTTATTATGATTTTCCCTAATTTGTTGAGTGGTAAGGGACGGGATGCCGAAGTTGTATCAGATGCTATTGGGTTAGCAGCGTTTAGTGTTCAAGGAGCACTATATGCGACTCAATCTCATCAACCTCTTAGTGCTGTCATTGTCGCAGCAGTACTAACTGGTGCAGGTGGTGGTATTGTCAGAGATGTTCTGGCTGGCCGAAAACCTGGAGTACTAAGAAGTGAAATATATGCAGGTTGGTCAATATTAGTGGGGATCATTTTATATTTTAAAATTGCTAAAACAACAACTGACTATTATTTGTTAGTGTTAGTTGTAACTAGCCTAAGGATGTTGGGTTATAAGAAACAATGGCACTTGCCAGTTGTCAGACCACGTAAGAAATGATAGAGGAGAAAAAGATGATAAAATTAATTGCTATTGATATGGATGGAACGCTTTTAAATGATGAAAAGAAAATTCCAAAGGAAAATATCCAAGCTATTAAAGAAGCAACTCAAGCAGGTATTAAAATTGTACTGTGTACTGGGCGACCGATGTCAGGTATACTTCCTTATTTTAATGAACTAGGTTTAACAAAAGAGGAGTATATTATCATGAATAATGGTTGTAGCACTTATAGCACGAAAGATTGGCAATTGATTGATTCTGCAACTTTAACACATGATGAACTCATCTTTCTTGAGGAGGTTGTTAAAGAATTTCCCAACGTTTGTTTAACATTAACAGCTGAAAATACATTTTACGCTGTTGGAGAGGAAGTTCCTGAAATTGTTGCTTATGATGCTGATTTAGTTTTTACAAAAGCAAAGTCAACAAGTTTAGATGCTCTTCGCAATCAAGAAGAAATTGTCTTTCAAGCAATGTACATGGGATTAGATGCAGATGTAACTGCTTTTCAAGAAGCTGTTGAAGAAGCCTTAATCTCGAAATTTAGTGGAGTTCGAAGCCAAGACTATATTTATGAGATTATGCCTCAAGGAGTAACAAAAGCAAGAGGCTTAAAATCCTTGATAGCAAAATTAGGACTGGATATTAATCAAGTTATGGCCATCGGTGATGCTCCTAACGATATTGAATTATTAGATTTAGTTCCCAATAGCGTTGCTATGGGCAATGCATCAGATGAGATTAAATCTAGATGTAAATATATAACGGTGGATAATAACAAAGCAGGGGTTGCTAAAGCTATTTATGACTATGCTTTACGTTAAAATAGATATAGAATAATAAAGGGAACTTTAAACACTGTTTGTTTAGGGTTCTTTTGTTTAATAAACTAACAAAATTCAGAAGTTTACAGATAGCTTATGCTATAATAGACCTATGACAAACAAGAATAAATTACTTTTAATTGATGGCTCATCTGTAGCCTTTCGTGCTTTTTTTGCTCTTTATAATCAAATTGACCGCTTTAAAAACAATTCTGGACTTCATACTAATGCCATATATGGTTTCCATTTGATGTTGAATCATATTTTAGGTCGTGTCCAGCCTAGTCATATTTTAGTGGCTTTTGATGCCGGAAAAACTACTTTCCGTACGGAAATGTATGCAGATTATAAAGGTGGGCGTGCTAAAACTCCGGATGAATTTCGTGAACAATTTCCTTACATTCGTCAACAATTAGATGTCTTAGGCATCAAACATTATGAATTGGAACATTATGAAGCCGATGATATCATTGGTACTCTTGCAAAACAAGCCGAAGCTAGTAATGAACATTTTGATATAACGGTGGTTTCTGGGGATAAAGATTTAATTCAATTAACAGACACTAACACGGTAGTAGAAATCTCTAAAAAGGGAGTTGCTGAGTTTGAAGAATTCACGCCAGCTTACCTTATGGAAAAAATGGGAATTACGCCGAGTCAATTTATTGATTTAAAAGCTTTGATGGGAGATAAATCAGATAATATTCCTGGGGTTACTAAAATCGGTGAAAAAACTGGCTTGAAGTTGCTATCAGAATATGGTTCCTTAGAAGGGATCTATGAAAATATTGAGGCTATGAAACAGTCTAAGATGAAAGAAAACCTTATCAATGATAAGGAGCAAGCTTTCTTATCAAAGACCCTAGCTACAATCAACATAGCATCACCTATAACAATCGGCTTAGAAGATATCCTTTATAGTGGACCGCAAGATATAAAAGCCTTGTCTCAATTTTATGATGAGATGGATTTTAAACAGTTTAAAGCAGCTCTGGGTGAGGAGACAAGTCAGGAAGATTTTGAGGTTGACTTTACTGAAGTGGAGCAATTAAAAACAGAAATGTTCTCCGATAATGATTTTTATTACTTTGAGATGTTGGGTGATAACTACCATGTAGAAGATTTAATTGGGATAGCTTGGGGAAATAGCGATACAATCTACGCTACTAGTAATGTATCGTTATTGCAAGAAGCTTTATTTAAAAAAGCTTTATCAAAACCTATCAAAACTTATGATTTTAAAAGAAGTAAGGTCCTTTTAAATCGTTTTAATATTGATTTACCAGAGCCAGCCTTTGATACTAGATTGGCCAAGTACCTTTTGTCTACTACTGAGGATAATCTAGTATCAACAATTGCTAGGTTATATACAAATCTGCCACTGGATACTGATGATGCTGTTTATGGGAAAGGTGCTAAACGCGCTATACCAGAAAAAACACGATTTCTTGAGCATCTAGCTAAAAAAGTAAAAGTTTTAGTGGATTCTGAGGCTAATATTATGCAACAGCTTAAAGCTAATGAGCAAGAAGAATTGCTGTTTGAAATGGAGCAACCTTTAGCGAATGTTTTAGCTAAAATGGAAATTCGAGGTATTAAGGTTAAGAAAAATACCTTGAATGAAATGGCCATTGAAAATCAAAAAGTCATCGAAACATTAACACAAGAAATCTATGAATTGGCTGGGCAAGAGTTTAATATTAATTCTCCAAAACAGTTAGGAAAGTTGTTGTTTGAAACGTTAGGTCTTCCTGTAGAAATGACTAAAAAAACAAAAACAGGTTATTCAACTGCAGTAGATGTATTAGAGCGCTTAGCTCCGATTTCTCCTCTTGTAACTAAAATTTTAGAGTACCGTCAAATCACTAAATTGCAATCAACCTATATTATTGGTTTACAAGATTATATTTTAGAAGATGGTAAAATTCATACACGTTATGTTCAAGATTTGACTCAGACAGGTCGTCTTTCAAGTTCTGACCCAAACCTTCAAAATATACCAGTTAGACTAGAGCAAGGACGGCTTATCCGAAAAGCTTTTGTTCCATCAGAAGACAATGCTGTTTTATTGAGTTCAGATTATTCTCAAATAGAATTGCGCGTGTTAGCACATATTTCAAAAGACGAACATTTGATCGCTGCCTTTAAAGAGGGAGCTGATATTCATACTTCAACAGCTATGCGTGTTTTTGGTATCGAAAAACCTGAGAATGTCACTCCCAATGATCGTCGAAATGCTAAGGCTGTTAATTTTGGAATTGTTTATGGTATTTCAGATTTTGGTCTATCGCATAATTTAGGAATACCTCGTAAACTAGCGAAGCAATATATTGACACCTATTTTGAGCGTTATCCTGGAATAAAAAACTATATGGAAACAGTTGTTCGTGAAGCAAAAGATAAGGGTTACGTTGAAACACTTTTCCATCGTCGTCGTTCATTACCAGATATTAATTCTCGTAATTTTAACATTCGCCAATTTGCAGAGCGCACAGCAATCAATTCACCAATCCAAGGAAGTGCAGCTGATATTCTTAAAATTGCAATGATAAATTTAGATAGGGTACTTGATAAAGGTGGTTATAAATCAAAAATGCTGTTGCAAGTTCATGATGAAATTGTACTTGAAGTCCCTAACGAGGAGATAGGAGCAATCAGGGAGTTGGTTACAAAAACAATGGAGTCAGCAATTAGTTTATCGGTACCTTTGATTGCAGATGAGAACGCAGGTGAGACTTGGTATGAAGCGAAGTAGTGGACAACATACGTAAAGGAGTCATTAATATGGTTTATCATTTTCAAAATCCAAGTGATTTTATGTTAAAAAATTATTTAACAAAAGCAAAGACCATCGCAGTTGTAGGACTGTCAGACCGTCAAGAAACTGCAGCTTATCAAGTATCAAAAATAATGCAAGAAGCAGGTTATCAAATTATTCCAGTTAATCCTAAAAATGCAGGACAGAAAATACTTGGGCAAATGACATATGCCTCACTTAAGGATGTCACTGAACATATTGATATTGTTAATATTTTTCGACGTAGCGAGTATTTACCTGATATTGCAAGAGAATTTTTAGAAGTAGACGCTGATATTTTCTGGGCTCAGCTTGGACTTGAAAGTCAAGAAGCAGAGACAATTCTAAAGCAAGCAGGACACAAACAGATTGTCATGAATAAATGTCTGAAAGTTGAATGCCAAAAATTACACTCAGAAACTAACTAATTACCGTGTTTAATAGGCAAATAATATAAATTATGCTATAATAACCATGCTAAATTAAAGTTCGTGCTGGAAAGGAGTCCTATGGACAGTCATTCACATGGTCATAGACCTCTCGATGCTTATGAAAACGTCCTAGAGCATCTCCGTGAAAAACGTATTCGAATTACTGAGACTCGAAAAGCTATTATTTCCTATATGGTTAATAGTCGTGAGCATCCGAGTGCAGAAAAGATTTACAATGATTTATTACCAGAATATCCTAACATGAGCTTGGCAACAGTTTACAATAACCTTAAGGTCCTTGTGGATGAGGGGTTTGTGACAGAGCTAAAACTTTGCAATTATAGTACAACTTATTATGATTTTATGGGGCATCAGCACCTAAACATTGCCTGTGAAGATTGTGGGAAAATCGTTGATTTTGTCGATGTTGACTTATTGGATATTTCTAGAGAAGCACACCAACAAACAGGTTTTGAAGTGACTAGAGTTCAGTTAGTAGCTTATGGTATCTGTCCGGAGTGTCAGAGGAAGCGTAAGGATAAATATAAAAAAGATTGAAACGTAATTGTTCAATCTTTTTTTGTTTATAGACTAAGAGAAAAAGTTTAAGTTTTACTAAGTAATAATTAAGAAATAATTTATAATTGCTTAAAAAATGATTTATTTTTTGTTGGTATACTCTCATTAACAAAAAGAAAGAGGAATCCCTTATGAAAATATCACAATACAATAAATGGTCAATTCGCCGATTGAAAGTTGGAGCTGCATCTGTAATGATTGCTAGTGGAAGCATTGTTGCTTTAGGGCAATCTCATATTGTTTCAGCAGATGAGATGTCCCAACCTAAAACAACCATTACAGCTCCAACAGCTAACACTTCTACAAATGTAGAAAGTAGTACTGATAAGGCATTATCAAAAGTTACTACGATGGAGACAAGTTCAGAAATGCCTAAAATGCAAAATATGGCAAAAGTTGAAAAAACGAGTGACAAACCTATGATGGTGGCTACCTCTGTTAGAAAAATGATGGCAACGCCGACACCTGTAGCGATGACCAAAACGACTAGTGTAGATGAGGTAAAGAAATCAACTGATACTGCTTTTAAACAGACAGTAGACGTTCCGGCTCATTATGTTAATGCAGCAAAAGGGAATGGCCCATTTCTAGCAGGTGTAAATCAAACGATTCCATATGAAGCGTTTGGTGGAGATGGCATGTTAACGCGTTTAATCCTTAAATCTTCTGAAGGAGCAAAATGGTCAGATAATGGTGTTGATAAAAATAGTCCATTATTACCATTGAAAGGCTTAACTAAAGGTAAATATTTCTATCAAGTTTCTTTAAATGGTAATACGACAGGTAAAGAGGGACAAGCTCTCTTAGATCAAATTAAAGCTAATGATAAACATAGCTACCAAGCCACAATTAGAGTTTATGGTGCTAAAGATGGTAAAGTTGATTTAAAAAACATGATTAGCCAAAAAATGGTAACCATTAACATTCCTCACATTACAACTGATATGGAAGTAAAAAATTCTCTAAAGATGGCCTTTAAAGAAAAAGTAGACGTCCCAGCAAAATATGTTAGTGCTGCAAAAGCTAAAGGTCCATTTTTAGCAGGTGTTAACGAAACGATTCCATATGAAGCGTTTGGTGGGGATGGCATGTTAACGCGTTTAATCCTTAAAGCTTCAGAGGGAGCAAAATGGTCAGACAATGGTGTTGGTAAAAATAGTCCATTATTACCGTTAAAAGATTTAACTAAGGGTAAATACTTCTACCAAGTCTCTCTTAATGGCAATACAGCCGGTAAAAAAGGCCAAGCTCTCTTAGATCAAATTAAGGCAAATGGAAGCCATACTTATCAAGCAACTATCACTATTTATGGTACGAAAGATGGCAAAGTTGATATGAATACTATTTTAGGACAAAAGACAGTGATGATTCATATTAATGTCGCTAAAAAAGATATGAATAGCACATCAATGATGATGAAAAAAGATAAGATGACAATGCCTATGAAGAAAGAAATGACTTCATCTAAAATAAATACCGGTATGATGATGTCTAACAACAAGATGTCAGCTAATATGCAAATGTCATCACAAGCCAAATCAAATGATAAAGCTGGTAAAAAAATGTCTATGATGTCTAAAAATTTACCTAATACAGGTGAAACAAAGCAACAAAATGTAGGTGTGCTAGGTATGCTTAGTCTAGCCTTTGCGACAGGTCTAACTGCGCTAGGCCTTAAAAAATCTAAACAAAGATAGGGATAGTATTTAATTCAGAACACCAAATTTGTTTAAAATTATTGAGGGTTATCGTGGTAAAATAGTGTTATACTAGAGGTATAGCACTATTTTGACTCATTAGGAGAGTAGAATGACACAAAAATTATTATTAGTTGACGATGAATTTGAAATTATTGATATTAATAGACGTTATCTAGAGCAAGCAGGATATGAAGTGTCAGTAGCTGCGGATGGCATAGAAGCACTCAAAGAGGTAGATGAGAATCGTTTTGACCTAATTATTAGTGATATTATGATGCCTAAAATGGATGGCTATGATTTTATTAGTGAAGTTCTAGTTCGAGAACCCAACCAACCTTTTCTCTTTATAACCGCTAAAGTATCTGAACCAGATAAAATTTACTCTTTGAGTATGGGTGCAGATGACTTTATTTCCAAGCCTTTCAGTCCTAGGGAATTAGTTTTACGTGTTAAAAATATTCTAAGACGTATCTATGGGAATCATCAACAATCTGAAGTGTTGACGATTGGTGATTTGGTTATCGACCAAAAACAACGTTTGGTAATGGTGGACTGCAATACAATTTCCTTAACCAATAAATCATTTGACTTGCTTTGGATATTAGCAAATCATTTGAATCGTGTTTTTTCAAAAACAGAGCTTTATGAACGTGTCTGGGGCGAAGAATTTTTAGATGACACTAATACTTTGAATGTTCATATCCATGCCTTACGCAATGACCTTGCTAAATTTAGTACAGACAATACCCCAACTATCAAAACAGTTTGGGGATTAGGGTATAAATTAGAGGAATAAAATGAAATTAAAATATTATATTGTTATTGGTTACCTTATTTCTATGTTAATAACTGTAGCAGGTGTTTTCTTTGGGCTTAATCATATGCTGATTGAGACTCGAGGTGTTTACTACATCCTTTCAGTTACAATTATTGCCTGTATTGTAGGTGGTATAGTTAATTTGTTCTTATTATCAAGTGTATTTACATCTTTGAAAAAGTTAAAACAAAAAATGAAGGATATTTCTCAAAGATGTTTTGATACAAAAGCACAAATTTGTTCACCACAAGAATTCAAGGATTTAGAGACAGCCTTTAACCAAATGTCTTCGGAGTTAGAGTCAACGTTTAAATCTCTAAACGAGAGTGAACGCGAAAAAACAATGATGATTGCACAACTTTCACATGATATCAAGACTCCAATTACTTCTATACAATCAACAGTAGAAGGTATTTTAGATGGTATTATATCTGAAGAAGAAGTTAACTATTATCTCAATACCATTTCTCGTCAAACAAACCGTCTTAACTATCTGGTTGAAGAATTAAGTTTTATTACATTAGAGACTATGTCAGACACGGCTGAACCTCATAAAGAAGAAACAATTTATCTGGATAAACTACTGATTGATATTTTATCTGAATTTCAATTGGTGTTTGAAAAAGAAAATCGCCAAGTAATGATTGATGTTGCGCCAGATGTTTCGAAATTATCTAGTCAATATGATAAATTATCACGAATTTTATTGAATTTGATTAGCAATGCAGTCAAATATTCTGATCCTGGAAGTCCCTTGACTATCAAGGCCTATTCAAATCGTCAAGATATCGTTATCGATATTATTGACCAAGGCTATGGGATAAAAGATGAAGATCTTGCTTCTATTTTTAATCGTCTTTATCGTGTAGAATCTTCACGAAATATGAAGACAGGAGGACATGGTCTAGGTCTTTATATTGCGCGACAACTTGCACATCAACTGAATGGGGATATTTTGGTCGAAAGTCAGTATCAAAAAGGCAGTAAGTTCTCTTTAGTACTTAAATTACAAAAATAGCTAGGAATTATTCCTAGCTATTTTTTGTAATGTTTCTATAAAAGATTAAGCGCGCAGTAGTTTGGTAAGGAAGGAGATAGATATAGACTAATCCGAAACTGAAGATTGTAAGGAACTGCCAACCAATAAAACTTAAGTCTAAAAGGAAGAGTCTAAGTTTATTACCATTCATTAGTTCTCGACTAGCAACCAGTACTTTAGACGGTCCCTCATAGTTTCCACTTTCTAATTGAGTGTAAAATACTAAAGTTGAGATACTATAGGAGTAATATTGTTGAACGAGTTTTATAACTGCCTTAGTAGTAATTAGGCTACTAACAACTATTAAAACAGGGGCAAGGATAAGGTTACCACTCAAAAGTAGCCTAAAACTTGAAATGATGATTAGTAGACCAAAAGTACTTAGTAGATAAAAGAAAGATAAAATTAGTCCTTTTAGAACAAGTACTGAGAGTAATTTCCAGAAAATATGGCTTGAAAATACATAAGTATTGTCCGAGAATCTAACGTTTAGTTTCTGATTTTTGACGACATCTAACATTACAAAACTGACTGAAATAATAAAAAGTGTGTAAAAGAAATAAACTGGAAGAGGTACAAAAAAATCAAGTAGTGTCATATTATTATATTGATAATAAAATGATATATATAACGTAATAATACTAAGGAGAATCGGGAGTAAAAAAAGTTGATTCTTACCTTGAAGATTGCTTAATATAGTTTTTGCCTCATTTTTAATTTCTGAATTCGTCATATCTCCTCCATACACAAAAGTACAATTCATTTCATTATAACACATTCCTTAAGATGAGCATGACAAGAGTACATTTTTTTGATAAAATCTTAATGGCTAAAAAAGAAATTAATACAAAGTATTACATTTAGATATTGATTAGCACTAAAGCCCATGACTGTTTTTCATGGAAGCAAGGAGAAAACGATGACTGATCATCCAATAAAATATCGATTAATTAAACAGGAAAAACACACAGGAGCCAGACTTGGTGAAATAATCACACCACATGGTACATTTCCGACACCAATGTTTATGCCTGTTGGGACACAAGCAACTGTTAAGACACAATCTCCTGAAGAACTAAAAGAAATGGGTTCAGGAATTATTCTATCAAATACCTACCATTTATGGTTACGTCCAGGTGATGAATTGATTGCTAAAGCTGGAGGTTTACATAAATTCATGAACTGGGATCAGGCTATTCTAACAGACAGTGGAGGCTTTCAGGTTTATTCTTTGGCTGATAGTCGAAACATCACTGAAGAAGGAGTAACCTTTAAAAACCATTTAAATGGTGCGAAAATGTTTTTATCACCAGAAAAAGCTATTTCAATTCAAAATAACCTTGGTTCTGATATTATGATGAGTTTTGATGAGTGTCCACAATTTTACCAGCCTTATGATTATGTAAAAAAATCAATTGAGCGAACAAGCCGTTGGGCAGAACGTGGATTAAATGCCCACCGCCGTCCTCATGATCAAGGACTATTTGGTATTGTTCAAGGGGCAGGGTTTGAGGATTTACGTCGTCAATCAGCACGAGATTTAGTATCGATGGATTTTCCAGGTTATTCAATTGGAGGGCTTGCGGTCGGAGAAACACATGATGAGATGAATGCAGTTCTTGATTTTACTGTTCCAATGCTTCCGAATGATAAGCCTCGTTATTTGATGGGAGTTGGTGCACCAGATAGTTTAATAGACGCCGTTATCCGAGGAGTAGATATGTTTGATTGCGTCTTACCTACTCGTATTGCTCGAAATGGGACATGTATGACAAGTCAAGGTCGCTTAGTTGTTAAGAATGCTAAATTTGCAGAAGATTTTACGCCTCTTGATCCAAATTGCGATTGCTATACTTGTAAAAATTATACACGCGCTTATATTCGTCACTTATTGAAAGCAGATGAAACTTTTGGTATTCGTTTGACTAGTTACCATAATCTTTATTTCCTTGTCAATCTTATGAAAGATGTCAGACAAGCTATTATGGATGATAATCTTCTAGAATTCCGTCAAGATTTTATGGAGCGCTATGGCTATGGCATGAATAACCGTAATTTTTAAAAAAGTTCCTGGTAAAACAGGGCTTTTTTTTGAATTGTTTGTTAACCGTTTTTTTAAAAAAGTTGACAATAGAAAAACTTTTGTATAATATGTTATAGGAGGAATCATGATGCAAGAGTACTTTGGTATTGGTCTTGATAGTAGCAGCCGCTGTTACCACTATCATACTAAATTGGATATTGTCGCTTTAAAATGTGCTGTTTGTCAAAAATATTATGCTTGTTATAAATGTCATGATGCACTCGAGGAGCATTGTTTTGCAGCAACAAAATCTGATGAAACGTTTCCTGTCTTATGCGGTTCTTGTCGTCAGATGTTGACATTAAAAGAGTATAAAACTGGTTTTTGTCCTTATTGTCGTATGCTTTTTAATCCAAATTGTCAACGCCATGATTCTATTTATTTTTCGAAGGAGTAATTTTTAATGTTTCACACAAAAAGCCTAATCCAGATGGCTATGATGGCTACTTTATTGGTGGTACTTGGTTTCATTCCTGCTCTACCACTTGGTTTCATTCCGGTCCCTATCGTCTTACAAAACCTAGGGGTTATGATGGCTGGTGTTATTTTGGGCGGAAGAAAAGGGAGTTTATCTATTTTGCTCTTCTTTCTTGTCGGTTTAGTTATTCCTGTATTCTCAGGTTTACGTTCGACTATACCTGTATTGACAGGACCAACAGCTGGTTATGTTATTGCTTGGTTGTTTGTTCCTTTGCTTATCTCATATGGTGTAAAATTAGTAAATAAAAAGAATTTTATAGCTATTTTCCTTATTGTATGGCTAGCAGGGGTCCTTTTTGTAGATGTAGCAGGAGCAGTTTGGCTGGCATCTTATACGAACATCCCATTAGATAAATCACTTCTTCAAAACTTAGTATTTATCCCAGGAGATACAATAAAAGCCATTATAGCTGCTGTTGTTGCTGTTAAATATAAAGATAGTTTTTTCTTGACTGAAAAATAATCAAGATTGCTATATATTAGATTTACTAGTCTTTTTTGTGCATAAAATCTAAAACAGTTATTCTTAATAAAATTTGGTATAATAGCATTAAATCAGTAAGGAGGGGATTATCATGAAATTAACAACGTTAGGTTGTTGGGGTGGTTATCCTTATAAAGATGGAGGAACCACAAGTTTTCTATTAACTGGAGAAAATAATTTTCACTTATTAATAGATGCGGGAAGTCGTTCAATCAATGAGCTAGAAAAAGAAATAAGCCCGTTGGATTTGGATGCAGTTATCATCAGTCATTATCATCCAGATCATGTAGCAGATTTGGGTGTGTTGTATCATTATCGTTTGCTATACCCTAAAGATAAATGGGAACCCAAAGTATTGCCAGTTTATGGACATAATGAGGATGATTATGAGTTTTCTAAATTGACATTACCTAACGTTGCTCAAGGAATTGCTTATCATACCAATGGAGTTGAGCAAGTTGGTCCCTTCAATATTACGTTTATCAAAACAGTCCACCCAGTCGTCTGCTATGCCATGAGGATTACAGAAAGAGAAACTGGTCAAGTATTAGTCTTTACAGGAGATTCTGGGTATTTTGCTGACCTTGTACCTTTTACAAAAGGCGCAGATTTATTTTTAGCAGACGTTTATCTTTACGAGGGAAATGAAAATCATATTGCACATTTGACTAGTAAAGAAGCAGGTGAGATTGCTTATAACGCTAAAGTTAAGAAATTAGTTTTAACACATGTTCCGCAGTTTCCGGGAGAAGGAATAAACCCCGAAAATCATTTGGAAGAACTTCGACTACAGTCTGAAAAGTATGCAGGTGGCATCTCTGTTGATTTAGCTCAGCCACATAAATCTTGGGACTTAGGAAAACTATAATGCAGAAATTTACCCAAGAAGAAAAAGAATGGTTTATGACAGAAGCTCTAAAGGAGGCAAAATCCTCCTTAGAGAAAGAAGAAATTCCTATAGGTTGTGTCATTGTAAAAGATGGTCATATTATTGGAAGAGGACATAATGCTCGTGAAGAGTTTAATAAAGCTATTTTACATGCTGAAATCATGGCTATTAACAATGCAAATGAGAAGGTAGGGAATTGGCGCTTATTAGATACTACTTTATTTGTTACTGTAGAACCTTGTGTAATGTGTAGTGGAGCTATTGGCTTAGCTAGAATTCCCCACGTTATATATGGCGCTAAGAATACGAAATTTGGAGCAGCGGGAAGTCTCTATGATATTTTAAGTGATAGCCGACTTAATCATAGAGTTGAGGTTGAAACCGGCATTTTAGAAGATCAATGCGCTAAAATAATGCAGGATTTCTTTCGAAAAGGACGACAACGCAAGAAAGAAGCTAAACTAAGTGAAAAAACTAAGATTTGATAGCTTGCAATAAAATATTAGTTTTGTTATAATATCTTTGGAGCAACATTTACTCGTGAAGTGGGTCAGGGGAGGAATCCAGCAGCCCTAAGCGATGCTAAATGTGTGCTCTTTTTATTTTCAAAAGTCAAAGTGTTTTTGGAAATAATTATGAAAGTTTCATAAAAATTGGTAGCGTTTCAAAAAATATGAAAATACAGTTAAAAAACCTTGAAAAAAAACTCACAAAAGAGTAAGATGATAGTGAAACATAATTGTTAGGAGAAATAAAATGACACATATTACATTTGACTATTCAAAAGTCTTGGGTCAATTTGTAGGCGAACACGAGTTAGACTACCTACAACCACAAGTAAGTGCAGCAGATGCTTTCCTTCGTCAAGGGACTGGTCCTGGCTCAGATTTTCTCGGATGGATGGACCTCCCAGAAAACTATGACAAAGAAGAATTTTCTCGCATTCAAAAAGCCGCTGAAAAGATTAAATCAGATAGCGAAGTACTCGTGGTTATTGGTATTGGTGGTTCGTACCTTGGCGCAAAAGCAGCAATTGACTTTTTGAATAATCATTTTGCTAATTTGCAAACCGCAGAAGAACGTAAAGCGCCTCAGATTCTTTATGCTGGAAATTCTATTTCATCTACTTACCTTGCCGATTTAGTTGAATACGTCCAAGATAAAGAATTCTCAGTAAATGTCATTTCAAAATCAGGTACAACAACTGAACCAGCGATTGCTTTCCGTGTATTTAAAGAACTTCTAGTTAAAAAGTACGGTCAAGAAGAAGCTAATAAACGTATCTACGCTACAACTGATAAAGTTAAAGGTGCCGTAAAAGTTGAAGCAGATGCTAACAATTGGGAAACATTTGTAGTTCCTGATAATGTTGGTGGTCGTTTCTCAGTACTGACAGCCGTAGGTCTTCTTCCAATTGCTGCTTCAGGAGCAGATATTACTGCTCTTATGGAAGGCGCAAATGCTGCTCGTAAAGATTTATCTTCAGATAAAATCTCTGAAAACATTGCTTATCAGTACGCTGCAGTTCGTAATGTTCTTTATCGCAAAGGTTATATCACAGAGATTTTAGCTAACTACGAACCATCATTACAATACTTTGGTGAATGGTGGAAACAATTAGCAGGTGAATCAGAAGGTAAAGATCAAAAAGGTATCTATCCTACATCAGCAAACTTCTCAACTGATCTTCACTCACTTGGTCAATTTATTCAAGAAGGTTACCGTAACCTCTTTGAGACAGTTGTTCGCGTTGAGAAACCTCGTAAAAATGTGACTATTCCTGAATTAACCGAAGATTTAGATGGTCTTGGTTATCTTCAAGGAAAAGATGTAGATTTTGTTAATAAAAAAGCAACAGATGGTGTACTCCTTGCTCATACAGATGGTGGGGTTCCAAATATGTTTGTAACGCTTCCTACACAAGACGCTTACACCCTTGGTTACACTATTTACTTCTTTGAGTTAGCAATTGGCCTTTCAGGTTATCTTAACTCAGTAAATCCATTTGATCAACCAGGGGTAGAAGCATATAAACGTAATATGTTTGCTCTTCTAGGTAAACCTGGATTCGAAGAGCTTAGCGCTGAATTGAATGCACGTCTTTAAAAATATCTAACTAAAAAGTTCCTCAAAGAGAGGAACTTTTTAGTTTTGTTGTAGGATAACTAAAAACCCACTAGCACCGGTAGCGATAGTGGGTTGGAAAAAGGGTTGAGAAAAGTTATTAACTTTTCTCAGGAGATTTATGAAAAAGGAAAATAATTTAGGATAATATTTTCCTAACGGCTAGGATAAACCGCTTATTTTAGGATGATACTAGTATACAGTAGAAACCTTAAATAAACCTTAAAAATTCATACTTTATCATTTTATTTTCCCCTATACTATTTTTGTATAAATGGTCAATATTAATGGTATCATAGATATATGGAAAAGAAATTATTAAGAAAAGAAGTTTTGATAACCTTAAAATCTCAACCTCAAGCTTACAAATCAGAAGTTGACTGTAAACTTTTAGAGGCTTTTATAAAAACTAAAGCTTATCAAAATAGTTGTGTAATTGCTACTTACCTATCTTTTGACTACGAATACAATACACAACTTCTTATTAAACAAGCTTTATGTGATGGCAAACGTGTCCTTGTTCCCAAAACTTATCCAAAAGGTAAAATGATTTTTGTGGACTATCAAAAAGATAACTTGAGGACAACACCGTTTGGCTTATTAGAACCTGTTAATGATAGAGCTGTTGAAAAAGCTAGTATAGACTTAATTCATGTGCCCGGACTTATCTTTAACAATAAAGGTTTTCGTATAGGTTATGGTGCAGGTTATTTTGATCGCTATTTGAGTGATTTTGAAGGTGATACTATTAGTACTATTTATAGGTGTCAGAGACAGGATTTTGTAGAAGAGAAGCATGACGTAGCAGTTAAGGAGGTATTATGTCTATGAAGAAGTTCGCTAAAGAGTATCCGACGACAGTACTCTTGGTCAGTCTGACAACCCTTGTTTTTTTATTGATGCAACTAACTTATGGAAGTCAAGCGGAGTCTAGCCAAGTTATTTTTCAATTTGGTGGAATACAAGGTGATTATCTAAAAGCATATCCAACAAATCTATGGAGACTAATAAGTCCTATCTTTGTTCATATTGGTTGGGAACATTTTTTATTAAATGGTTTAGCTCTGTATTTCGTAGGACAAATGGGGGAAAGTATTTGGGGAAGTTTGAGATTTCTAATTCTCTATATTTTATCTGGCTTAATGGGTAATATTTTTACGCTATTTTTTACTCCACATGTGGTGGCAGCAGGAGCCTCAACGTCTTTATTTGGTGTTTTTTCTGCTATAGCAATCGCAGGGTATTTTGGAAAAAATCCTTATTTAAAACAAGTTGGAAAATCATATCAAGTGATGATCTTGTTAAATTTATTTTTTAATATCTTCACACCCGGAGTGAGTTTAGCAGGCCATGTTGGTGGTTTAGTTGGTGGAGTATTGGTGGCTATTTTTTTGACAAAACAAAATGGTTCTTTATTATTTAAAACTTGGCAAAGTATTTTAGCTTTAATGATATTTATTATTGTATCGATCAGCTTAATAGGTCTATCGTTGGTATAATTCTACGGCTATAGCCTCTAAAACCAAACTTTCTCTGGGAAAAATAGAATAAAGTTTGCTAAATGATTTTTTTATGTTATGATAGAAATCTGTTTTTATGTGACTATAACTTATTAGGAGGTTCATTCTCGGTGAACAGAAAAATTATTGGCTTAACTCTACTATCTTTATCTGTACTAACATTAACAGCATGTGGTAATCGTTCAGATAAGTCTGCAAATAAATCAGATATCAAAGTTGCGATGGTAACTAATCAAGGTGGAGTAGACGATAAATCGTTTAATCAATCAGCTTGGGAAGGGCTACAAAAGTGGGGAAAAAAGAAGGGGTTGACAAAAGGTAATGGCTTTGATTATTTCCAGTCATCTAATGAATCAGATCATGCTAATAACCTTGATACGGCAGCCTCTAGTGGTTATAATTTAATTTTTGGTATTGGATTTGGTCTTCATGATACTATTGAAAAAGTATCAGAAAATAATAAAGATGTTAAATACGTTATTGTAGATGATATCATTAAAGGTAAAGAAAATGTAGCTAGTGTTACTTTTGCAGACAATGAAGCTGCTTACTTAGCTGGAGTTGCTGCAGCTAAGACAACTAAGACAAAAACAGTTGGTTTTATAGGAGGGATGGAAGGCGTCGTTGTTAAGCGATTTGAAGCAGGATTTAAGGCTGGAGTAAAATCAATTGATCCGGCTATTAAAGTTGCGGTATCTTATGCAGGCTCATTTACAGATGCAGCTAAAGGTAAAACGATTGCTGCCACACAGTATGCAACAGGTGTTGATGTTATTTACCAGGCTGCTGGTGGTACAGGAGCAGGAATTTTTAGTGAGGCTAAAACTGAAAATGAGACCCGCAAGGAATCTAACAAAGTCTGGGTAATTGGTGTTGACAGAGATCAAAGTCAAGAAGGCAATTATGTTTCAAAAGATGGTAAGAAAGCAAACTTTGTTCTGGCATCTACTATAAAAGAGGTGGGGAAATCTCTCCAATCTGTAGCAGAATTAACAGAGAAAAAACAATATCCAGGAGGGAAAGTAACAGTTTTTGGTCTAAAGGATAGTGGTGTAGATATTAAAGAGCATCAATTGTCTAGTGAGGGATCTGTTGCTGTCAAAAAAGCTAAAGAGGATATTGTTTCAGGGAAAATACAAGTTCCTATGAAATGATAAAAGTGTGGAGGAACAATAAGTTCTTCGTCAAGTACAATAAAAAAGTTTCCTATTTAGGAAACTTTTTTATTGTACTTGACTCATATTTTACTTCTTAGATGTTTTTTCTAGAGATTTTCCTAAATCAATGATATATTTCTTCAAGTCATCTTTAACTTGTGGGTGTTGAAGAGCATAATCAATAGATGTTTTCATAAAACCAAACTTGTCACCAACGTCGTAACGGTCTCCTGTAAATTTTCTAGCAAAAACACGTTGCGTTTTATTTAAAGTATCGATAGCATCGGTTAGTTGAATCTCATTTCCTGCACCAGGTTTTTGAGTTTCTAAAATATTAAAAATTTCTGGAGTTAACAAGTAGCGACCAATGATTGCCAAATTACTTGGAGCCTCTTCGGGAGAAGGTTTTTCAACGAAAGTGTTAACGCTATATAGACCATTAACTCCTTCTCCTTGTGGAGCAATAACACCATAAGCAGAAACATCTTCATGTGGAACTTCCATAACAGCAATTGTTGATGCATGAGTAGCTTCAAAGTCATTAATTAATTGTTTGGTGAGAGGAATAACTTTATTATTGGTAATATCCATTAGATCATCACCTAGCATAACAACAAAAGGTTCATTACCAACGAAGGCTTTTGCTTGTAGCACAGCATCTCCAAGCCCACGAGGATGACTTTGTCGAATAAAATGGAGTCGAATGCCAGTTGTTTCATCAACAAGTTTGAGAAGTTCGTTTTTCCCTTTCTCTTTTAGGTTATATTCTAATTCAAAATTTGAATCAAAGTGGTCTTCTATAGAACGTTTTGATTTACCAGTTACAACTAAAATATCTTCAATTCCAGATTTTAGTGCTTCTTCAACAATAAATTGAATAGTTGGTTTATCAACGATTGGAAGCATTTCTTTAGCTAAAGCTTTAGTAGCAGGTAAAAAACGTGTTCCTAAACCAGCGGCAGGGATAACTGCTTTTCTGACTTTCATATATAGCTCCTTTAAATAGTATTAATATAAACGATATTAGTGCCATTCATTCTCTGAACGAAATTCATTGGACATCATATCTAAAATGCTATCTTTGATATTAGCCCCTTCATATATTGATTTATAAATAGCTTCTGTAATGGGCATGTAAACATTTAAGTTTTGGGCGATTTCGTAAGCAACTTTAGTTGTTGAGATACCTTCAATAACCATCCCCATATTTTTTTCAATATCTTCAAGTTTCTCACCACGTCCTAAAGCATCTCCCGCTCTCCAGTTGCGAGAATGAACAGATGTACCAGTCACAATTAAATCTCCAACTCCGGATAAACCACTGAAAGTGAGAGGGTCGGCCCCTAATTGTACACCAAGACGTGTTATCTCAGCTAAACCACGCGTAATAATAGCTGCTTTAGCATTATCACCATAACCAAGACCGTGTAGTGCTCCAGCACCAACAGCAATAATATTTTTTAGAGCACCAGCTGTTTCTACTCCTACGACATCAGTGTTAGTATAAAGTCTAAAATAATGATTACTAAACAATTTTTGGACATACTTAGCTGCTTCAATATCTTTTGAAGCCGCAGTAATCAAAGTAATATCACGAACGATGGCTTCTTCAGCATGACTGGGACCTGAAACAACAACGATATCACTACGATATTGTTCAGAGATTTCTTCTTCTAAAATTGTAGAAAGTCGTTCATGAGTACCAGGTTCTAGTCCCTTAGAAGCATGCATAAGAACAACTTTATGCTTTAAAAGATTAGTCACTTGTTTAGCAACAAGTCTTGTAACTTTAGTTGGGACGACGAATAAAATGCTGTCAACATTATTAATCGCTTCCTCAAGATTAGTGTAGGCTTTTATTTTGGAATCTAAGGTAATATCTTTGAAGTAACGTTGATTAGTATGGTTAGTATTAATCTCTTCTATTTGTTCAACCACGTTTCCCCATAAGCGTACCTCGTGTCCATTGTCATTTAATACTTGTGCAAGAGCAGTCCCCCATGAACCAGGTCCAAGAACGGCAATTTTTTGTTTTGTCATCTTATTCCTTCTTTCTAATAATAAGGCATATAGCGCTAACATTATATCATACTCTAATACACTTTGTCTTGTTTAGTCTGTTGTCAATGATAGTAACATTAGAAAAGAATTGAGTCTTTTAGGTTATTTATGGTATAATAAAACCAATTTAGATAAATGGAGCACTATTTTGAAAAAAACCTATCGGGTAAAAAGTGATAAGGATTTTCAAATGATTTTCAGCAGAGGTAAAAATGTTGCTAATCGAAAATTTGTTATCTACTATTTAGAAAAAGAACAAAAACACTTTCGTGTGGGAATCTCTGTTAGTAAGAAATTAGGAAATGCTGTTGTTCGTAACGCTATTAAAAGAAAAATTAGGCATGTTTTACTCTCTCAGAAAACAGCGCTGCAAGATTATGATTTTGTCGTGATTGCGCGTAAAGGTGTAGAGGAATTGGACTATCAAGCATTAGAAAAAAATCTTATACACATTTTAAAAATAGCAGGACTCATCTAGAAAGGTATAAAATTGAAGAAAAAACTTAAAACATTTAGCTTAATATTGCTGACAGGCTCTTTATTGGTTGCTTGCGGACGAGGAGAAGTATCTAGTCATTCAGCCACATTATGGGAGCAAATAGTTTATGCATTTGCTAAATCAATACAATGGCTCTCCTTTAACCATTCAATTGGTTTGGGAATAATCTTATTCACTCTAATAATCAGAGCGATTATGATGCCGCTTTATAATATGCAAATGAAATCCAGCCAAAAGATGCAGGAAATTCAGCCAAGGCTCAAGGAATTACAAAAAAAATATCCAGGGAAAGATCCTGATAGCCGTTTAAAGCTAAATGATGAAATGCAATCTATGTATAAAGCTGAGGGAGTTAACCCATATGCAAGTGTATTACCTCTTCTAATTCAGTTACCTGTCCTATGGGCTCTTTTCCAAGCTTTGACTAGGGTTTCTTTCTTAAAAGTAGGAACATTTTTGAGCCTAGAATTATCACAGCCGGACCCATATTATATTTTACCTGTACTGGCGGCCTTATTTACCTTTTTATCAACTTGGTTAACTAACAAAGCAGCTGTTGAAAAAAATATTGCTTTAACTCTTATGACTTATGTTATGCCGTTTATCATATTGGTAACAAGCTTTAACTTTGCTAGTGGTGTTGTTTTATACTGGACGGTGTCTAATGCTTTTCAAGTATTTCAAATTCTATTATTGAACAACCCATACAAGATTATAAAGGTTCGAGAAGAAGCAGTAAGAGTGGCACATGAAAAAGAACAAAGAGTTAAACGTGCTAAGAGAAAAGCAAGTAAGAAAAGAAAGTAGGAAAACCATGGTATTATTTACAGGAGCGACTGTAGAAGAAGCTATTGAAAAAGGACTACAAGAGTTAAACATTTCACGATTGAGGGCACATATAAAAGTTGTATCACGTGAGAAAAAAGGTTTTTTGGGCTTTGGTAAAAAGCCAGCAAAAGTTGAAATAGAAGGTATCACCGACGAAGTAACTGATATTAATGAATCGGTAGCGTTAAAAAATATTAAGAATGTACCGTCTAGCGTAGATGTGGTGGAAGAATATATAGAGGAGGTTGATGAAACGCTTGAAAAAGAAGACGTATCACAACCAGAACTTCCAAAAATTGATGATAAAAACGTTGTAACTACAAGTGAAGCTATTGAAAAAATTGACCTACTTCCTAATATTGAAGTAGCAGCTGCTCAGGTGACTAAATACGTTGAAAATATCATCTATGAGATGGATTTAGATGCAACAATAGAAACTACGACAAGTAAGCGACAAATAAATCTCCAAATAGAAACGCCAGAAGCTGGGCGCATCATTGGTTATCATGGAAAAGTATTAAAATCGTTGCAGTTGTTAGCACAAAATTATCTTCATGACCGCTTTTCTAAGAGTTTTTCAGTATCCATTAATGTCCATGACTACGTTGAGCATCGTACAGAAACTTTAATTGATTTTTCTAAAAAAATAGCTAGGCGTGTTTTAGAGACTAATGAACCTTACCATATGGATCCTATGAGTAACAGTGAGCGAAAAACTGTTCATAAAACAATTGCAACTATAGAGGGTGTTGAAAGTTATTCTGAAGGTAACGATCCTAATAGATTTGTAGTAGTTACTAAGAAATAAAAAGAGGTGAGACCTCTTTTTTTCTTGCGCTCTATCTACATTTTCAGAAAATGTAGAAAAAGTATGAAAAAAGAGTTGACAAAGTAAGAGATGATGTAGTAAACTAAATAAGTTGTCTCGAGAGAGCAGTTTCTATTAGCGCGTAGTTAACAACTTAAAAAAAGTAGTTGACAAAGCAGAATAAGTTTGCTAGAATATAGAAGTTGTCTCAAGAGAGGCAAAGACCTTTGAAAACTGAACAAGACGAACGAATGTGCAGGGTGGATTTACAATGTAAATCCGTCAATGACAAAAAAACAATAAATCTGTCAGCGAGACAGAAAAGAGCAAAGCTCAAACTTTTAATGAGAGTTTGATCCTGGCTCAGGACGAACGCTGGCGGCGTGCCTAATACATGCAAGTAGAACGCTGAGGTTTGGTGTTTACACTAGACTGATGAGTTGCGAACGGGTGAGTAACGCGTAGGTAACCTGCCTCATAGCGGGGGATAACTATTGGAAACGATAGCTAATACCGCATAAGAGTAATTAACACATGTTAGTTATTTAAAAGGAGCAATTGCTTCACTGTGAGATGGACCTGCGTTGTATTAGCTAGTTGGTGAGGTAAAGGCTCACCAAGGCGACGATACATAGCCGACCTGAGAGGGTGATCGGCCACACTGGGACTGAGACACGGCCCAGACTCCTACGGGAGGCAGCAGTAGGGAATCTTCGGCAATGGACGGAAGTCTGACCGAGCAACGCCGCGTGAGTGAAGAAGGTTTTCGGATCGTAAAGCTCTGTTGTTAGAGAAGAACGTTGGTAGGAGTGGAAAATCTACCAAGTGACGGTAACTAACCAGAAAGGGACGGCTAACTACGTGCCAGCAGCCGCGGTAATACGTAGGTCCCGAGCGTTGTCCGGATTTATTGGGCGTAAAGCGAGCGCAGGCGGTTCTTTAAGTCTGAAGTTAAAGGCAGTGGCTTAACCATTGTACGCTTTGGAAACTGGAGGACTTGAGTGCAGAAGGGGAGAGTGGAATTCCATGTGTAGCGGTGAAATGCGTAGATATATGGAGGAACACCGGTGGCGAAAGCGGCTCTCTGGTCTGTAACTGACGCTGAGGCTCGAAAGCGTGGGGAGCAAACAGGATTAGATACCCTGGTAGTCCACGCCGTAAACGATGAGTGCTAGGTGTTAGGCCCTTTCCGGGGCTTAGTGCCGCAGCTAACGCATTAAGCACTCCGCCTGGGGAGTACGACCGCAAGGTTGAAACTCAAAGGAATTGACGGGGGCCCGCACAAGCGGTGGAGCATGTGGTTTAATTCGAAGCAACGCGAAGAACCTTACCAGGTCTTGACATCCTTCTGACCGGCCTAGAGATAGGCTTTCTCTTCGGAGCAGAAGTGACAGGTGGTGCATGGTTGTCGTCAGCTCGTGTCGTGAGATGTTGGGTTAAGTCCCGCAACGAGCGCAACCCCTATTGTTAGTTGCCATCATTAAGTTGGGCACTCTAGCGAGACTGCCGGTAATAAACCGGAGGAAGGTGGGGATGACGTCAAATCATCATGCCCCTTATGACCTGGGCTACACACGTGCTACAATGGTTGGTACAACGAGTCGCAAGCCGGTGACGGCAAGCTAATCTCTTAAAGCCAATCTCAGTTCGGATTGTAGGCTGCAACTCGCCTACATGAAGTCGGAATCGCTAGTAATCGCGGATCAGCACGCCGCGGTGAATACGTTCCCGGGCCTTGTACACACCGCCCGTCACACCACGAGAGTTTGTAACACCCGAAGTCGGTGAGGTAACCTTTTAGGAGCCAGCCGCCTAAGGTGGGATAGATGATTGGGGTGAAGTCGTAACAAGGTAGCCGTATCGGAAGGTGCGGCTGGATCACCTCCTTTCTAAGGATAAGGAAACCTGCCATTTGTGTCTTGTTTAGTTTTGAGAGGTCTTGTGGGGCCTTAGCTCAGCTGGGAGAGCGCCTGCTTTGCACGCAGGAGGTCAGCGGTTCGATCCCGCTAGGCTCCATTGAATCGAAAGATTCAAATTGTTCATTGAAAATTGAATATCTATATCAAATTCCACGATCTAGAAATAGATTGTAGAAAGTAACAAGAAAATAAACCGAAAACGCTGTGAATATTTAATGAGTTTTCTAGTTTTAAAGAAACTAGGTTAATAAGGTTAAGTTAATAAGGGCGCACGGTGGATGCCTTGGCACTAGAAGCCGAAGAAGGACGTGACTAACGACGAAATGCTTTGGGGAGCTGTAAGTAAGCGCTGATCCAGAGATGTCCGAATGGGGGAACCCACTAGTTAATGACTAGTATCCATATCTGTTAAGGATATGAGAAGGAAGACGCAGTGAACTGAAACATCTAAGTAGCTGCAGGAAGAGAAAGCAAAAGCGATTGCCTTAGTAGCGGCGAGCGAAACGGCAGGAGGGCAAACCGAAGTGTTTACACTTCGGGGTTGTAGGACTGCGATATAGGATTAATCATTATAGAAGAATTACCTGGGAAGGTAAGCCAAAGAGAGTAACAGCCTCGTATTTAAAATGATAGATTAACCTTAGCAGTATCCTGAGTACGGCGAGACACGCGAAATCTCGTCGGAATCTGGGAGGACCATCTCCCAACCCTAAATACTCTCTAGTGACCGATAGTGAACCAGTACCGTGAGGGAAAGGTGAAAAGCACCCCGGGAGGGGAGTGAAATAGAACCTGAAACCGTGTGCCTACAACAAGTTCGAGCCCGTTAATGGGTGAGAGCGTGCCTTTTGTAGAATGAACCGGCGAGTTACGATATGATGCGAGGTTAAGTTGAAGAGACGGAGCCGTAGGGAAACCGAGTCTTAATAGGGCGTCATAGTATCATGTTGTAGACCCGAAACCATGTGACCTACCCATGAGCAGGTTGAAGGTGAGGTAAAACTCACTGGAGGACCGAACCAGGGCACGTTGAAAAGTGCTTGGATGACTTGTGGGTAGCGGAGAAATTCCAAACGAACTTGGAGATAGCTGGTTCTCTCCGAAATAGCTTTAGGGCTAGCGTCGATGTTAAGTCTCTTGGAGGTAGAGCACTGTTTGGGTGAGGGGTCCATCCCGGATTACCAATCTCAGATAAACTCCGAATGCCAACGAGATATAATCGGCAGTCAGACTGCGAGTGCTAAGATCCGTAGTCGAAAGGGAAACAGCCCAGACCACCAGCTAAGGTCCCAA